>JAKBCU010000066.1 GCA_021807565.1 Pseudomonadota bacterium | reverse complement strand
TCTAAAGCTGCATGATGTCCTCGGGTATCACAGGCTCTTGATCAATCACACATTCTATTGGCTTTAATTTGTCTATAGAAACATCCGATGTGGAGCTTAAGCCTATGAATATGCCAATCAACTGCCTTCGACCAAATGGTACGCGTACCCTGACCCCTGGTTTAAGTTGCCCAATATCCGTCTCTTTTGCGGGCAAATAGTCAAAATACCTTCGCAAAGGAGTAGGAATCGCTATTTTTAATACGGTAGACTGGGTTGCCATGATGACACGATACTGGAATAATACACCGTAAAAAGCAATCGAAAAGAGTTCCTATTTCTTATGCTATACTTTCGAGGAATAGGCTAAATAGTGAGGGGATTGTATGTCTATGAATCGAGATCAATTAGAAACTGTACTCAAGGCAGTTATCGCATGTCTGCAGAAAAATAACCTGCTGCCACAGGAACTCGATACAAGCCTTATCATTACAAACGTCATGTCAGGACTAGAGGGGGTTTCACTCACAAAAGACCAATTACTCACTCCCTTCATACAGCACAAACTCATGTTAGCTTGTATTGCGGCATTTGTTCAAACGAAAGTACCAGGATCTTCCTTTGATTATAATGCACTCGTTAATGTGGACAACACTCGCTTATTGGATCAGCTCCAACAACTCAAAGAGGTATTTTCTGCATCCCAGTCACTTGCTCGTGTTGAGCAACAACCAATTAACCTATTGATTCAGTCCATTGCCATTGCTCTTTATGAGATGTGTAATCTGGCCGCACAAATAAAGAATCCCAGCTTACAGTTGCCCCAATTGGCTGTATTGCGCCAGGGGGTCTATGATGATACAGGTCAGCTTATCGCGAAACTGGATATCTTTATTCAAGGTATTAAAGATTCCCCTGCTCTACAAGGCTTGGCCGAGATTTCAAAAAGCGAACTGTTCGGCTCCAGTTTGAACTTAATTGACGCGAAGGAAATCAACGAAGCTATAACACACGCTTTTTCTAGATTATCGCCTTTTCATACCACGCTTGTTCCTCCTGGCTCACAAAACGGATAACCTTCCCCCATGGAAAGCGCTTACGTTTCTGCCTTAACATTATTTACAAAGATTATCCATGAAATTCCCTTTAACCGCATGCTGGGGCTTAAGCTTGAGCAGGTTGAGAACGATACGATTACACTGAGCTTTGCCATGAAAGAAGAGTTGATTGGTAATTATATGCATAATATCTTACACGGTGGAGTGATCTCTTCTGTACTGGATATGGCAGGGGGTGCCGCTGCGATGGTAGCCATGATCCATAAAAAACCAAACCAGACGTTAACCCAAATTGCCGCCAGCTTAAGTAAAGCCAGCACCATCAATCTGCATGTCGATTATATTCAACCCGGTCGAGGTCATCATTTTATTGCCAAAGCGCAAGTGCTTCATAGTGGTAATAAAGTGACGTTTGCCCGCACTGAATTATTGAACGAGGACGATGTGTTAATTGCGGTTGCAAACGGAACGTATATGATCAGTTAATCTGATTTATTTCACTCAACTTTATCGTCTAAAAACACTAGAATAGTGTTTGTTTTTTTGTTGTAATACGTATCCCAAGCTTGGCGCAACCTCAGTCAATGGAACTTTATACACAATAAGGATAGCATGCATCACGTACTCATTATAGGCGCAGGAAAAATTGGTTCTCTCATTGCCTTATTACTGTCAAAACAGCCCGATTACCAAGTTCATTTATCTGACATCAACATTCATACCCCTGCACTAAAACACCTCGCGGAATCCAATACAAGAATACGATTGACTCAGCTCGATGCGACGCACCCTGAACAAATCCAAACTTTCTTGCAACAACATAACATTCATGCGGTTGTTTCATCTCTCCCTTTTTTTTGCAACATTCACATTGCACATGCAGCACATGCGTGCAAGATCCACTATTTTGATTTAACAGAAGATGTGCAAACGACAAATAGAATTACTGAATTAGCGGCTGATGCAACCACTGCCTTTGTCCCTCAGTGTGGACTGGCGCCGGGCTTCATCAATATAGCCGCTCATGATTTAATGCAACGTTTTGACTCCCTCGATGCAGTCAAACTTCGTGTGGGTGCGTTACCGTTGCACGTGAGCAATGCATTACAGTATTCGTTAAGTTGGTCAACCGATGGTCTCATTAATGAATATGGCAACTTATGTCATGCCATTGAACGGGGAGAGGAAGTGAAGTTATTACCCCTAGATGATATTGAAGAAATCGAAGTGGACGGTTTAATCTATGAAGCGTTTAATACCTCAGGCGGTATAGGCAGTCTTGTTTCAACCTATGCAGGTAAAGTGAACTCATTAAATTATAAAACGATTCGTTATCCTGGACATTGCGCTAAAATGCGCTTTTTAATGAATGATCTTAAATTAAATAATGATAGACCCACATTAAAACGCATCTTAGAAAATGCATTACCGCGCATCGCTCAAGATATGGTGCTGATTTATGTGTCTGTCACTGGCATGCAGCAAAGTGTCTTTACCGAAGAAAGTTATATTAAAAAATTCTACACAGAAACGATCGATAATACGGTTTGGCATGCCATTCAGCACACTACCGCATCCAGTATTTGCTGTGTAGTCGATATCGTACTAACCAATCCAAATCATTACCATGGATTAATCAAGCAAGAACAATTTTCTTTATCTGCATTTCTTCAAAATCGTTTTGGCAACTATTACGCGTAGGTACTATGAATAGACTTGAATCGCTACATTTAAACAAACACAATGCTGGCGCAAGCACGGGTGCTGATTGGTGGAGCAAAACAACAAATCAGGGCAACCTTATTTCGTATAACCCTACTAATGAACGAGAGATTGCTAGCGTCTATAACTCCTCCTTCTCTGATTATGAATACCTTATTCTTCAATCAAAACGTGCTTGGCTAACCTGGCAAACCCTACCTGCCCCAAAACGGGGTGAAATCATTCGACAACTCGGTAATCTATTACGTCAACACAAAGAATCACTCGGCCATCTTGTTTCCCTAGAAATGGGAAAATCAAAACAAGAAGGCTTAGGTGAGGTTCAAGAGATGATTGATATGGCTGATTTAGCCGTAGGCCAATCTCGCATGCTTTATGGTAATACCATGCATTCAGAACGTCCTGAACATCGAATGTATGAACAATGGCATCCCATTGGTATAGTGGGCGTAATAACGGCTTTTAATTTTCCAGTGGCTGTCTGGGCTTGGAATGCGTTTATTGCAGCTATTTGCGGCAATACGGTGATATGGAAACCCTCTCCTAAAACCCCTTTATGCGCGATTGCCGTACAACATCTCTGCAATCAAGTCATGGAACAACATCAGCTCTCCGGTGTCTTTTCTCTTTTTATCACCGATAAAAATGAGTTGGTCAATCATTTCATCAATGATACACAAGTTGCTCTCATTTCTTTTACAGGATCAACCCCAGTTGGAAAATTAATCAAGCAACAGGTAGCCAAACGATTAGGCCGAACATTACTAGAATTGAGCGGCAACAATGCTATTATTTTAGATGAAACCGCTAATTTAAACCTTGCCATTCCTGCCATCGTATTTGGCGCCATCGGGACCGCCGGTCAACGTTGCACCACCACAAGAAGACTGATCATTCATGACAAAATATATCATACGGTCGTATCCGCGCTCACTAACGCTTATCGAAAAATAACCCTTGGTGATCCGCTCGATGAAAAAAATCTCATGGGCCCTTTAATTGATGCGGCCGCAGTCGCTCAGTTTGAAGCCAGCATCAATGACATCAAAAAACAAGGAGGAACTATTTTAGTGGGTGGAAATCGTCTAAATCGCCCGGGATTTTTTGTTGAACCTACTTTAGTTGAAGCGGACAACCGATGGGAAGTAGTGCAACGAGAAACATTTGCCCCCATTCTCTATCTCATGCGATACCATACGTTAGCTGAGGCGATTGCGCTACAAAATGATTCGGATTTCGGACTGTCATCTTCCTTATTTACTCAGGAATTACACCAGGCAGAACTCTTTTTATCTGCCATGGGTAGCGATTGCGGCATCGCCAATATTAATATTGGCACATCAGGCGCAGAAATTGGCGGCGCATTTGGTGGAGAAAAAATGACGGGGGGCGGAAGAGAAGCCGGCTCCGATGCTTGGAAAAACTATATGCGCCGTCAAACGAATACGATCAACTGGGGTCAGACGTTACCGCTAGCACAAGGTATTAAATTCGATATTTAACCTTAATTCGGTCATCAGCATTGGTGACAGAACCGTTTAACGGACATAGCTCGATACTTTTAAACCTCACTTCAACAGTTAAAATGCGTCACTTTTATATTGTTTCAATAGTCAAAAAAGCAGATAATTCGCCTAATAACTGACCTGACTCCACTACCACCCGGTGCGACTTTATATTCTAAGGCGATGACTTATGGCAATGCATCACTCTATTTTTACTGACTATGCAGTCAATCTATTGGAAAAAGACTTCAACAAAACACCTGCCTCGCTCAAAGACCACCCTCAGATCCCTCTGATACTCGATACATTGGGCAGACAGCACCAACACCATCTTTTGCTGACTAGCTTTGATTCGAGAAGAATCAATAATGCTTTCATCCATGCCATTGCTCACCATATTGCCGCCCTGTCACTACCCCTTAGCTTACGAAATGCGCGTTTTATCGGGTTTGATGTGGAAAAATTTAGCTTACATTCCGTCTCGAATGAACAAATAGCACAGGATTTTCATCGATTACTAGACGATCTACGTTCATCCAACCAACGTCTTATTGTTGCCTTAAGTGATATCGAACCGCTGCTCACTCCACGCATGGATTCTGCATTAGGGTATTTGGGACAACTTATCCAATCCGTCTTAACCGATGATCAATGGCGAATTATCACTTTTTTACCCAATCGACTGTATCGCGATGATCATGCCGCATTCGCCCATTTAGAGACGCTATTTGCGCTGATCAAACCCAGTGAGATCACCCAGGCCGACACGTTAGCCTTATTAAAAGAAGCTAGACCTGAGTTGGAACAGTTTCATCATGCCATCATTTCTGACGATACGGTTGCCAGTGCTTCTGCCATGGCAAGCCATTATTTACCGGGGCATTCTTCCTTTGATAAAGCCATGCAGCTCTTAGATAGCGCTGCAGCCTATGCCAGCAGACACGAAAAACAAGAACAACCTCCTCATAAAAATAGTGTGACAACTCAGTTAATCACACGTCTGATTGCCAACTGGACACAGATACCCATCACGCATTTACAACAAAATACATTTCAAGCCACACGATTGATCGAAACCGTACGCAAAAAAATAGTCGGTCAAGATGCCGCTATTGAATCCATTGGGTTGCTTCTCCAAAATGCCTGCTTAAAACTCCATGAAAAAAAAGGTCCGCTCTGCAGTCTATTACTTGTCGGATCAGCTGATGTGGGAAAATCGTCTTTAGCCACGGCCATTGCCGAGCATTTATATGGTCATCAAAACGCATTACTTCGCGTCATACCCACTAAAACACACTACACTTCATTAGCCGAAGTCGATGTGATGACGCGATCTGATGCCAAACAGTCAATCCGTTTATTAGAGGCCATTCAACAAACGCCTTATGCTGTCATCTTGATTGAGCATATTGATCAAATGGCACCTGAATTATTTGATTTAGTGAAAGATATGGTGATTCATGGTTACGTATTTGACCCCCAAGGGAGAAAATACGATTTTCGTCATGCTATTCTCATCATGACGACTCGGATTGGCACAGAATCTATTAGCCAATTCACCTCCACTAAGCATCAGCAAAAGTCAAGTCAAACAGTGGATTTGATGCAATTGGTTTTAAACCATACAACGCCTGAAGAGCCAGCTGAACACCCTTCTCGGTTTTCTTTACCTGAATTGATTGATGCCATAATGCCTGAGCTTGAAATGCGTTTTTCGACAAATTGCATTCAACAAATGCATGTGATTCCTTTGCTTCCGTTAGATTATGCAGCGATTGAAAAAATAATTCGTTTAAAAATAAAAACCTTAGTTAAGCAATTGGATGTAAAATTTGGAATTGAACTGCATTATGTTCCCGACGTGATCAAGTTTTTAGCGTATGAACTATTTTGGCGTAAGAGTTGCCGAAGCTCATTTAATCAGTTATTAGAACAACATTTATATTCAGCCATCGCCCATGAAATGCTTTCTCTCGGAGAAAACAAGCCTTCTTCCAAGCGACTGTTGTTACAGTTAAATGATTCCGGTCAAGTACTGAAATGCGAATGTATGACGGGCAATGAAACCACTTTATATCACTTATAATCATTAGACGTTATGAAAAAATTGAGTTTAGTTCACCCCCCCCGTTTATTGTTTACACTGACCGGATTAACACTGGGCAGCATCATCGCCCAGATCAGTCTGTTTTTCATTCATTATAGAGTCAGTGATTTACTCGATTCACTCATCAAAAGTTCGCTCACGGTGAATATGCTTCATCCCTCTATTGTATTTCCTTTAGTGAGCTTTATTGCCATCCAAGTTGCTGCCTATATCCTTTTTATTTATTGGATCGCATTGATGGCAAATCGCATCGGACAGCTAGTAAAATGGGGTGATCTGGCAACCTATGGCTTAGGTATTTTCTTATGGCTAACCGGCGCGATCGCCATTGTCAGTTTTAATAGTTATTTCTATCCTGATTCCTTTTTTTCGCGATGGTTAACGAATTATCCATTTTGGACAGAACGCATGAGCCACATCGTGAGATTCGGTTCAGCGAGTCTATTAACAACAACTAGTTTGCTCGCCTTTTTCCTTGCTTTTTTTTACAAGCGTGACTTGATCATAGCGAGTCTTTTACTGATGCTCGTTTTATTATTTTTCACCAGTCATGTCTACTATCAATGGATTTCACATCATCCCCATCATCCAAAAAGCATTAGCAAGCAACCCAATGTCATTGTAATCGGTCTGGATTCACTTCGGCCTGATTTTATCGGTTATTTTAATCAGCCGCACAAAGTCAATACGCCTCACCTGGATCAGTTGCTGACATCCGCCGCCGTCATGGAAGATGCCTATACGCCTTTAGCAAGAACCTTTCCCTCCTGGATAAGCATTTTAACGGGTAAATACCCTCTGCATCATTTTGCACGCACCAATTTAGGAGACCCTACGCCCATTATCGCTAATGATACATTGGCCAAAAAACTGAAAGCAGCTGGTTATGAAACCTTGTATGCGACTGACGAAAAACGATTTAGCAATATTACCCATGAATACGGTTTTGATCACGTGATCGGTCCTCGCATGGGAATTGATGATTTTATATTAGGTGGGTTGAGCGATTTTCCTCTCACGAATTTATTAGTGAATAGCTCGCTCGGACAAATGCTTTTTCCTTATAATTTTGCAAACCGAGCAGCGGCAATTACATACGATCCAAACACCTTTTTGCAACAAATTGAACTACAGTTGTCTCATCGCTCCAACAAACCTCTTTTTATCGCAGTGCATTTTTGTGTATCGCATTGGCCCTATACCTGGGCTCATCCTCATCGTATGGACAGTCCCTATGCTGCTATTCGTTATGGGCAAAGCGTTGAAGCGGTGGATGCACAATTAGGTGCGTTTTTACACATAGCAAAACAACAGGGTTTGTTAGACAATAGTGTGCTTGTCATCTTGTCGGATCATGGCACAACCGTCGGCATCCCCGGCGATAGAATCATTGCTGAGGAAAATTATTTGGGCAAACCAGATCAATTAAAATGGATCACTCGTTATAAACTCGATCTACCACCCCCGCATCAAGGTAAACTCAGTCTCAACACGTCATTTGGGCAAGGCACTGACGTACTCAGTCTGAAGCAATATCATGTGTTACTCGCCTTTCAAGGATTGGGTAAGATGACTATTCCTGCTCATAGCATCCATGACAGAGCCGCGTTATTGGATATTACACCAACCCTGTTAGATCTGTTAAATTTACCCGCGATCGATAAAGCGGATGGCATCTCATTAAAAAAACAATTGCTACTCACTCACTCTAGCCAAACTAGCAACAAACGGCCGCTGTATTTTGAAACGGATTTAAGTTTATCTGCCATTGAAAAAAATAATATTTTTGTTAACCAGGTGCTGCGGAGAGCCATCGGACTGTATTCGATTGATCCCAAAACAGGTCGGTTATCTGTCAAATCCGAGGCACACTCAGCCATCCTTCACAATAAACAACGTGCTATTTTACAAGGCGATTGGCTACTGGCAAAATACCCTGAGTCACTCACCACACTTTTTTCACCTGCTCCCAAGAAAACACTGCAACCCGTGAGTTATTCTATTCCTTCCTATTTTGTGATCGCAAATATTAAAACAGGTCAATGGTCAATTGGTCTGCACTCTGCGTTTGCTAAGACGGCGCCCATTGATACCATGCTGAAAGAATTGGTTGCCTTTTACGGGGATGAGGTTCAATGCAATAACTGTTAACGCATTAGCCCTTTTCGTGACGGTTTTAACCGCCGATACTAACCAGAACCAGGAGATCCCTGGTCGCAAAAAACGCTCCTCGGGATGACAACCTGGGGAGTGACATAATAAGAATAATAGTGAACGTCAGTATTGTCTAAGCAGCCATTTCAAGCATTAAACTTTTCTCATTGGTAGCAAGGTTCAATGACGGTTTTTTTGGCTGCAAACAATACGCTGCTAAAGCACCTAGCATGT
>JAKBCU010000065.1 GCA_021807565.1 Pseudomonadota bacterium | reverse complement strand
TTTAACTTGCGCTGTTAAAAGTTATCTTGAGAAATCAGCCTTTCCTTCTTTATTACCGCAAAAAAACACTATCAGTAATAATACTACATTAGCTATTGCAGCCTAAAACGTTGTGAACGGTTACAACGCGCAAATAAAATTTTCGACACAACCATTTTCCCCTTATACTTTAGTAATGCACACCACAATATTGTTCCGGGCTGATATAAGGCGTGGTCGCATCATTGGGATTAGCTAAGACAGTCACGGGCGTATTTTTTAATACTACAAATTCAGATACGCCAAGGTGATCACTAGCGTGTTCATTCCAATTATACGTATAACCATATTCAGTCCATGGCATGCCGTGGTCTAAGGTATGGGCATCAATACTAGTATTAATAAACCAGGTCTTAAAGTCCGACGCAATCAAAGGATCGTTTGCATTCATCTGTTTCGGGCAAATCGCAGTTCCATAAGAATGAGCTCCAATACGCGGATCGGTACAAGGACGAAAAATACCAATAGAACTGGGTGTTGAACCGTAATATGCTTGAATAACGGGCACTTGCAATACGACAAAAAAGCGTTTTTCAGCCTGTTCAGAGGGTAATCCTAGGAGCTTAGCGATCCATAATGCCAGCGGTTCCGAACGACTCTTTTTATGATTTTTCATCGCATAGTCCGTGCAAAGCGGCTGGATATCCGATGCAACGGTTGCCCAAATAGTGGCGCCTAGCACTTTATCCGATAAGGTATACCCAGTATAGGTAGTAAACACAGCCAGTCGAACAGTTGCACCCTCTAGCGTCGTGAGCGATGACGGGTATGTGACATGATGTAATGCCGTATTTTGAATAGCGGATCGATACTCGCTAGCATCATCAGCAAGCACTGAATTTAAAAGAAAACCACACAACATCAACAAAATAAAAAGCAATTTCATATGAATCACATTAAGTTGACTGTCAAATGATATCTAGTCACTATCGCCGGATTCTTGGGTGATCGTCAAGTTCCACTCCTTCACCAAGATGCCTATCATGGTCTGCTGCATTGGGAGCAGGACGATGAAAAAAAGGATGCTGCAACCAGGCTCCCACTCGGTCTCTGTTTTTCAATAGAAGGATGAAAGTGAGTGCAGCTAACACCTGAAACTCTGGGCCTGCTCCCCGAAGAGCAAGCAAGATAAAATTCAGCCTCTCATTCTCAAATTGAATTAAATCTTGTCCCTCTAGTTTCCATTCTGGTAAAGGTTCTCTTCTCTCTACTTTATGATCAGGAACTCCATCAAAAAACCCCATCAAGTGGTGCGTCATTCGATAGAAAGTATGAGTCAGTTGATCGCATACCCCCATTCTCATCTCTTCCATTTCAACTGGATGCTTCTCTTCCCTATTCTCGGCTTGAGGAATCGGTGGATTTTCCTGAAAAGGTCTGATCACAACTCTTCTAATCTCCACAGGAGTAGCCGGAACAAGTTGGCTCTCCGCCAACGACATCTGCTCTTGACGAAATTGAGGAAAAGACGTTACAAATGCTTCTATTAAACTGCTTAACTCATGATTAGCGTAAAACTCGCTCGAAATAGGCTGACGTGTAAAGGGGCTCGTTTGAGCCTCTCTATGCCAGCGTTCAATGGCACTACGTTCATAACTTCTACCATCGGAAGCAACCACCGGTTGAAGCATGATTTGTCGCGTAATAGGGCAATAAAATTCGTGCGGCACTTGTATGACGTGTTTTTCTTCTTGGGTTGAAAAACTCATTTCATTTTTTTTTGCTTTTTTTCTTTTTTTCATTTCATTTTCCTATGAATATAGGGCTTGTTTACACGTGAAAACGCTCTGTCTCAACTGATAGTGCCATAATAATACTGCACTCTTAAATCTGATTCAATATACTACAGCTAAATAGGTTTGGATGTTTCTGACAAAACTGTTTGATGCTAGACGAACAATACCCTATGATGTCTATTCACCAACCTGGAACTGAATCACTGATAGGTAAAGATAGAAAAACACCGAGGGAAAGGTATACCTATGTCCATACAAATTATCGGGAATGTTAACAAAAATCGATTGTATTGTGCCGGATCTTTTACCAAACATTTAACCACTTTCGTCTGCTTGTCTTTATTAGCGGAACAGTATGACATTGATGCAATATTAGATGATGCTGATTTTTTTAACCGGCTGTGTACTCAACCATCCTCTAAACAATTTTTAACTGTATTTCAAAAAATAATTGGCAGCGATTTCACTCTACACGATATTTGTTCCTATTATACCGGGTTACCTTATACATTTGATTTATCAGAAGATGAAATTGAAAAAGTCGAAATGGGATTACCCTTTAAACACCATACCATTCCTGATGAAGCTGCCTTCCTATATCGATGCCATAATAAAATCACTCCAGTTTATAAAAATCAGTGTAAATTTCACTATTCAGAATTATCCATATTATTTCTAGGTTATCTCATTGAAAAAGTCTTTGATATAAAAATAGAAACTTTATTTAATGATTATCTAATAGAAAAATTTAATTTAAAAAATAGCTATTTTTCAAGAAAAAAAGTTGAAGATGTGTATATTGAAGATCTGTCTGATAAATACGATTATCCTTCCATAGCCATATTAGACCATGGTTATTTTTGCTATAGCAATGGTTTTTATACGACGTTAAATGATACCAAACGATTGCTAGAAAATATTATTGAAACATCCGTATTTCATCATATGACCGATTTAAAACATGCCCGAGCAGCTTCCGGCAGATTGCTCAATGGATTAGCGATTGAGATTCGATTAGTCGGCGATGATGTGCTGTATGGGTATGAAGGCTTGTCCTTTAGTGGTTGCAATATTTGGGCTTATTCAACAAAACAGAAAAAAGGTGTCTTAACTGTCACGAATGATGAAGAAGCCGCATACAATATTTATCATGCATTAGGCTACTCTTCGTTTGACAAAGTCCCAGAGTATACCGAAATAATCTATCAAAGCTTTATTAAACAATACACTCAGATTTATCACCCTATCCAAAAAAATATTCCTACTGATTATCAAGGAAGCTATCATCGCGTTAATATTAATGAGAAAATACTATCTATTATTTTTTATGTTTCAGAAAATTGCATTAAAATAAGAAACCCTGATGAAATAAAATACGATATTATGTTTGTTAACAATGCCTATCGCATTCAAAATAAAGACATGACACACGGAACAACCGTTGCCTTTTATCAAAGTGATAATGGTAATAAATATATGCTATTTGATGGAACATTATATATAAAAATACATGAATGATTTTAAACAAAGTCCGTTGAGAACAAAAAAACTCTTAGTGACCCGGTATAGCAAACTCTGGAAAAAGATAATCGTTAATAGTAAACGTTTGATCATGGTACCAATTTGCTAGAAAGGTCATATAGGCAATTAATCGTTCTTGATTGCTTCTGTTCGCTGATCCTCTATGAAGCGTTCTTCCATCAAAAATGATAATATCACCAGGTGATAACAGCGGCGCATAAATTTCAGCTTTGGTTGAATCAACCACTGGCATTCGATGACTCCCTTTAATAAATTCAGTGGGCCCATTTTCCAACGTGATTTCTACCAAAGGAATTAATACGGTTATGTAATAGGTTGGAAGACTGATATCCAACTCATCCAAATCATTTCCTTCTAGTGTATTCAACATAGGATAGACATCTCTATGCATATCAGTAGGCCCTGAACCACTCAGGGATGGAATGGCTCCCCAATAATGCCTAAAATCGATTGTAGGCGATAATCTTCTAACGAGCTGAATAATGGACTCACCCATTTCATTAAAAATAGCAGAGGTAAAACCACAACGATAGTCAAGACGTCCTGGTTGTCTTTCCGCAATATCCGAATAAGTTCTTAATGGTCGTTCCATCTGATTAATTTTAATCATGACGCTTTGGCGTATTTGATTAATTTCTTTTAATAAGAGATGAATGGAAATAGCATTTAATTCGTTTTTGACTAGTAATACACCTTCTTTTTTAAATTCATTCATGGCAACTAGGTCTTTCATTTCAGGCTGCATAGTCATCTGACATACCTTAAACTCAAAAACAAGACAATACTACTATACTGCATTTTCACTGGGTTAAATAGACCGTTCTCACTAGATTTTAAAACAGTATGCCTGTTTGCATGAAACAGACTAATAAGAGTACACTAGACCACAGATCACTGCGACGGTATCGATACTACATGACGCAAACTAGGACTTCCCTGAAATTAAGCCCTAGCGAGTTATTCGCTTGGACATGCTATAACATTTTACATGCCTTACAACACACTAGCCATATCCATGATGAACCACTTATCCCTAGTAACCCATTAATCCATCAAGATACAGTAGAGAGCATTCAAGCAGACTGGATTCATCTCACCTTAAACAAAACACCCATTATCATTGATGCGATTGTTCCAAATAACAATGATGCTTATGGTGTGTATGGCGAAAAATTTAACTCAAATGATCAAATTATTTATGTTATGGCGCCCTCTTATTTTAGTAGTGAGGCGGCCAGAAGACATGCAAATGGTATAGTAAATACCTTGGGTATAGATAAACCTCAAAATACTTAACTAAAAGAAACCTTTGATATCCATTTGAATTTTGAAAAACAACCTCACCAAGTACCTGATGAATTAAAATGAATACTGTTTAATAAGATTATTGCCGCTATACGAAGAAATGAATACTATATTTTTATGCAAAAAAACAAAATGCGCCCTAAGTGAATCAATAGCAATGTAATGTGATTGATTAATACCCTTCCCTGGTTTGACAAAATCAATAGCATAAAAAACGTGTTCCTCGATAATTTTTCAAAATGAATAGCATTCACGTTATATTTTCTGAAAAATATTTACCTAAATAATAGCTGAATTGATATTCTCAACTCATCCTTTGACTATGACATGCAATGCAGAAAACGTATCCCCAACGTATCAACGTCTACCACATCGAAAGCAGCGCTAATCATTATGGCAGGATGCATTTTTGAATCTTCTATTTTTCATTTAATTCAAGTAATCACCTCCTCATCCAATTCTTTCTCTTTCAGTCCACGCCGCAAAACGTACCATGACTAAACGATTTGAGCCCATTGATATCAAGTCTCTGTCCAAAGAGCCTGATACTCGCTACAATACATTTCTTCATCTTTAATCTACTAAAATGACAAAAGGATCTTGTAATGTTAAGCGGCAAATCAAATCCCAGCAATCAAACACCCAGTCAAGCTTCAACTTATCCTCAATATAGAACAAGTAAAGCCACATCAATTGTTCCGCCGATAGAAGAAGATGGCAGTCAAATCCAACATGATAAGACTCTATTTCAGAATTGGGGAAAATCCATCAAAAATACGCCTGTTTATACTTTTTTTCCTAAAACCAAAGTGGGCGTCGCCAATATTGTCACTTGGGCCAACCAATTGGGCAAACGAGTGCGTGTATCAGGTTATCAATACACAGAGGCGCGCTTGTTTTCGGATGACAATCAAATTCTGATCTCTTTGATTTCTGATCATACAACTGACAACCTTTCTTCACCGCATTCACCATTGAATCGAGCTAATCAATTACAAGACATTCAACTAGTTGGAAAGGTATTCAAAGAAAATGGGCAATTTAAGCACTTATGCAAGATTGGTGCTGCAACAACCAACGAACAATTTCGTCAATGGGTGATGGATAGATTTTATAAACATGGCACACCACACACATGGACACTGCCACTGAATGTGACTTTATTAGAAAATACATTTGGTGGAACCAATGCACTGATCTGTCACGGTAGTGGGTTAGCTAATAAAACTATTTCGGACTTAGTCACTGAAATAGAATTCATTAATCCTTACGGTCAACTCCAAACGGTAGGATACCACATCACCGATCCTGTTGATCTGCAAACTGAGGGCCAACAACTTATCAAAACAGCGGCTGGATGTTTTGGACTGTTGGGTGTTGTTACTTCTATGACATTTAAACTGGATCAACTAACACATGCCAGAATGAGGCCCAAAAAACCTCGTTTAGCCTTAGCTGTACCTCCACCAAAAGGATTTGAGTTACCTGCATTTTTACCTCCCTATGTCATGCAAGATGTGACGGAAACGCAACTACAAGAAGCTACCAATCGTTTTATTTCTGACTGTGAAACGAACTATTATGCCGAGTGGCTGTGGTGTAGTTTACACCCTCGCTGCTGGGTTAACTCATGGAAAAATAATGGGAATGAAAACAGATCCACTGCCTATCCCCACTCGTCCGAAAGTAACATTCAACAAATTAACGAATACGTAGCCGAACTCAAAGATCACTCTGTGATTCAACGACTCCCTGCTAAGTGGCAAGCTTCTCTTTTATCCGATGCAGCAATGTTGTCATTGCCGGCCGAAGAAGACATCATCACACCGTTAATCAATGGTATTCATTTTTGTCATGACATTCCTGCTAGACGTGCACAAACTATGGAGTTTGAAATTCCTATTCCTTTACGTGAAAATGGCAAACCTGATTGGAGTATTTGCCAAAGAGCATGGTGGGACGCCATCATAACCGTTTATGAGTGGCTCAATAAAACAGATTCGGTACCCATGCGTCTTCCGCTTGCAATGCGTATTATGGGAGACTCTGATATCACCATGGCGGCACAACGGGGAAACACCTGGGGCACCTGTTCAATTCAAATGCTAACCTTAGAAGCAGGGTTAGTGGATCAAAAAGAATGGCGGGCTTTTGTGCAAGATGTCACCGATAAATGGGCATCCTATACGGATTATCAAGGTAACCCACTGAATATCAGACCACATTGGGCAACTGATTGGGATGGATTAACCATCCAGAGACCTGGTGAATCTCGCAAAAAAATGATTCACTATTTAAAAGAAGACGCTTATAAAGAAGTGCTGCCTGTGTTCAGGCAACACCTTGACAGCATTGCGGCAAAAGGCGGTTATAATCTCACTGAATTAAGACTATTTTCAAATCCGTTGCTGGATACGCTTGTCTTTAATATCCCTAGCGCCAAAAATCAATCCACCTCATTAAAACCCATAGAAGAAGAAACCAAATCTATCGATGCCCCTATGGAAAAAGAGCATCTCTCATCTATCTATCATCTCATTAAAAAAGCTGAAAAATCTCATATTGCTAAGCGACAATGTATTCAAAACAACCTAAATAAAGAGGGCAATATAGAAGAAAAAATGTGGCCTGATAACTTAACAGACAACCCTATCTCACCTGAAAAAACGATTATAGCTTGGTTTGAATCAAGGCAAAAAGAAGAGGAAGATAAACTGGAGGCGTTAGAAAAAAAGGTGGCATCTTCCTGGGATTCAAGACAAGCTTTTTTCAATTCTTATGATAAAAAAAATAACATTGCTTTGGTCGAATCGGTTTCTCCGAAAAAAGGATGGAAATGCTGCTTTTGATGAAGCCCTAATCTCTCTTAAAAAACATCTTATTTTAAGAATTGACTGTTATCGTTCTGCCGAGTATTATGCGAGCCATTCATGGTAGTTGCCTTGATAAAACACGGGGTATAGCGCAGTCTGGTAGCGCGCCTGCTTTGGGAGCAGGATGTCGGGGGTTCAAATCCCTCTACCCCGATTTAAGCCGGTTTGGACCGGTTCTTTTGTGTTTGAGATGAGCGCCTGTAGCTCATTCGGATAGAGCACCGGCCTTCTAAGCCGGGGGTAACAGGTTCGAATCCTGTCAGGCGCGCCAGATGGGTTCGTGTGACCTGATGTAACATGGCAAGAAAACCGCTAGATGGTGGACGTAGCTCAGTTGGTAGAGCCCCGGATTGTGATTCCGGTTGTCGTGGGTTCGAGCCCCATCGTTCACCCCAATTTTTTGACAGGGCTGTTAGCTCAGTTGGTAGAGCAGTTGACTCTTAATCAATAGGTCGTTGGTTCGATCCCAACACAGCCCAAATATAATCAAGTAGTTAGGCAGCTTTTGAAGACCGCTCCCAGTATCTGAACTAGCTCCTAATTCAAATTGCCTCAAAATAAATGTTACCAAAAGTGAATAAAATCATGAGGGTTTGAAGCATTCAGTGAAAAAAATTTTTAGATTCAATATAGTAAACCTTTGCAGTCGGTTTTAACCACTAAATTTAGGATCATGGTGCTTAGTTTGTTCAGATTCTAAAAACTGATGGTATCCAACCTAAGTGGATAAAAGGCACACACTGTCATATTATGGATTATGGGCATTATTGATAATTGGGATAGCGATAAAAATACGGCATTAATAAGGTCTCGAGGTGTTAGCTTTGAAGTCGTTGTTGCCCTGCTGGAAGCAGGTGAAATATTAGATGTTCTTGAACATCCTAATAAAGAAAAATATGGGCATCAGCAGATATACGTTATTGAGATAAATGGTTACGCATATTGGGTTCCGTTTGTTAAAGATAAGAATAACATTTTTCTTAAAACCATTATTCCCAATCGAAAAGCTCAAAAAAATATCTGAGTGACCAGTGAGACAACTATATGAAAAAAACACGCGATTTAAAGCTTGATGCAGAAGAAAAAGAGTGATCAGATTCTTGTGATCAAGGTGAATGGAAATCTGCTAAAAATTTAACGCAGGAAATAAGCGCAGCTAAAAAAGTTGCTAAAAACGCGAATTCCGGATAAGCTCAATGCTATTCCTGTCATGCCAGCATGCTTTTAGCTGGCATCCAGTGCCATATTAGATGAATCAATATCTAATTTTGGTTTTTTATCATGATGAGTAAAAGC
>JAKBCU010000064.1 GCA_021807565.1 Pseudomonadota bacterium | reverse complement strand
GTAGTCAAATAGAACATACAAGACATCGTAGTGTGTGGAACTTTAGGGTAAACATGCTAGGTGCTTTAGCAGCGTATTGTTTGCAGCCAAAAAAACCGTCATTGAACCTTGCTACCAATGAGAAAAGTTTAATGCTTGAAATGGCTGCTTAGACAATACTGACGTTATTTTAATACAACCCCTTACAAAAGTTCCATCACAAGCAAAGCTAGCATTTGAATTTTGTTGACTAATCATATAAGCGAATCGTGAATCACTTATGGCAATTTCAGATGATGATTTGACAATATTATGGCTATCCAGTTTATTATGAAAATAATGCAATTTAATTTGTTTTGCAATCTTATTCATAATGGAACCAGCAGAGCACATTCCATCATCACGAGCAAGTTCGGTTAAAAATATATTCATAATATGCTCAAGTTCTCTCATTTCAGTTAATGTACTTGAGATTTCTCTAGACTTAGGTGAAAACACTAATGTTGATGGGTTTTGTAATGAGTAATAAATAGGATGTTTATTTTGCTCAAAATTATAATGCATTGAAGTAAATATAGTAGGAATATATTTTTTTAGACCATAAGATTCTATATATACTGTCTGAAGAATATCAAGAGGTAATGAATCGTTATCTATTGTGGGTGCATACCCTGGTGATGCACCTAGGGCGATTGCAAATAAATGCTTCGCTGTATCTGTTAAATAAGGATTAGGTTTTAGATTACGATTTTCCTGAATGATAGAAAAAATTATATCATAATGAATACGATTTATTTCATATTCACATTGTTCCCATGCAACTTCCTGTAAATATTGCTTTAAATCAATCCAGCTTTTATCCCTATGTAATTTTTCTATCCATTTTTCTGAAAAATACATAACACTACATCGCCAATCACACTTTAGAGTTTTACTGGAAGTAATTTCTTTAAATACGTGCCAATGCTCATATAATGATTTAGGAGCGGGTATTTTAATTTTAAAATCTCGTTGTAGCGCTGCATGATTTGTGGCGCATCCAATATTAGATAACATAAATGTTGATCTTGCCCCTGCCGTGGAACATAACAATCCGTAAGGTGCGTACACGCGTTTATTTTTTTTATTTAACATTTGCGTAAAGGGGAAGATTTTTCCAGGAGTATATATAAAGGACGGTATAGTAACTTTTTTATTAGGTAAATCTACAAAACATTCTATTTGTTTGTCTAAAATCATCCCTAAAGGCGTGTCATTGCGACTATAACCCAAGTTTTTTGTTAGATCGTTTGGCACGTTAGAATCAGATAATCGAAAAAATCCCCCATTCAAATCTGGAAATCTCGTGCTTTGAGTGTCTGCATCAATCGATCCATATGGATAATAAGCAATATATAGCGGAAAATCTTCATCTGGGTTTAATTTGTCTACTAGAGCAGTAAAAAAAGGTTCGATTTTAGAAACACGATCACGTACTGCAGGCCAATAAGTTTTAAGAAGGCCATTTCCTTCATCCTGTTCAGTAAACATTTTTATTATTTCCTTATTTTTTATACAGTTTAAGAATGATTAAAACCGTAACGAAAATCGCTCCTCGCAACGACGAATCCTCTGTTACACTGCCTAGATGATACGGTTTAAATAATACTACCAATGGCCCTTAATTAATAAGAAACTGAAAAAAAAATCGTTTCAAAACCACTGACTCGATTTTTAAATAGCTTTTACCGACTTTGCGGCATCCACTAATTCTTTTAATTCTCCCGATTCATACAGTTCGCCCATAATATCGCTGCCGCCAATAAACTCCCCATTAATATACAGCTGTGGAATGGTAGGCCAATTGGAAAACACTTTGATCCCTTCGCGAATCTCAGGATTTTCCAATACATTCACAACGGCAAAAGTAGCGGCACCACAATTTTTCAACAAAGTGACTGCACGAGAAGAAAAGCCGCACTGGGGAAATTGTGCTGTTCCTTTCATAAAAAGAATAATGGAATTTTCTTCAATTTGCTTTTTTATCAGTTCTTGGATCGACATAGTGTTTCCTCTTTCTCATTTTTACAACATACCTAATTGTAATTTTGCGACATCACTCATCATGCTTCTTTCCCACGGTGGATCAAACACTAAGTCAACTTTGACATCCACCACCTCGGGTAATGCACGAACTTTCTGTTCTACATCAGCAACCAGCACTGGCCCCATACCACAGCCCGGTGCTGTCAGGGTCATTTTAATCGAGACGCATTCGCCTTTTTCGACCGAGCTGATATTGCATTCATACACCAACCCAAGATCAACTACATTAACTGGAATTTCAGGATCAAAACACGTTCTTAATAATTCCCATACTTTTTCTTGCACCGTGCCCACTAACTCAGAAGGATTCACATCCTCCATAATAATCCTGTTTAACGCATCACCGTCTTTTCCAGCGACTCGTGCCAAATTGCCATTGACATAGATCGTATAGGAATTGCCTAATGCTTGTGTGATATACACCAGCGACCCCTTCTGCAAAATCACACTGGCACCAGAAGGAATTAAGGTCGCTTCGCAATCTCGTTGTACTTCAATCGTGTCTTGTTTAAACATGATTTACTCTATAGTAAAGCTTTCACCGCAGCCGCAGCGATTGGTTTCATTGGGGTTAATAAACACTAACCGTTTTTGTTTTAAGCCTGTTTTATCCGCGACATAATCAATCAGGATACCTTGAATCATGGGTGCGCATTCTGGATCAATATACACATTTAAACCATTAGCTGCCATCATATGAATATCCTTTTCCTTTGGGTTATCAATAATATCTGGCACATAAGCATATCCAGAGCAGCCCGTCTTTTTAATCGATAACCGAAAACCCATGCCACTGCCCCGTTTTTTAATATTCTGTTGAATATGGGCTTCAGCAGCCGCTGTGATGGTAACGATTGTGTTCTTCATACTGATTCCTCCGTACTCACTATTTGCTTACTCTCCGCCAAGGCCGCTTTCATCGTATGCCATGCTAAGGTCGCACATTTAACGCGTAGGGGAAACTCTCGCAACCCAGCCATTACTCTTAACTTTCCTAAGTGATCGGATGTGGCGCCACACGTAACCAACTCATGATAGGCAGAAAAAAGGATGTCGACCTCTGCCAATGTTTTTTCTTTTAATGCTTCCGTCATGAGAGAAGCCGATGCCATGGAAATCGCACAACCACAGCCCTCAAACTGAATGTTTTCAACTCGATCAGCGTGTAGTTTAATATAAACCTTCACTTTATCACCACACAAAGGATTAAATCCTTCTTGACGATGCGTTGCATCCTGCATTTCGCCAATATTTCTAGGATGGCGGCCATGGTCAATAATCACGTCTTGATATAATTCGCGTAAGTCAGACATTAATTAAAATACCTCTGTACGGTTTTTAAACCCATCATCAATGCATCGATATCTGCTATTGAATTATAGATGGCAAATGAAGCACGTACACAAGCGGCTTCTTGATAAAACTGCATCAGCGGCATTGCACAATGATTACCAACACGTACTGCTATGCCTTCGTGATCTAAGATCGTTCCGATATCATGTGCATGCACATTCTCTATTACAAAAGAAATGATGCCAATTTTTTGCCGCGCGGTGCCAATCAATTTGATGCCTGGCAATGTTGTTAATTGTTCAGTCGCATAGGCTAATAGTGCTTGATCGTGCTCAACCACCCGAGTGAAGCCAATGTGTTTAACATAGTCAATTGCCGCCTTAAAACCAATCACATTAGCAATGTTTGGCGTACCCGCTTCAAATTTATAAGGAAGTGTATTATAAGTCGTTTTTGCAAACGTCACCTGCTCAACCATCTCACCACCCCCTTGATAAGGCGGCATGTTTTCTAATAGCGCTCTCTTACCGTATAAAATGCCCACGCCCGTTGGGCCATATGCTTTATGTGAAGAAAAAGCATAAAAATCACAATCCAATGCTTGTACGTCCACAGGAATATGAGCAACAGCCTGAGCCCCATCCACTAACACAACGGCTTGATGCGCATGAGCCAGTCGAGTGATTTCTTGAATGGGATTAATCGTTCCTAATACATTGGATACATGAGCAACAGCGACGAGTTTGGTTCGGGGCGATAGTAATAGTCGATAGGCATCTAAATCTAATTCACCTGCTAGGTTGATAGGAATCACTTTTAGTATTGCACCTGTCGCTTCTGCAATCATTTGCCAAGGGACAATATTAGAATGATGTTCCATCATGCTCACGATAATCTCATCTCCGGCCTTGAAGTGTGTTCTTCCATAGCTCTGCGCTACTAAATTAATGGCTGCGGTTGTGCCGCTAGTAAAAATAATTTCTTGTAACGAGTTTGCATGAATAAATTGTTTCACCGCCTCTCTGGTTTCTTCAAATGCACCTGTTGCCCGTCGACTTAATTCATACACTCCACGATGGACATTGGCATGATGCATTCTTTCATACTGAGAAACCGTTTGAATAACCACTTCGGGTTTTTGATTGCTGGCACTACTATCCAAATAAACCAATGTCTTGTCATGAACAGTCTGATTTAAAATGGGAAAATCTTTTTTATACAGGTTCATCATAATTTACCTGAGATGCAATATAGTGTTTGATAGGGTCATCAGCAATGTGATTTAACATATCGCTAAAAAAAGCGTTCATTACTATTTTTAAAGCTTGTGTTTTGGGTATGCCCCGGGATTGTAAGTAAAAAAGTGATTGTTCATTGATTTTCCCTATCGTGACTCCATGCGCACACTTCACATCATCCGCATAAATTTCTAATTCAGGCTTAGCATTGACTTCAGCCGAGTCAGATAACATTAAATTATGATTCGCTTGGTGGGCGCAGATTTTCCGAGCTTTTTGACCCACCCAAACTTTGCCATTAAAAATGGCCTTCGATTTCTTATCTACGATACCTTTATATAACATGGTGCTTGTACCGTGAGAAGCCTGATGATTTATTTGCACATGATGATCGATTTGCTGATGATCTCGCCCTAACTTGTAAAACCCAATCATCCTAGTCTCGGCATGGTCTCCCAATTGAATGACCGACACATCTTCTCTTTCTAAGGTTGCACCATTAGAGAAAAAATAGGTTTTCACCTGACTCTGTTTTTGTTGATAAATAGTGACATGCGCAATGTGGTTTGCAGACAGCGCTTCATTTTGTATTTTATAATACTCGACACTGGCATTGGCTTCTGCATGAATAGTCGTGTGGACATTATTAAAATAGGATTCGGTATCGATAGAAACATATTCTTCTATTAGTTTTAGTTGGCTATTTTCTTTTGCTACAATCCTATTGTTAGGGCAAGCAACAAAGGCCTGTTGTTCTGTGCTGATATAAATGCAATAGATAGGTTTTGTTACCACAACATCTTTATCCGCCTGAATAAACACCCCGTCTGTTAACAAAGCGGCATTTAGAGCGGCAAATGAATGATCTTGCTCTGTTAACAAATACGATTTGATTTGCATGTCGTCTTTGAGTAACGCTTGTTGCAAGGAGCATACGATCAGGCCGAGAGGCAACTGCCCCATATGGATATCAGCACAATGTCCATTGATAAAAATAATGGTATTGTCATTTTGTAATTTTCTCTCACTAATGAATTTTTTAATGCGCTGACTTTGCTCTGACAGAGAGGCTGCTGAAAATGCAGTTTTACTAAGCGCACTAAGATCGATATATTTCCAACGTTCATCGCGTTTTGTAGGAAATCCTTTTTGCAAAAAATCGTGCAGTTTTTTTTTGCGAAATAAAGACAGCCACGCTTGCTCTGCGCCCGTGTTTTGCTCGGCAAAACACGTTTGTACCCAAGTAACAGGATGAGTGGTGCTGATCATACTTCCGCCTCATTTTCTAACCAGCCGTATCCTTTTGCTTCTAATGCTTCCGCCAATTCTTTGCCGCCGGATTGTATTATTTTACCTTTGACCATGACATGTACCACGTCAGGCACTATGTAGGTCAATAATCGTTGATAATGCGTCACCACAATAAAGCTGCGAGTTCCATTTCGCAAGGTATTCACTCCCTTAGCAACCGCTTGCAATGCATCGATATCTAAGCCTGAATCCGTTTCATCTAAAATAGCCAGCTTCGGCTCCAACATTAACATTTGCAACACTTCATTTCGTTTTTTTTCGCCGCCTGAAAAACCTTCATTAACAGCTCGGCTTAAAAATTTTTCATCCATGCCCACTTCTTTCATTTTCGATTTTACCAGTGACAAAAAATCCATGGCGTCCAATGGCGGCAGATTTTTATGGTGTCGAATACTATTTAATGCGGTCCGCAAAAAATACATATTATTCACTCCTGGAATTTCGACCGGATATTGAAATGCTAAAAATAATCCAGCGGCTGCACGCTCTTCGGGTGACAAAGTGAGTAGATCTTTTCCTTCGAAATGCACATCACCTTGTGTGATTTGATACCCCTCATGGCCCGCTAGCACATTCGACAATGTACTTTTACCCGATCCATTTGGACCCATAATAGCGTGCACTTCACCGGGCTTTACGGTGAGATGCACTCCACACAAGATTTGTTTTGCTTCTTGCTTTTCATCTCGAATGAATGCTTGTAAATCTCGAATCACCAACATATCTTTCACCTTTAATTACCCTACACTGCCTTCTAAACTCACTTCTAATAATTTTTGTGCTTCTACCGCAAATTCCATGGGCAGTTCATTAAGCACTTTTTTGCAAAACCCATTCACAATCATCGATACGGCATTTTCCTCGCTCAGCCCGCGCTGACGACAATAAAACAATTGGTCTTCACCAATTTTGGATGTGCAGGCCTCATGCTCCAATTGCGCGCTGGCATTTTTGGTTTCGATGTAGGGAAACGTGTGCGCACCGCATGTCTCACCAATCAGTAATGAATCACATTGCGTATAATTTCTGGCATGGGTCGCGGTTGGCAATATTCTGACTAAACCTCGATACGTATTTTGACCAAAACCCGCCGAAATCCCTTTTGAAATAATAGTGCTTCGCGTATTTTTACCGATATGAATCATTTTTGTGCCCGTATCAGCTTGTTGTCTGTGATTCGTGAGTGCAACGGAGTAAAACTCGCCGACCGAATCATCACCCTGCAAAATGACACTGGGATATTTCCATGTAATAGCTGAGCCCGTTTCAATTTGCGTCCAAGAAATTTTAGAATGAACACCGCGACATGCTCCTCGTTTGGTAACAAAATTAAAAATGCCGCCACGTCCTTCTTCATCGCCAGGATACCAGTTTTGCACCGTAGAATATTTAATTTGTGCATGATCATGCGCTACCAATTCAACTACAGCAGCGTGCAATTGATTTTCATCTCGCATCGGTGCAGTACATCCTTCTAAATAACTGACATAACTATGGTCATCCGCAATAATTAATGTTCGCTCAAATTGACCTGTGTTTGCCGCATTAATTCGAAAGTACGTGGATAACTCCATGGGGCACCGTACCCCTTTTGGAATATAGACAAACGATCCATCACTAAACACGGCCGAATTTAAGGCTGCAAAAAAATTATCTTTATAAGGCACCACGCTCCCCAAATAGGTTTCTATTAATTCAGGATGCAGTTTGACGGCTTCAGAAAAAGAACAAAATAGCACACCTGCTTCAGCCAGTTTTGATTTAAAGGTGGTTGCAACTGAAACACTATCAAATACGGCATCCACTGCCACACCCGCTAAACGACCTTGCTCATGTAATGGAATACCTAATTTTTTATAGGTTTCTAGTAAGGCTGGATCGATGTCATCTAAGCTTTTAGGGCCATCTGTTTTGACTTTAGGTGCCGCATAATAAATCATGCTTTGATAATCAATTTTGGGATACTGGATATGGGCCCATGCGGGAGGTTCTAATGTCAGCCAATGGCGATAAGCGCGTAGACGCCAGTTTAATAGAAACTCAGGTTCATTTTTAATGTGCGAGAGTCGACGAATCACGTCTTCAGATAATCCGGGTGCAAATGTGTCTGATTCAATGGCTGTCACAAAACCATATTCATACTGTTTATTGACGAGCTGTTTAATATAATTATTTGCCATCTCTTAACCCTGTCATATTGCTATCTGCTTTAATTGGAATGCCGTGTAGCAGCGGAGTGTGTTGTTTCAACGGCTGAGTCATGTCGCTTAATGTCAAACTGGCTAATGCCTGTAAAATCACGTGATTGACACGCTGCCAATTCTCTTTGATCGAACACAGTGTATCAACCATACAAGCACCATTCGGTGTGCAACACTCCGTCATAGCAATATTGCCTTCTACTGCTGTCACAACGTGAGCCAGAGTAATTTGCGAGGCAGGTTTCGCTAGCTGATATCCACCCCCTGCCCCACGAAAAGAATGCACCAATCCCGCGGTCGACAGAATCTTTAAAATTTTGCTGACGGTGGGAATGGCAAGATGTGTCGCCTCAGCAATAGAGGTTGCGCTCAGTACGTTCACTGGGTCCACGGCAAGATAGCTTAAAATAACGGTCGCATAATCCGTTAGTTTGCTAATTCTGAGCATGTTCTTATTATCCCACTCGTTTTAGAGGCGGATATAGTACCGTATTAGTACTATTTAAAGCAACTGTCGAATTTAGATTCAAGAACAAGTTGAAAAAGTAACACAACTCGCTAAAATTGTCGGTGAATTATTATCCGAGATCGTCTCTCACATGAAACTAGCACGTATTGAATTAAACGGACTCAAACTTCATGTTTTTTTGGGATGGACGCCCGGAGAACGAACGCGTCAACAAGAAGTAACGCTGGATGTCTCTTTCGTTTTTGCTTCCCTACCGCGTGCCTGCCATACCGATCAACTGGATGATACAATTTGCTATGATCAAATCACAACCATCATTAAAAAAGTCATTGCCCAACGAGAGTTTCGATTAATT
>JAKBCU010000063.1 GCA_021807565.1 Pseudomonadota bacterium | reverse complement strand
TTTATCTGGATGGCAGTTTTCCAGTCGATAGCATACCTGAAGAATTGGTAGTTTTTAGAACGCAGCAGAATCAATTTGATATTTATATTCAGGGTGATGTTCCTATTAGCAAAGAGTTGGAAGATGGCAAATTTTCATTGGCTGCCTCTTCTGTTCGCTCGTTTAATGTATTGCCAGATCGCATTTTTCCTGTATTGCCCACCATTAAAACGTTTCAATTACAATTAGTAGAAACCGTATTAACGAATTACGGTATCGGTGTATTTCCAATCAAAAAAGTATTAGCCACGATCATATTTTTAGGGTTGTTGTGGATGGGCTATACGTATCTATCCATTAATAGGAAAGAATTACCTTCGATTCCTGTTATTTTATCCAGTGGCCCGTATGATGCCTATCTTTCCGCATTAACGTCACCTAACCCACGAGATGAAATGCAAAGTATAGCGAGGCAAATACAAATGCTTTATTCGATTCCGGGCTGGTATCCGGTTTCAATGACGTATGCGTCGGGTCAACTGAAAGCACTGATGATGTCTCCTGGTGTTAAAACAAATCTGTTGTTTGATTGGGCGAGTCAACATCATGCGACGGTTGACTTAGAGAAAGATGGATTTTATCTTGTATTAATGACAAACATGTTTAATCGAATGCCACCTGCAGCGATTAGCCCTATGACGCAAGTCGTTGCCGTCTTATTAGATAGAGTGGCTAATGTGATTTCTGGCAATACTATCAGTTTAGATACGATAACGAATAAAGGCAGATATCAAGAAGTCACATTAAAAGTCACTTTTTCGGATGTGTCGCCTGCGACATTTGCATTGCTCGGCAATCAATTTGCACAATTGCCACTTATATTATCAAGCGTTAAAATTTCGGTAGAGAGTGGTAATGTATCAGGAACAATTAACCTTAAGGCATTAGGAAATTAAGTTATGGCGAAACCAATGGGTAATGGGATGTTATCAAATATGCCACCAAAGCAAAAAGTCATCATCGTGATTCTTATTATCGTTGTGCTGGTGATTCTATGGCAATTAAAGGGTTTATTTAGCTCAGGTGGTGTTTCATCTACATCGCATCCCGCTCTTAAAGTAGAGAAGTTATCGAGTGGTAGCTCAGTATCTCCTGCTACGACCGCAACCCTGTCATCGACGGCTGGCGGCCTTCCACATACGGCAGCTATGCCTACGCAGCAATCACTCATCGCTGAGCAGCAAGCGTTTGCTGAACAAAATATGATGTTGATGCGTCAACAGCAAGAGGTTCAAGCCAAATATCTCAATGCAGTGAATGAATTGCAAATGTTAAAGATTCAACAAGAAATTGCGCAAGCGAATCAAGCGATTGCTACTGCCAAGCTAGCCACTGTCACCGCAGAGAAAGGAGTCAGTGATTTGCTTACAAGACCTTCGGCTCCCAGCGTCCCAACCAGTGTGTATGCCAACAACTTAGTATCGCCTACTCAAGCAGGGGGAGAACCTGTATCACAGCCGCCCATCCAGCCAGCGCCAACCGTGGCAATGGAGGTTCCCTATGTGGTTATTTCAGTATCCATGGAGTCCCATCGATGGAGCGCCGTCATTGGGTATCAAGGCAAATTATACACAGTCTCGACGGGAGATACGTTGCCAATCGATGGATCTGTCATTCGATCTATCAGTCGTAATGGTGTTGTCTTAAGGAAGAACGGCCAAGACAGAAAAATAGGAATTGTTTCTTCCATCTAACTCCTATGTCTGATGTGATCTGGAAGAGGAGCTATCGCAGTTGGCCAAAAAAAACAACCTCAGCGGGCCCTGTCATGAGGACAGGCTGATCGTCTCCAAGCCATTCAATCAAAAGTTCCCCCAGGGGTAATACGACGGTGACTTTCTTTGCTAGCAACCCTTGTTGAATACCCGCGACAACGGCAGCACAAGCATTTGAACCACAGGAAAGGGTTTCTCCCACGCCTCTTTCATAGGTGCGCAAACGAATATGATCTGCATTAATGATTTCAACGAACCCTATATTGATACCTTGAGGAAATGCCTTATGGTGAGCAATCGATGCCGCAGATAAAGCGACAGGATACTGCTCGATGGAATCCACTAGAATAATAGCGTGAGGATTTCCCATGGATAAAGCAAAAAACGTAACCTGTTGGTTAGTTGAGGTCATGATTTCATATAACGCTTTTTTCTGAAGCGTCCATTCTTTCTGAATAGGGATAAGATCGGGACGAAATATCGGTACTCCCATTTCAACCTGAATTCTTGAAGGGTCTATATAAGTGGTTTTTACAATTCCTGATTTGGTTTCGATAGAGAATGCTTTTTTACTGGATAAACATTGATCATAAATAAACCGTGTGACACAACGTATGCCATTACCACATTGTTCTGCCTCTGATCCATCTGCATTAAAAATGAGGCAACGCACCTCTGCTTTGATTGAAGATTGAATGATGAGGAGTTGATCAAAGCCTATGCCAATATGACGATCCCCTAATTGCTTGATAGGTAATGCAGAAACAACAATAGGTTGATGTATGGCATCGATGACGACAAAATCGTTTCCTAAGCCATGCATTTTAGCAAACTGAATTGTTTGATTCATAAAGGAGATCCTTAGGCTGTCTTTGATGAAGCATCGGATTGGGAAGGAGGTAACGAGAGTTCTCCCATTTGACCGCATCCCGTTAACCCAAGGCAGCATAGCAGTAATATAAAAGTGATTTTTTTATTCATGAAGTTGTTTTCAGTGATTGATAATGTTTAATCATACGTTGTGTTGATGAGTCTATGTCAGTCAAAGTGCTTACATCGGGCATACTAATCGCTTCGATTAAGCGGGGTAATAATTGTTTACCGAATGCTACACCCCATTGATCAAATGAATTGATTTCCCATAGCGCACCTTGAACAAATATTTTATGTTCATACAGTGCGATCAACATACCTAGGTTGAAAGGGGTGACTTCATCAAGAAACAAAATATTACTCGGTCGGTTACCCGGTAACATTTTATGAGGAGCAAGCTGTTTTGCTTGATCCATAGGATAGTTTGCCTCAAGTAATTCCCTCAGCACTTGTTTTTCAGACTTCCCCTTCATTAATGCTTCTGCTTGACTTAAACCGCTGGCAATCAACATGTCTTGATGATTTGACGAATCATTGGGGTTGTTAGCTAAAATAAAATCGACAGGAATCAAATGGGTTCCTTGGTGTAACAATTGAAGAAAAGCATGTTGCCCATCACAGCCCTGCTGACCAAATATTACAGGACCGGTGAGGTAATGGATAAGGTCACCTTGTTGTGTGACTTGTTTTCCATTGCTTTCCATATCAGCTTGCTGAATATATCGAGGAAATTGATTGAGGCGATGTGAATAGGGAATAATGGCGTGATGCGTCACATCAAAAAAATTAATATACCAGATACCGAGTAATGCCATCAAAACAGGTATGTTTTGACTATAAGCTGCATAACGAAAGTGTTCATCCATTGCATGAGCACCATTCAGAAATTGATAAAACCCCTCTATTCCTATCATCAACGCAATAGGTAACCCAATCGCAGACCAAACAGAGTAACGTCCGCCAACCCATTCCCATAGAGGCAAGGTATGGCTAGGCGGAATTCCAAAACGTTGCGCCAGGTCTGGCGCGGCGGTGATTGCAATAAGATGTTGTGATAGGTCAGTTTGACCCAGTGTTTGATGAAGCCAGGCAAGCGCTATATGCGCATTCGCTAAGGTTTCTGAGGTGGTAAACGATTTAGAAGAAATAATAAATAAAGTCGTTTCTGGATCAAGGTGATGCACTATCTGGTTGATATGATCACTGTCAATATTTGAAATAAAGTAGCAAGAAAATCGGTTGTTTGAGATAGGGGCCAGTGCTTCGACGCCCAATAAAGGCCCAAGGTGTGAACCGCCAATGCCAATATTGACAATATGTTCTATGGGTTTACCCGTGCTTCCTAACCAGCTTTGGTTGCGCAGCCTCTGAGTGATTTGACTCATTTTTTTCAAGGCATTTTTTACCTCGATGGGGGCATTTTGACGATCTCTGAGACGGGTATGCAACGCGGGGCGATGTTCAGATTGATTGATAGAATCACCGGAAAAAAGGGCTTCTATTTTTTCAGGCAAGTGACTGTCTATGGCCAATTGAGTCAGTAATTGTATGGTTTGTTCAGTTATCCTATTTTTAGAATAATCGAACAAAAGACCGGATAACTGCACAGAGAATAGCTCAAAACGTGTTGGATTATCCAAAAAATACTGTTGCATTGTCTCTGGAGCAATGTCTTGATGATGTGCTTTTAAAACAGGCCATGTGGGCAGTTGCGTTAAGTGTTTCATAGACGATCAGATTAAAAAATAAAGAATGCTAGCATAGCTTATTTTACTTGACACAGCTATCTTTTGAGCAGAGAAAACGATCAAAGGGATTGCGAGGTTGGGTGCAATCGGAGTAAGATGACCGGACGTGAGTCACCCAAAAATGTAACGAGTTATATCATGGATGAATTAGTTAAACAGTTGGAAATGCGGATCAAATCACTCCTGCAGCGTTCAGACCTGCTTTTAGATACGAATCTTGATCTACAGCGGCGCACTTCTTTGTTACAAAGAGAAAAAGAAGCGCTGCTAGCGAAAAATAAAGTGGCTATTTCACAGATTGAAAATATGGTATCACGGCTCAAATCATTCGAGAAATAATACAATGAATCATCTATTAGTAGAAACGACCATTACACTTCTAGGCAGGCATTATAAGCTTAAATGTTCCGACTCTGATATACCTCATTTACAAAAAGCCGCCTCCCTATTGGAAGAAAAAATGCGTGCTCTGAGTCAAAGCGATAGTTTGTTCAGCTTAGACAAAATAGTCGTAGTGACAGCCTTAAATATGGTGCATCAATTGATACAGTTTGAAGCAGAAAAAGACAACTCATTCAACCATATCAATAGAAAATTACAAGCGCTACAAGAAAAATTAGAGTCTGCATTAACTCATCCTACGCCTATGCAGCTAGATGCTATAAAGTAATTTTTGATATCATGGCCTATTCAAAAACCGCATTACGTCAAAAATTGATTAAGCTACGTCAAGAATTTTCAGTGGATTTTAGAAAAAGAGCCGCTGAAGCAGCAGCAGAGATTTTTTTAAAAACACCTCATTTTTCTAACCACCAGCATTTTGCTTGTTATCACGCACAAAAAAGTGAGATGGATACGGCTCCTCTCATAAACAAAATTTGGGGCGCAAAGAAGCAATGCTATTTGCCTGTGATCAATACACCTCCTAATAAAGTCCTTCAATTTGTCCATTATGAGCCTCATAGCCAGTTAAAAAAAAATGACCATAAGATTTTTGAGCCAATCGCATCACAGGAAATATCTTTACACAATTTAGAAGTGATTATTGCGCCTTTACTGGGCTTTGATTTACAGGGCAATCGATTGGGGATGGGGTTAGGATATTATGATCATACCTTATCTTATTTATATGAACAAAATAAAAAAAAATGTATCTATCTTGGGTTAGCTTATGCTATTCAATGTGTTGATCGTATTCAAGCAGACATCTGGGATATTCCTTTAGATGGTGTGATAACAGAACAGCAATTTATCTGTCTAAGCAGGCTCTGAGTAAAGTAAATCAGAGAATTCACGGAATACGATAAAAAACATAGTATAATCAAAGTTTCCATTCTCATGTAAAACAGCTAATATTTTTTTCCATCGAGCACATACAGCTTTATTATTTTCTGACCACTCGGTGATAAGTTTGGTAGCATCAGATTCTTTTTTATTTGATTTTGCAATAATAATACATAGGTGTCGTTGTAAAATATCAATTTCATCTCTAAGCGTTAAGCGAGCAAGTACATTCCAATTTCCTTCACGTGTGTCACTACTGATATAATCACGAAACCATAAAAAATTAAACTCATTGCCTATTTCAAAATAAAGCTTTGCTGTTTTAACAAGATCAAACTGATGCAAAGTAGCTACTTCAATAATATTCAGTGTCGTATACATCATTCGAGAGAGAGCAATTTGGTCAAATATTGCAATGGAATGACGAGTAGATTCAATTTGGTTGGAAAGATTTTGTAGATATTCTTTAACAGTACCTTTTGTTAAGTTAGGAAGACATGGGGCCAATCGTTTTGCGCATTTACGATAATGTTCAATGATATTTGAAATATTTCCTTTTAAGCGGTTGTTTCTTAGGAACCAACGTGTTGAGAGATTTAAGATTCGTCTCACATGATGTAAAAAATCATATTGTGTTTTTGCGTCAATTTTACCTGACAACGAATCAATTAATTCATAAATTCGATTTGTTTCATAAATATTGGATGCGACTGCATGAGCGCAAACAATATCAGCAGCCGATGCACCCGTTTCAATTTGGGCTCTGTATAAAAAAGTAATTCCCATCGTATTGACCACATAATTGCTAAGCTGTGTCGCGATAATTTCGCGTCGTAAACTGTGTTCTTCTGCCGCAACAGGATAGGTATCTATCAATATTTTTGGGAATGCTTTTTGTAGCATTGATTTGAAGTAAGGATTTTCTGGCAGATCAGACTTCAGTAACAGATTTTTAATATGTATTTTTGTATAAGCCAATAACACAGCTAACTCAGGTTTCGTTAAACCTTCTCCCGCTGCTTTTCGTTCAATGAGTTTTTTGTCATCCGGTAAAAATTCAACGTTGCGATCCAGATTAGCAGTTACTTCCAGTTCTTTAATATAGGCTTGATAAAGCGAGATATATTTGGTGGTATGATCAGCAGAAAAGCTGAGTAAAAACGCTTGATGATGGTTATCAAGTAAAACAGAATTGGCAATATCTTTTTCCATTTTGAGTAATAAGTGGTTTCGTTTTTTTTCAGTTAATGAGCCATTTTGTACCTCTCTGTTTAATAAAATTTTAATATTGACTTCATGGTCGGAACAATCTACTCCTCCGGAATTATCAATAAAATCCGTGTTGATTAAACCATGATTGAGAGCGTATTCCACGCGTCCCAGCTGAGTAAATCCTAAATTACCACCCTCCCCCACCACTTTACATCGTAACTCATTGCCATTGACACGACATAGTTCATTCGCTTTATCACCTACATTCTCATGTGACTCTGTGCTTGCTTTTACATAAGTGCCTATTCCACCGTTATACATTAAGTCAACCGGCGCTTTTAAAATGGCCTGGATTAATTCGTTGGGTGTGAGTGACGTAGCTTTAATATCCAGAATTTTTTTTACTTGCTCAGTAATAGGTATCGATTTGACACTACGTTTAAACACACCGCCACCGGCAGAAATGAGTTTGGCGTTGTAATTCTCCCAGGACGAAGTAGGTAAATGAAACAATCGTAGACGTTCCTGAAATGATTTTTCAGGATGTGGATTGGGATCCAAAAAAATATGCCTATGATCAAAGGCAGCGACGAGTTTAATATGCTGAGAGTAGGTTACGCCATTTCCAAATACATCGCCGCTCATATCACCAATACCTACAACAGTGATATCCGTTTTCATGACATCGATATTGATATCAAAAAAATGACGTTTAATTGATTCCCAAGCACCTCTAGCAGTGATCCCAATTTTTTTGTGATCGTAACCCGTTGAACCGCCTGATGCAAAAGCGTCTCCTAGCCAAAATTGATATTCCTTCGAGATCGCATTAGCAATATCTGAAAAACTAGAAGTCCCTTTGTCAGCTGCTACGACTAAATAGGTATCGTCATCATCATAACAAACGGTGTGTAGAGGTCGGATCACTTTGCCATTTTTTAGATTATCTGTCAGATCCAGTAGGCCGCGAATAAAGTTTTCATAACAAGCTATTACCTCATTTTTCGAAGGGCGATCGTCTGATTCTGCCGCCCCTTTTTTTAGTACAAAGCCACCTTTTGCTCCTGCTGGCACAATGACTGCATTTTTGACGGTTTGAGCTTTCATCAGGCCAAGAATTTCAGTACGAAAATCTTCACGGCGATCCGACCAACGAATACCGCCTCTGGCGACTTTTGCACTGCGTAGGTGAATCGCTTCAAATTGAGGCGAGTAAACAAAAACTTCATATAACGGATGAGGCAAGGGTAATTCTGGGATGTGTTTCGAATCTAATTTAAAAGAGATATACGCTTTACATTTCTTATTCGGTAAGCGTTGAAAATAATTTGTGCGTAATGTGGCTTTTATCATAGCGAGAAATCGCCGGAGAATTCTGTCCTCATCAAGACTTGTCACGGCATCAAGCTGGGATTCAAGGTTTTTTTCTAATCGATCCACTTCAGCTTGAGACGATTTTTTATGAGGATCGTGCTTTGCGTTAAAGAAAGCAAGAATATTTTTTACGATAGCAGATTGGTTGGCAATGGTTTTTTCTATATAAGCTTGGTTAAATCGAAATCCTGTTTGATATAAATATTTTGCATAGGCCCTAATAAGGCTAATTTCACGCCAAGATAATTGTGCTCCTAGTACCAGTTTATTAAAACCATCATTTTCAGAATGACCTAAGTGGATTTCTTTTAGTGTGTCTTCAAAGAGAGTTTTGACAGGCGCAATATCCATTTCTGGGCTGCGTGGGTATGAAACAATAAAATCACTGATCCAAATGGAAATACGGTTACCTAGCTTGATTTCATAAGGGTTTTCGTTGAAAGCACGAAGATCTAAGTTTTCTAATATCGGTACAATATCAGACAGAGGGATGGGATTTTCTAACTGATAAAGTTTGAGGTGCAACAGATGATCTGCTGCATGTTTGGATAAAGCCACTTCTAACGTATTGTCTTTAGATAAGCATTCCATTTTGTGGATGTCATGGACAACTTCTTGGATGCGTGCAGCGGTTTGGAAATTTGAAGGAAATGCTTCGCTATATTGTGTAGCCAAAAGAGCTGCATTTTTGCTGCTTAGGGTTTTGGCCAGTTCTTTCTCTAAGTGTTCTTTCCAAGTTCGTGTCATCGTCAGATCCTTCTGATAATAAAACAGCTTGTTTTATCTTTACTGAATCATTGGGTGATGTCAATCAATCAGCTACTCTGTCTAGTAGTTGACCATTAAATGTTCACATCAAGGCTTTTTCTCCATAGAAGGGGGCGTTTTAATGGCAGGGAGCGGTTTTTCTTCTGGGGTAACCGGTTTAAAAAATACGGTATGCGCATTCTCTGATAGTCGTTGAGTATGAGCCACCGATGGATCATTTACCTCTTGCATATCT
>JAKBCU010000006.1 GCA_021807565.1 Pseudomonadota bacterium | reverse complement strand
GATCTTATAGCGCAAAAAAAGTCTCTGCTCTTACCTTATGGCGAAAAATGCTAAGTATGTTATTTGAAACAGGACATCCTTGGGTAACCTTTAAAGATGTATGTAATCTACGATCACCGCAACAACATGTTGGAGTTGTACATAGCTCTAATCTTTGCACAGAAATTACATTAAACACTTCAATCGATGAAATTGCCGTATGTAACTTAGGTAGCATTAATCTCAGTAACCACATGACAGAAACGGGACTCAACCAAGAAAAACTGCGGAATACGATTCATACTGCCATTCGCATGTTAGATAATGTGATCGATATTAATTATTATTCCGTTCCACAAGCACAAAATTCTAACTTTAAGCACAGACCTATCGGCTTGGGCATCATGGCATTTCAAGATTCTCTCTATCGATTAGGCATTCCTTATGCATCACAAGAAGCGGTTGATTTTGCTGATCGCTCCATGGAGCTCATTAGTTATTATGCCATTGAAGCATCTACTATGCTTGCCGAAGAACGTGGAACCTATCCATCTTTTGAAGGGTCATTGTGGAGCCAAGGTATTTTACCTATCGATTCAATTGAATTATTAGCGAAACAACGCGGCGATTATTTAGAACAAGATCGCTCACAAACACTGGATTGGTCCGCATTACGTACACGAGTAAAATCAGTTGGAATGCGTAACTCTAATGTATTAGCCATTGCTCCCACTGCTACCATTGCCAATATCACGGGCGTCTCACAATCCATTGAACCTACCTATCAAAATTTATTTGTTAAATCCAATCTATCAGGTGAATTCACTGTCATTAATCCTTATTTGGTCAATGAGTTAAAGACATTGAATTTGTGGGATGATGTCATGGTAAATGACTTAAAATACTATAATGGTAGTGTCAGCAAAATAAGTCGCATACCAGATGCATTAAAAAACCGTTATGCAACGGCATTTGAAATCGATACCACTTGGTTAATCGAAGCAGCTTCTCGTCGACAAAAATGGATCGATCAAGCCCAATCGTTAAATTTATATATGGCCAATCCTTCCGGAAAAAAACTCGATCATTTATATCGTTTAGCTTGGAAGCGTGGACTCAAGACAACTTATTATTTACGTAGTATGGGTGCAACTAATGCAGAAAAATCAACTGTAACTGATGGCACATTAAATGCTGTACAAGCAAATGCTACACCGAAAGCTTGCTTAATAACTGACCCAACGTGCGAAGCATGTCAATAAACGACTTAATCAAGGGGAATATCAATGGCAGAAGCAATGACTCTAACTAGAGGCGGCGTCACAGGACTAGAATTGTTAGAAATGGGTGCAGCCCGAATTCAAGTAGACGATAAAAAAATTATTAATTGTCGAGCTGATCTAAATCAATTAGTTCCTTTTAAATATAAGTGGGCCTGGCAGAAATATTTAGATGCCTGTGCAAATCACTGGATGCCAAATGAAATTAATATGGCAGCTGACGTTGCACTCTGGAAAGATCCTAATGGTTTAACCGAAGATGAACGCTTAATTATTCAACGTAACTTAGGTTTCTTTTCTACCGCTGATTCTTTGGTTGCCAACAATTTAGTATTGGCTGTCTATCGTCACATTACTAATCCAGAATGTCGTCAATATTTATTGCGTCAAGCATTTGAAGAAGCATTGCACACACATGCTTATCAACATGTCATTCAGAGCTTAGGGATGGATGAAGCAGAAGTCTTTAATATGTATCGCGAAGTGCCCGCTGTGTCTAGAAAAGCTATCTGGTCTCTGCCTTACACACAAAGTCTAGGCGATCCTAATTTTCATACAGGAACTCCTGAAAATGACCAACGTTTATTGCGTGATTTAATTGCATTTTATCTCATATTTGAAGGAATTTTCTTTTATGTTGGCTTTACTCAAGTACTGTCCATGGGACGTCGAAACAAAATGACAGGTACTGCTGAACAGTTTCAATATATTTTACGTGATGAATCAATGCATTTAAATTTTGGTATTGATGTCATCAATCAAATTAAAATAGAAAATCCCCATTTATGGACAGACACATTTAAGCAAGAAGTATTGGACATGATTAAAGAAGGTGTCGAGCTTGAATATGCTTATGCCATAGATACCATGCCACGCGGTATACTTGGGATGAATGCAGAAATGTTTAAAGAATATTTACAATTTATTGCAAATAGACGCTGCGTACAAATTGGATTAACTCAACAATATCCAGGTGCAACAAATCCTTTCCCTTGGATGAGTGAAATGATGGATTTGAAAAAGGAAAAAAACTTTTTTGAAACACGCGTTATCGAATATCAAACCGGAGGCACTTTAAACTGGGAAGATGAGTAAATCAAATCTAATGTCAAAATGTCCCGCTTGAACAAAGATGCGGGACAATGACGTAACAAAATAACTTATTTGATTTTTCGTAATGAAGACAAAATAGCAGCCATCGATTGAATGAATAACAACCCGGGCAGAATCCATATTAAGTGATTGCTAGAAAAACCAAGTATCCTATCAGGGAGTACACTCAGCAAAAAATAGGAAAGTACTATTATCAAAGCCAGTTCTAACATAAGAAAAACAAAGCAGCTTGTCCAATATAATCGTATAGCGAATAGAAATTTATTAGAGTGCTTAGATTTTTTAACATATTTTAAGGCCAATGTGCGTAATGAAATCACATTAAACCAATCTTTTAAAATTAAATAGCCGTCATTATCTACGATAGGATTTAAGTTTTTTAATACGCCTAAATATAGGAATAACGCAACCAACCAAAAGAATAACGTCATTCCAGGATGAATTGTTAAAACAGAAACTAAGCTTGCTAGCCCAGCCAAAAAAATATCCATATATGGCCCTGCAAAACCAACAACAACACGTGCTTTTTTATTTGCTAACCACATATCTGATGTATCTACAAAAAATGCTAAACCCACCCAATTAAATAAAATACCTGCGTAGTTCACTTCATGTTTGAAAAATTTTACAGTATACCCATGCGCAAGCTCATGTAGAAAAATAGAAAATATATTGGTGACCATTGCCAATATAAATATTAAAATGAAATGATAAATAGAGTCTATAGTTAATGACATGATCGATGATACTTGGTAAAAGAAAATAAAGAGACCCAAGATAGAAACAATTAAAAAAACCATTTGAAATGGTATTGTATAAAGATAATGTACATATTTATTATATGTTGAAGAAAAAAATAAATCCACTTTTTTGAAAGTAAATCGAACATTAATAATTCTGTTTAATTTTCTTTTTATAATATGTAATAATGTCTTATCTTCTTTTGTTACATTAGATTGATGAAAAATGGAATGTATATTTGGAAGAGAAATAAAATCAATTTCTGCCAAATCAAATATAATGTCTGCCACCATCTCAGGAGCAAACAAATTATATTTTTTAAATAAAGAAATTGTAATATCTTGAAATGTCTTTTTCCCATTTAATCCTTCCCATATAAAATAGCCCTCAGCAGAAAGTTGATAATATTTTCCAGCAAAAGGATCTTTTAGGATAGCTAATTGATCGCCATCTTCAGTTAAATACGGATACGAAATAATCCGAGATTGTTTAATCGGGTAGCAACGTTCAATCATAAGACAAACAAAGGCATCTGCTGTGCTCGTATTATGTATTATAATGGGCTTAATATCTTCCCGATCCAACTCAAATAAACACGTTGAGGTCAATGCTCTGGCTGTTGCTGTACGAGGAGCCATGGTCAATAAAGCGCTTTCACCAAATAATGCCGATTCCCCCAGTACAGCAATTTGCGTTTCACACTTCTTTTCATCTTCTAATAGGATCTCAACTTCCCCCGATTCAATTAAAAAACAATGATCACCTAATTGACCTTGATGAAAAATGATCTCCCCTTTCTTGAATTCAACAACTTTCACTTTTTTTGACAAGAGTGAAATTTTATCAAGAGACAAATGATAAAATGGCACTGCTTTTTTGATAAAATCAATACGATAAACTAAATTTTTTAATTGTTCGATATGTTTATAAAATTCTGTATAGTTTGCCAATAAATCAAAAAATAGATGAATATCCCAACCAATTAAAACCACGTTTGAAACAGCTAATAACGTTTCTGTTCTCAATCCTGTTTCACTAAACAAGCAGGTTCTGCTTAACCCAATGGCTTCACCTACAGAAATTAAACGTTGAGGAATAATTTTATTTTTTTTGGAGCCAGGCTCACTTGACGAAATCTCAACAGATCCATCCGCAACAAGATAAACAGAATCAATTAAGTCGCCACGAGAAACGATTATTTGATTTTTATGATATATTTTTTCATAGCTATTTTTAGCAAAATTATCTATCACATCCTCTGGAAAATTGAAAAAAAAAGGATTGTTTTTAATTAATTTTATTTTTTTTTCTTTGTCAATGACGAGCATTATATTGCTCCATCAAAAAAAAAGGCTAAACGTACTGAATGAAAAACGTTTAGCCAAATTCGTCATGCATTCTTGCATGATAGAAAAAAGTATTACCAACTAGAGCTACTATCATCACTCGAACGAGAAGTAGAGGAAGAATTTATACCAATCATTCCCAAAATTTTTGAGTTAATACGATCTTCTAAATGTGAACCAAGATCGCCCTTTCTAATAGATGTAATATCTTGTGGAGTCAGCTTCACTCCAGCCTTTTCAAATGCATCGATAACTTGCTGTGGATTTTTGCTCATTTTTTCTTGAAATGATTTACGAAGTGACTTATCCATGGTAAATCTCCTTTTGTAGGTTAAATAATTCGTCATTCACTCATACTACCTAACTTAATTAGTATAACATCTAATTGATCAGGCTTGGCTTAATCGAATGTAATCCGTTGATTCAATTTAAAAATTAGTTAATATTGTCCCGACAGCATTGCTAGAAACGCCGATTCATTTAAGATAGGTATATTGAGTTCTTCTGCTTTTTTAAGCTTTGATCCTGCATCTTCGCCCGCAACAACAAAATGAGTTTTATTAGAAACACTGCCAGCAACTTTTGCACCGAGGTTTTCTAGTTTTTCTTTAGCCTCGAGTCGAGTTAAAGATTGCAGTGTACCCGTCAGTACAAATGTTTTTCCAATAAAAGGTAATAACTGACGATCCTTTTTATTTTTTTGTAAAACAATTCCCGATGCAATTAATTTATCTATGACAGAACGATTGTGTTTATCCGAGAAAAACGAAGTAATATGTTTTGCAACAATAGGACCAATGTCGGGAATAGTTTGTAATTCTTCTTCTGTAACCTTATATAAATCAGATAAGTGATCAAAATGCATCGCAAGTTGTTTCGCTGTCGCCTCACCCACTTCACGAATACCAAGTGAATATAAAAACCTCGAGAACGTGCTGGTTTTACTTTTTTCTAATGCATCTAACATATTCTGGGCTGATTTTTCTGCCATACGTTCTAATCCAGCTAACTGGGTAAAAGTAAGAGAATATAAATCCGCAAGAGTGGTCACAAGATGTTGGTCTACCAACTGATCAACCAACTTATCACCCAAACCTTCAATATCCATAGCACGCCTAGAAGCAAAATGTTTAATTGCTTCTTTGCGTTGCGCAGGACAAAATAATCCGCTTGTACATCTTGCAATCGCTTCACCTTTTATTTGTTCAATTTTAGCATGGCACACCGGACAATGGATTGGCAATTGAATCGCTTTTATGTTCTTAGGACGATTTTTAGTAATCACACTGACTACTTCAGGAATAACATCTCCTGCTCGTCTGACTAATACCCTATCACCAATATGAATATCTTTTCGTTTCACTTCGTCCATATTGTGTAGTGTCGCATTACTAATCGTTGCACCACCAACAAATACCGGTCGTAAACGAGCCACTGGCGTTAATGCCCCTGTTCTTCCTACTTGAAATTCTACATCCGTGATGATAGTTTGAATTTCTTCGGCTGGAAATTTATGTGCTAGCGCCCAGCGTGGTGCTCTTGAGACAAATCCTAAGGTAGTTTGTTGTTTGAAACTATTGACTTTATACACAACACCATCAATCTCATAAGGTAATGTAATACGACGTTGTCCCAGTTTTTCATAATATGCCAAACACTGGTTGATCCCTTTTACTACTTGGATTTCATGGTTGATTAAACAACCTAATTCCTTAATAAATAGTAATGTTTCATAGTGAGTATCGGGTAATGTCATGCCTTCTACGACACCTATTCCATAAAAAAATATAGCGAGCGGACGTGATGCGGTAATTCGTGAATCTAATTGACGTAAGCTTCCTGCTGCAGCATTTCTCGGATTAACAAATTGTTTCTCTCCTTTTGCTTCAGCACGTGTATTCAGCTCCAAAAATCCTTTTTTTGGCATATATACTTCGCCCCTAACCTCTAGCACAGCAGGAAAAAAATTGCCTCGCAAATGCAAAGGGACGGTTGGAATGGTTCGAATATTTTCAGTCACATCTTCCCCGCTCATGCCATCACCACGTGTTGCAGCACAGACTAATTGACCCTGTTCATAACGAATACTCACTGCCAGGCCATCCAGTTTGGGCTCACAAACGTATTCTATTTCTCCAGAAATAGCTAATCGATCGTGAACTCGCTGATCGAATGCTAACACATCACTATCCGTAAACCCGTTATCCAGTGATAACATAGGAATATCATGTCGTACTTCTGCAAATTCTTTTAAAGGTTTTGCACCCACACGCTGTGTGGGTGAATCTCTCGTAATCAGCTCAGGATGTGCCCGTTCTATCTCTTGTAATTTTTTAAATAAAACATCAAATTCTGTATCAGAAATAGTGGGATTGGCTTGTACATGATATCGATAATTGTGTTCATTAATACTATCACGTAATTGTTTGACGACTAAACGAATCTGTTTCATATGCGTTAAGCAGAATGAATCTCTGCCACATCCCTTATTTTTTGGTGGTACTGCTTTAAGATTTCCTCACTCCATGGTGTACGAGGATCGGCTCGCAACTCACCATCTAAATCGTCAGCCAGTTGTTCTGCTATCGTCAACATTGTATTAAACGTTTCTAATGGCTGAATAACATGATTTAAATCCATAAACAACACTAATCCTGGGCAGGTAAAATCACCTATCTTATCCCAATCAAATTTTCCTGTAGTGGTAGCCGAAGCTAAACTAAATAATATATTTTTATTATTGTCAGTTATTGTATGCATCTCCTCATACCATCTTGCTAATACAGCATCAGCAGAATGTTGTGTTGCATAATAATGAAATAAATTACCTTCTCCAATACGCATGCCTGCCGCTGCAATTGCTTGTAGCAATTCATAAGAAGCAAAACAACCACCTTGTTTAGCCATTATACTGATAATCAAAAAATCATTTTTTGTATTCATGTAATAAACCGTATTTATGCTTCAGCCAACTTAACCGCCTCTTCTATGCTCACGCTCACTAATCGAGACACACCCGGTTCTTGCATTGTGACACCCATCAAATGCTGGCCCATTTCAATCGCCAATTTATTATGGCTAATAAAGATGAATTGAGTTTTTTCCGACATAGATTTAACTAACTGACAGAATCTACCAATATTAGCATCGTCTAATGGTGCATCTACTTCATCTAGCAAACAAAATGGCGCTGGATTTAAATAAAAAATTGAAAAAATCAGCGCAATCGCTGTCATGGCTTTTTCGCCACCCGATAATAAATGGATCGTGCTATTACGTTTACCTGGAGGACACGCCATTACCGTGATACCTGTGCTTAATAGATTTTCATCAGTTAAGATCAATGAAGCATGACCTCCTCCAAATACTCTAGGAAATAATTCTTGAAATCGATCATTCACTTTATCAAACATATCGCTAAATCGAGCACGCGTTTCTTTATCAATTTTGGCAATAGCATCTTCTAGCGTTGTTAGACCTTGAATTAAATCGTTATATTGTTGATCCAAATACGCTTTACGCTCCAAACAAGCGGTATATTCTTCAATAGCTACTAAATTAATAGCACCTAATCGAGTAATTCGCTGAACCACTTGATCAAGTAATTGATGTAATGCTTCTGAACAAGCTTCTGTCGGTAACTCTTTTAAAATATCTTCGAGTTGAACATGGATATCTTGTAGTTTTTCAAGAATGTGTTCACTTTTCACCTTGATACTTTGACTTTCTAGGCGAAGCGCTTCTAGCCTATCTCTAACTTTTGCAGATTCTCGTTCCACTAATTGCTTTTGAGTTTCTAAAGCTTGCACATCTTGCTCAATAGATCTGATAGTAGCTCGGGCCGTATTCAGCTCATTTTCAACTTGCAAACGGCGATCTAATATTACGGCTAAATCGGCTTGCAACGCATCGAGTGGAGTGCCTACTTGGAAATCATTTTGCAATACCCTTTTGCGTTCAGCCAAGGTAACTAATTGCGTTTCCATTCGCATCATACTTTGTTGTAAGGAAGATTGTTGTGATTTCGTTGACTGAAAACGAATTTCTAACTGATGCGCTGATTCTTTCGCCTGATCAACCGACTCACGCTGCTGATGAAGCTTACTACGTAATTGATCTTTTGTTTGTAGTAACGCTTCACGTTGCAGAGTGAGGGCCTCAAGATCGGTAGAAACAGCTTGATAAGTCACCAATGCCTTGTTTAATTCAGATTGAGTTTGCTCGATCAGTAACGCATTTTCTTTTTTTTCAGATTGGTATTTTTCAGCACGGGCCTTAAATTCAGTCAGTTTTTCTTGTTGCATTTTCAGCTGTGCTTGTAATTGTGCAGCTTCTGATTGTGATTGACTCAGTATTTTTTGCAACTCATTTGATTCTCTTTCCAATTGTTTTATTGTTTCACTTGCTTCCGACACCGTTTGTTCAAGCGATTTTTGTGCTTTAATCTTCCCCGTTAATTGTTTAGCTAGCTGTTTCAATTCTTGTTCTCGCTGAAAAACGCCCGCTGCAGGGTTATTTTCACGAGCAATGCGCATCCAAATAGAATTCAGCCAAACACCGTCACGCGTGATAACAGATTCTTGAGGGCTGAGTTGCTTTGATAATGCAAGTGCTTCTTCTTGCGTTTCAGCAGTATAAATTCCCGCTAAAATAGAATCCAGCGGCCAATCCGATGTGATCTTAGTTAATAACGAATCCGTTGGCTTATCCCCCTGAGCGGCGGGTTGACTCGTAGAAAATACGCATAGGTTTCCCTGCTGTAGTTCTGAGACGATCGCAAGCATATCTTCAAGTGAATCAACACATAATGCCTGTAAATAACCACCCAAGACTTTTTCAACAGCTACCTCCCAACCCGCTTCAACTTCCACTCCTTGTGCTAATCGAGGCAATTTATCTAATTTATGTTGGGTTAGCCACTGCACGACTTGATGATCTCGCTGACCTAATGCCGTTTGTTGTAATGCTTCAAGAGAGGCTTGCTGTCCGGATAAGCGCTGCACCTGACCACGGACTGCATCTAATTCATGATGATTTTGCTGCTGCCGCTGACGTAAGGTCATCATTGCTTGACGAACTTCAGCGAGTCGCTCTTGTTGTTCAGAAGTCACGTTTGCAACCTCTGCAGATTTTTTCATTAACACCGCTATCGCTTGTTCTATTTCAGAAAAATTCAATTGATTTGCTTCTTGCACTAGTTTTTCTTGTCGTTGCATCATCATCCCTAGGCGTTGCTCTAGGTGTGTCATCCGTGTTTTTTCAATTTGAACGGCTTGTGTTGTACTCGCTGACTGTTGATTAAAATCATCCCATTCCGTTTGCCAGTTTTGTATTGCTTCTTCAGTCGTTTCTAACTCATGTAATTGTTTCGCTACGGTGACTTGAGCCTGCTCTAATGCAGGGCTTAACCGCTCACAGTCATGAGATAAATGCGTTAATTCATCTTTTACCTCATCTAATCTCTCTTTATCTTCTTGCCAATTTTTATCTGCTTGCTCTAAGTCAGCCTGCCATTGTTGATATCGCTCTTGTGTATGGCGAATGTCTTGTTCCAGTCTTGCAATATGAGATCCGGTTTCATAATAACGCCCCTGAACCTCTTGCAATATCTCTCCTGCTAAACGTTGTGATTCACGTTGTTGGTCAAGCTCTAAATTCAGATGAGATAAGTCCGCTTGTTTAGCTTCTAGATGTGTTTCTTGTTGCTGTATTTGTAACGTCTGCTGTATCAGTGATGCATCTAGCTGACGCCATTGTGCCGTTAACCATTGGCCACGCAACACTCTTTCTTCTTGTTTAAGCTGTTTAAACTTTTCAGCGGCATTGGCTTGACGTTGTAATGTCGCCAGCTGTTTATCTAACTCGGTTCGGACATCGTCTAGGCGCGCTAAATTGTCCTTAGTATGTGAGATGCGATTTTCAGTATCTCGACGTCGTTCTTTGTATTTCGAAATACCTGCCGCTTCTTCGAGATAAATACGCATCTCCTCGGGTTTAGCTTCAATAATACGAGAAATCATATTTTGACCGATGATGGAATAACTGCGTGGCCCTAATCCGGTACCCAAAAAGATGTCTAAAATATCCCGACGTCGACAACGAGCGCCATTTAAAAAATAGGTAGATTCAGCTTCTCTGTTAATCACACGTCGAATCGATATGTCAGCATAGTTAGCATATTCACCGCCAATGGCACCATCTTGATTGTCGAATATTAATTCAACTGAGGCTTGACCCACGGGTTTACGAGCTGTCGACCCGTTAAAAATAACATCTGCTAAAGATTCGCCTCTCAGGTATTTAGCAGAACTTTCACCCATTACCCAACAAACTGCGTCAATTATGTTTGATTTTCCGCAACCATTAGGACCCACAATAGCCACTAAATTGCTTGGCATTGGCACGACAGTAGGGTCTACAAAAGACTTAAAGCCAGCGAGTTTGATCTTAGTTAATTGCATAGTTAGGGTTACTTCTATTAGTGAATGCTTTTTTAACCTAAAAAACGAGTTAAATCACCTAGTTATCTAGCAAGATACCGTTTCTTAAGTTGAAATACCACAAATACGTATCATTATATAGAAATTGGTTTATAGCCTCAATTCCTTAAATCGATTAAGATAAATAAGACAACAACGGACAACTAAACCATGATCAAACACGAGGATAACCGAACAAAACTATTGCACCGTTGGCTACCTTATTGGATCGGAATGGGTGGCACGCTGATCTCTATTATTGTTTGGTATAATTTAGTCAATAAATCGCTGGCCAATCTGATTGGATCACTTGAGGAATCCCTTCCCTGGGTAGTGTTAATTCTAGGTATTTTACTCGCCATTTTATTGGGGCTAGCCATTCGCTTAGTACAGCTTGCTAGACAAAGCGAAGAATCTTATGAACTGGTCAACGAAGACTTCAAAAAAGAAATTGTTGAACGTATTGAAGCTGAGAAAACAAAACAAAAACTGGAGAAAGCTTTGTTGCAAGGGCAGAAACTTCAGGCCATTGGAACACTCGCGGGAGGTATCGCTCATGACTTTAATAATATTCTCTATGCCGTAACGGGCTATGTTGAAATGGCAAGAGAGGATGTTGCAAAAGACAGCGTTATTTATAAAAATTTAGGTAACGTATTGGAAGCCTCCAAGCGCGGTCAAGAATTAATTTCTCGCATTCTTGCTTTTAGTCGACGTCAACACCATGAATTCAATACTATCTGCGTTCAAAATACCATTGAAGGAGCATTAAGTCTGCTGAAACCCACTATACCCGCTAGCGTCGTGATTAACTATAAATCTCTACTCGATACTAAATGTTACATTATGGGTAACCAAACTCAACTGCACCAAGTGATGGTCAATATCATCAATAATGCCGTTGACGCCATGGACAGTGAAGGCACGGTAGTGATTAAATTAAGCCTCGTTTCTGCATCGGACAATCTATTAAAACAATTTCTTAAGATTGAACCTGTTAATTACTGTCGAATTGATATCTCCGACACGGGGCATGGTATGGATCAAACTACCATTGAACGCATTTTTGAACCTTTCTTTACAACCAAAGAAGTCGGGAAAGGAACCGGTTTAGGCTTAGCAACAGTCCATTCCATTATAAAAGAGCATCGAGGAGAAATACTAGTTGAAAGTAAGCTCGGCCATGGCACAATGTTTACTTTGCTATTACCTGAGCAAGAATATATTGTTAATGCGGAGAAGGGAGAATAACGATATGGCAAAAATTTTGTTGGTGGAAGACGATGATTTAGTAAGAGACATGTTAGCGCAAATGCTCATACGTGCCTCTCATGAAGTAGAAAGTGCAACCAATGGTGAAGAAGCTACCGAAATTCTTAAAAACTCAAACCCAGACATTATGGTAACTGATATTATTATGCCCAAAAAAAGCGGTATTACCCTTATTTCTGAGGTAAAACATAAACACCCTGACATGGAAATTATTGCCATTTCAGGTGGTGGACGGCTTGATCCTACAGGTTATTTAGATTTATCTGAGTCGTTGGGTGCTACGGTTTCATTTGAAAAACCAATCGATAATACTGCCCTACTGATGGCAATTGATTTATTAGCTCATGGCGGAAAGCCTGCCTCCACTTAATCGCTATCCTCGTTAGTCATTCCAATAATGTTTATGGTCTAACCTAAAAAACCGAGCAGAGAACTCTTTTTGTTCGGTCAATGAGAAGCTCATCGCCCCGTTCATGACGGTATTATACATTGTCGTTTGCAATTGTTCATATCGAGCAATCACACTAGGATGAGGAAAATGGTATCGATTGCGATAACCAATAGGAAACAATACCACTTTAGCTCCCACGTCATTTAAAAAATCATAATTGGCGGAGGTTTTGCTCCCATGATGCGGAGCAACGAGAATATCAGCTCTTAGTCCATTTGCAGCTTCTTCATGTAAAAATTTTTCCGCTATTTTTTCAATATCTCCCGTTAATAAAATACTGTGCGCTTTATTATGGATATGCAACACACAGGAACTATTATTATTTAAACCTAATAGTGTTGCAGGCGGATACATAAATTCAAACTGTACCCCATCCCAATCCCAATTCTCTCCTCGCAAACAATAACTCACAGAAAAATTGGCTAATAATTCTGGAACACTGGTTTTAACGATTGCATTGGGATAGACGCTTAAAACTGCACGTGCACCACCTATATGATCATTATCGCCGTGACTTACGACTAATCTATCGAGTTGCCTAATCCCCATTGAGCGAAGATAAGGAACAACTACAGTTTCACCCATGTCGATATCACCCCATCTAGGTCCGGCATCAAATACCAGGCTATGTTTGGCTGTTTGTACAATAGCAGAAAGACCTTGCCCAACATCCAGTAAAGTAAAACGAATCTCACCGATTGCAGGAGAGATCGGTTTATAGAATATTAAAGGAAAAAGCCAAATTAAGCCAAACCATCTACCGGGCATTCCAATGGGTAATAGCAATAACATCATACCTATTAGAGAAAAAAAAACGATAGGATCTGGCACAGACTGATACCATACGGCCCATTTGATATGTGACAAAAAAGATAAAAATTTCCATACAAAACCGAGTAATGTATCAGCGGAAAATAGCACCATTTTTGTGATAACAGTCGAAAAAATGGAAGTAAAACAACCTAACAATACAAGTGGAACAATCACAAAGCCTACGATTGGGATAGCAATACTATTAGCAATAAAGGATATCAATGAACATTGTTGAAATAACCAGATACTAAGTGGCACTAACCCTAATCCTATTACCCATTGAATTCTTCCATACTTCCACCATAAACCGCCTGGTGCCAAACGACCTGAGACACCATAAATAATGAGTGCTACTGAACCAAAGGATAGCCAAAAACTTTCTGTCAAGACACAAGTAGGATTCATGGCGAGCACTAAAAATAACGCGATACTCCATGCGGCCCACGAAGTGCTTTGTCTTCGACAAAGTACAGCCATTAAAAACAGCATTAGCATAATGCAGGCACGTTGCGTAGGTATAGAAAATCCGGCCAATGCTCCATAGATCAAGGCCATGAATAATGCTCCAATACTAGCGGCATGTTGCGCTGGCAAACGTAAGGTGAGATAAAAAAAACGTCGCCAAAGTGCATTAACAATAACATACATTAACCCAGACATGCAGCCAATATGCAACCCTGCAATTGCCATTAAATGGTTTGTCCCTGTATCTCGTAAAATTTTCCAATTTTCTTGCGAGATCCCGTGATGTTCGCCCACTGCCAATGCAATAATCCAAGGTGAAGTCACGCTTGGCGTTAAGGCATGGATTAATTTGTCTTGTAGCGTTTGTCTTATTCTGCCTAATGGAAAATGATACCAATCACTGGATATCCATGTTGATTCACTCTTATTGATGACATAACCTACGGCACGAATGCCTTGTTGCATCGCCCATGCTTCATAATCAAAACTATTTGGATTGAACGTGCTGTGAATACGTTTTAATTTCACATTCAATTTCCATCTATCACCCACTTTTAAATGTAAATTGGTTTTTTGAGAGGACAACTTAATGAATGTTTTATTAGTAGAAAAAATCCATGACGTTCCGTATAACGAAACAGAAGGTATCGATGCAATATATCCATCTAACCAAATCGATTTACCTTCTAAGTCCTTAGATAGCACCCAAGCAGTGGACAAATGCGCATACCATAAAGCCCAAGCAAATCCTAACAGAAACATGCCTACTATACGAAAATAGCTTGTAAATAGCGTTAAAAAAATAACACTCAACATGCCAAACACCCAATACACATTAGGCAATGTTTTGCATTGTTGCAACAAAACATCGCCCAATAAAAAAGCAATAGCATAACATAGCATGATACATTCCTATTTTACTGTAATAAATTGAACAATCAGACAATAACTAGGGTCTGTCATTGGCGCGAAATTAATCTGGATGCGGTCATTGCGAGGAGGATGAGAAACTGATCATTATACGTGATCTTTTTTGGTAATTTTCGTTGAATTTAACGCTATGATATCTGATTTTTTTCTTCCTGTTTTATCGTAGATTGCAACGTACTAAACATACTTGGTTTCCTGATGTGATATGGTTTAAGTAATAATTAATTTAAGTTTAATCAATAGACTTGAACAGCTCCTTACACAGGATTTTGTTCTTTCAAAGCCCGTCGCAAGATTTTTCCGACGTTTGTTTTGGGCAATTCTGTTGTAAACTCAATCAACTTAGGAAGTTTATAGCCCGTTAAATTTTTTCGGCAATAACGCAAAATATCAGCTTTGGTTAAAGTGGGATCCTCTCTGACAATGAAGGCTTTTACTGCTTCACCTGAATTTTCATCCGGTACACCAATCACCGCTGCTTCACGCACACCATTTAATCTCACAAGAACATCTTCCACTTCGTTAGGATAGACATTAAAACCGGATACTAAAATCATGTCTTTCTTACGCTCTAAGATACGTACAAAACCCTCATCATTAATCGATGCAATATCACCTGTTAATAACCAGCCATTCTTAGTAAACACTTTTTGTGTTTCAGCAGGGTTATGCCAATATCCGTACATAACTTGTGGGCCTTTAATCGCCAGTTCGCCCGATTCACCAATAGGGACCTCATTGCCATCATCATCTAAAATACACACCTCTGTAGAGGAAACAGGAAGACCTACTGTGCCATTATATTCTTTTAATCCTGGAGGGTTGACGCAAACACAAGGCGATGTCTCTGTTAAACCATACGCTTCCAGTAGAGGAAGACCCGTTACAGTTTGCCAACGCTCCGCCACGGCACGTTGTACCGACATTCCACCGCCTAGGCTCATTCTGAATTCGCTAAAATCCAATCGATTAAATTTATGATTTTTTAGTAAGGCATTAAATAAGGTATTCACACCTGTGATGGCCGAAAATTTAAATTTTTGCATTTCGGATACAGTATGGGGAATATCTCTAGGATTTGTAATTAGCACATTTAATCCACCAATTTTGGAAATAAACAAACAATTAGCGGTCAGTGAAAAAATATGATAAAGCGGTAATGCGGTTATAATAATTTCTTGTCCTATCCTAAGTAAAGGAGTGAACCAAGCTTCAGCCTGTAGTACATTGGCCACCATATTCCTATGGGTTAACATAGCTCCTTTTGCCACACCAGTCGTACCCCCTGTGTATTGCAAAAAAGCAATGTCTTGGTGAGTTACTGTCACCGGCGTAAACGTAAGCTGCTTTCCTTGATGCAATGCATGCCTAAAATGAATCACATGCGCAATATCCCAGTCTGGAATAACTCGTTTGACATATTTCATGACAAAATGGACTAATAAAGCTCTTGGTCTAGGAAATAAATCGCCTAACTCTGTTACTATAATGTGTTTTAATGGTGTATCCAATAGAGCTTTTTGAATGGTTAATGCAAATGTGGACAATACAATGATCGTTTCTGCGCCCGCATCTTTTAGTTGATGAACAACCTCCGGAACAGTATAAAGCGGGTTGACATTAACCACCGTTAATCCTGCACATAATGCACCAAACAAGACAACCGGATATTGCAATATATTAGGAAGCATAATAGCAATACGATCGCCCTTTTTTAAATTCAATACTTGTTGCAAATAAGCAGCAAATGCAAGCGCATCACTTTCAAGTTTTTTAAAACTGATAGTAACACCAAGATTATAAAATGCGGGTAAATCTTGAAAATGTTCGCAGCTCTCGCGAAAAATTTCCCCTATGGATTGATAATTGTCCGGATTAATCTCAGCTGGAACGCCTTTAGGATAATGCTTTAGCCAGATCTTTTCCACAGTATGCTTTCCCTAATATTGATATGTTTTCAACAAAGACACATGTCGATAGTTGAGCAAAGGGAAGAAGGATGTCGATTGGATAATCGACCGAATGAATACAGAATAATAGGGCAGTGAATCACTACTCAAAAAATACTGCTTACGAGCGGATGCTACTACTATTGATTTGGTAGGGCAGGCCGGATTTGAACCGGCGACCACTTGCGCCCCATGCAAGTGCGCTACCAAGCTGCGCCACGCCCCGTTTGTTCCATTCCTTCACGATTGTTTTTTAACCTAAGCTTTTTTTCGATTTAACCTGTTTCATGAGTCTTTAATCTTTGCAAAACCCCCTCGAGATCTGCAATTAATTTTTTTACTTCAGTATCTGTTTCAATTCCTTTTGTTACTCCGACGGTATCCAGAGTCAGTTGAGTTCTAGCACCACCAATGGTAAAACCCTGTTCATAGAGTAATGTTTTTATCTTGCGAATCATCAAGACATCGTCACGTTGGTAATAACGCCTATTGCCTCGTCGTTTGGCAGGTTTTATCTGGGAGAATTCTTGCTCCCAATAACGCAACACATGCGGCTTCACGCAACATAATGCTGCTACCTCACCAATCGTAAAATAACGCTTTTCTGGAATCACTGGCAACGGCTCCAGCGAAATTTTACGATGCTTTATCCGATTCTGTGTTTTTGGTCTCATTCCCTGCATATACCTCAACACGAGCTTTTAATTTCTGCCCCGCCTTAAAAGTAACCACTCGACGAGCCGAAACAGGGATCAGTTCGCCTGTTTTAGGATTTCGTCCTGGTCGCTCACTTTTGTCGTGTAACTCAAAATTACCAAATCCAGACAGCTTCACTTGTTGGCCATTTGCAAGCGCTGTACAAATTTGTTTAAAAAAAAGCTCCACAATTTCTTTTGCTTCACGCTTAGTCAAACCTATTTGAGTAAATAGATGTTCCGCTATATCTGCTTTCGTCAGTGCCATAGCTAGCCCCTTAATTCAGCAGCGAACCTTGTCGTCAATACGTTAACTATGCTATCCATAAGATCTGCGACTTCTTCATCCGTTAACGTTCGTGAAGAATGCTGCAAGATCAACCCTAAAGCAACACTTTTTTGTTGTGAACCGACCCCTTTTCCTTGGTACACATCAAAAACGGACACTCTCTGCAATAAACCGCCCGCTACCTCTTGTATTGTATCCTGAATTGACTGCACAGGTACAGTATGATCAACCAAAATAGCTATATCTCGTCGAATGGATGGAAATTTAGAGATTTCTTGGGGAATAGGCAGGCCCGCCCGTTTTAATTCGTCCAAATCAAAATCAAATAGAAATAGTTTTCTTTGAATATCGAGCACTTGTGCAATAGCAGGATGCAGCGCGCCCATGATTCCAATAGCATGATTTTCACGATACACTGCAGCTGTTTGACCGGGATGCAGTGCGGGATGGCAACCAGGTTGAAATGTAAATTGTGCTGACTGCAATGTTTTCCTAAACAGATTCTCTAGATCTCCTTTTAGATCATAAAAATCGACTTCACGCGGGGAAAAACCCCACTGTTCAGGATAGGCCGAGCCGCTCACTAACCCGCTTAAACGAGATTGCTGTAACAAATTATCCTCTTGAACAAGAAAGCGCAAACCGGTTTCAAAGAGTTTCATGGAACAGTGCTGCCTAGCTTGATTAGATAAGAACACGTCAAGCAGTCCTGGCCATAAATTGGTTCGCATGACTGCCATATCTGTCGTAATAGGATTAATAAGTTCCTTAGGCGTGACCCCAGGATCAACGAGTTGTTGTAATTTTTTACTCACAAAACTGTAAGTAACTACTTCTTGAAAACCTAAGTCACACATGAGGTGTCGCAAGCTTGTCATACTCAGCTCGGTTTCGGGTTGGGGATCTAGTCTTAATACTCCATGAATAGATCGCTGAGGTAATTGATCATATCCATAGACCCTTGCTATCTCTTCAATTAAATCAGCCTCTAGGGTAATATCAAAACGTCTGGCCGGTACAGTGACTTTCCAACCATCTTCCACTGCTGTTAGTGTGAATGAAAGTCGTGACAAGATATCCATGACTTCGTTGGCACTAAAACGGATGCCCAACAGGATCTCAATGCGTGCAGCACGTAAGTGAATAGTTTTACTGGGAGGTATCGCTTGTTCATTTTTCACATCAATCACAGGTCCCGGTTTTCCACCTGCTATATCTACTATTAATTGTGTGGCACGTTCGATTGCCTTGATTTGCAATAATGGATCAACACCGCGTTCAAATCGATAAGAAGATTCAGACTGTAAATGATAGTGACGTGCCGTATGAATAATCGATGCAGGAGCAAAAAAAGCGCTTTCAAGCAAAACCGTTTCCGTTGTTTCACTAACCGCGGAATCTAAGCCACCCATGACACCACCAATCGCCAATGCCTTTTCTTGATCGGCAATCACTAATGTGGTCGGGTCTAGCAGTACGGTTTGTCCATCCAATAAAACAAGTGACTCATCTGATTTGGCGTAGCGCACTGCCACATCGCCTTGTATGGTATTGAAATCAAATGCATGCATAGGTTGACCCAATTCAAGCATGACATAATTCATCACATCCACGATGGGACTGATAGAACGAACATTGCCTCGATGCAACCGTTCTTGCATCCAAATTGGCGTAATTGCATCCATTCTGATATCTCGAATAATCCGCCCTACATAATGCGGGCATGCTGTAGGTTGATCTATTCGAATGGGGATGGTATCCGATATACTGGGCTTAACTGAATGGAATTCGACAGGCATCAGCGGTGCCTTTGTAACTGCCGCTATTTCATACGCTAAACCTGCCACACTAAGACAATCACCCCGATTGGGTGTGATAGAAACATCCATTATATGATCGGATAGGTCGAGATAATCCCATAGATTTGCACCAATGGGAGCATTGGCTGGTAATGCGATAATGCCTTCTGATTCATAGGGTAAACCCAATTCACGCGCAGAACACAACATGCCTTGAGATAACTTACCACGTAATTGAGTTTCCAAAATGGTTTTTTGATTACCTAATACTGCACCCTGAAGAGCGGCCGCTACTTTCATCCCCACTTTGACGTTATTGGCGCCGCAGATAATCATTAATGGAGAGCTTTTTCCTACTTCAACTTGACAAATGTTCAGACGTTCAGCGTCAGGGTGTTTTGCTATTTGCAGTACCTGCCCTATCACTACACCGAAAAAGGGGACAGCGACTGGCGTTACTTCTTCAATTTCTAATCCTGCCATGGTTAATTGTTCGCATAACGTAGGGCGCGATATATCCGTCTTAACCCATTCTCGTAACCATTTTTCGCTAATCTTCATCTGAATTCCCTAGAATTGCTGCAAAAAGCGTAATTCATTTTCAAATAATGAACGCAAATCGGTGACACCATATCGCAACATGGTCAATCGATCGAGACCTGCACCAAATGCCCAACCGGTATAACGCTCACTATCAATGCCAACAAAATGAAACACGTTAGGATGCACCATGCCACAACCCATGACTTCTAACCAGCCGGTATTTTTACAAATCCTGCAACCTTGCCCATGACATTGCTGACAGCCAATATCTACTTCAGCTGAAGGCTCAGTGAAAGGAAAATAAGAGGGACGCAAACGAATAGGCACTTCTGCATCAAAAAAAGCTTGTAAAAACGAGCTTAACATCCCTTTTAAATCAGCAAATGTCACCCCTTCATCTACCATCAAGCCTTCGATTTGATGAAACATCGGCGTGTGGGTTAAATCAAAATCGCGTCGATACACTCTGCCCATAGCAATCATTCGTATCGGCGGTTGAGTGGTGGTCATCGTGCGAATTTGTACGGGTGACATATGTGTCCGTAATAAACTTTTATCAGCAAAATAAAATGTATCTTGCATCGCTCTTGCAGGATGTAAAGGCGGAATATTCAGTGCTTCAAAATTATGATAATCGTCTTCAATTTCAGGACCCTCCTTCATCACAAAACCCATCTGTGTAAATAAGGCAGCGATGCGTTCACGCGTTTTGGTCACAGGGTGAAGATGTCCTAATTGGGATGAGTTGCGTCCAGGTAGCGTAATATCAATGGATTCAGCGGCTAACTGCGCCGCAATCTCTTGTTGCGTTAAAACCTCCAAGCGGTCTTTTAATAGTGCTTGCAGCTGCTGCTTGATCCGATTGACTCGTTGACCTAACAAAGGGCGTTCCTCTGCCGATAATTGACCGACGTCTTTTAATACTTCGGTTAATTTGCCCTTTTTTCCTAAATAGTAGATGCGATACTGATCTAGGTCTTTTAGTGTGGTTGAACTGACTATTTCTTCTGTGGCTCGCTTTAAAATGGCATCTAGATCCATCATCAACTTCCTAATTTTTTACAATCACAAAGATACGATCAAATAGACCGGACGGGCGGGAAAATCAAATAGAACCTAGACACACATGAAAGTTGCGGCACTCTTCATGATGGCGAGTGCCGCAAATTCAAATTACGCTGCCAACTTCAACACTTCTTTTGCTTGATTTGCTAATGCAGCAAAACCAGCACGATCAAATACAGCGATATCAGCTAACACTTTTCTATCTATTTCAATGGCTGATTTTTTAAGACCATTCATGAATACACTGTATGAAAGCCCATGCTCACGTGCTGCGGCATTAATACGAACAATCCAGAGCGCTCTAAAGGTACGTTTCTTTTGGCGACGATCACGGTACGCATATTGGCCGGCTTTGATAACCGCTTGATTGGCTACGCGAAATACGCGACTACGTGCGCCATAATAGCCTTTCGCTTTAGCAAGCACCTTTTTGTGCCGTGCACGCGCCGTAACACCTCGTTTAACTCTTGACATAATTCCACTCTCCCCTTCTAAGCATTCGGTAACATGCGTTCAATAGAGCGCACATCCGATTGATTCACTCGACCAATAGCACGCAAATGGCGCTTCTGTTTGGTTGTTTTACGAATCATCATGTGGTTGCGAAAAGATCTTCGACACTTGAATCCACTGGCTGTCGCTCTAAAACGCTTTGCCGCACCACGATTGGTTTTTAATTTTGGCATTTTATACTCCAACTTATTTTTTAGGCCCGATGACCATGACCATTTGACGGCCTTCTAATTTCGGACGCTGTTCAACAACACCGCACTCTACTAAGTCCGTCATAATACGCTCCATGAGTTGCATTCCTAATTCTGGATGTGTCATCTCACGGCCACGGAATCTCAGTGTCACTTTTGCCTTATCGCCATTCTCTAAGAAACGGATAATATTACGCAGTTTAACCTGATAATCTGCATCTTCCGTCCCGGGACGAAGCTTCACTTCTTTGAGTTGAATTTGTTTTTGCTTTTTTTTAGCAGCCGCTTTACGCTTACTCTGCTGATAGGCAAACTTACCAAAATTCATAATCCGGCAAACTGGTGGCTCCGCATCGGGCGAGACTTCCACTAAGTCTAATCCAGACTCCTCACTCATTCGCCGTGCCTCACGGATTGGAACAACACCTAATTGATTACCTTCAGCATCAATTAATCGGACTTGCAGAACCTTAATCTGTTCATTTATCCGAGGTTTCTTTTCTGCGCTAATATCACTTCCTCCTAGACAACATCAACTCGACCACGACGAGCAATTTGATCTTTAATCAGATTCAATAACGGCTCTGGCTGCAAGCTACCCAAATCGGTACCGTCTTGTGTACGAACGGATATTGAGTTGGCCTCCATTTCCCGGTCACCCACCACCAATAGATAAGGAACACGTTGCAACGTGTGTTCGCGAATTTTAAAGCTGATTTTCTCATTTCTCAAGTCCGATTTGACTCTAATCCCCGATTTTCTTAAAAATTTAGTGATTTTTTCGGCGTATCCAGCTTGTCTGTCTGTAATAGTCATCAAAACGGCTTGTGTTGGTGCGAGCCATACTGGAAATTTGCCTGCATAGTGCTCAATTAAAATACCAATAAAGCGTTCAAGCGTTCCTAAAATGGCTCTATGCAACATCACAGGGATTCTTTTAGAACTATCTTCAGCAATGTAATAAGCTTCCAAACGGGCTGGCATACTATAGTCTAATTGCAACGTCCCACACTGCCACATACGACCTATACAATCCCTTAAATGAAACTCAATTTTTGGGCCATAAAACGCGCCCTCTCCAGCACAGTGTTCAAAGCTCAATCCCGCTTCCTTAAGTGCTTCTGCCAGTGCATGTTCCGCGTGATTCCACTGATCATCACTACCTATACGTTTTTCAGGCCGCGTAGCTAATTTTAATGTAATCTCGTTAAAACCAAAGTCTCGATAAACGTCAATCAACAATTTAATAAAACGAGATGCTTCCTGTTGAATTTGACTTTCAGTACAGAAAATATGGGCATCATCTTGTGTCATTTGTCGAACACGCATTAAACCATGCATAGCACCGGATAATTCATTACGATGACAACAACCAAATTCAGCGAGGCGCAAGGGCAAATCGCGGTAGCTTTTTAAGCCCTGCTTAAATAATTGGATATGGCAAGGACAATTCATGGGTTTAACAGCAAAAGTTCGGTCTTCCGTCTCGACGGTAAACATATCTTGGCCGAACATATCCCAGTGACCGGATGCCTTCCATAGTGCCAAGTCGACTAATTGCGGCGTGGCGACTTCTTGGTAACCCTGTTCAGCTATCCGTTCACTGATATAATGTTTGATCTGCTGATAAAGAGTCCATCCATTCGGATGCCAAAATACCATGCCCGGCGCCTCTTCTTGCATATGGAACAAATCCAATGTTTTTGCAATCTTTCGATGATCACGTTTCTCAGCTTCTTCTAATCGAGTGAGATAGTGATCCAATGATTTTTGATCTGCCCAAGCCGTTCCGTAAATCCGTTGTAGCATTTCATTATTTGAATCACCACGCCAGTAAGCGCCTGCTAATTTAGTTAACTTAAAGGCTTTGAGCTTACCAACGCTCGGTACATGTGGGCCACGACATAAATCGATAAAATCGCCTTGCTGATACAGTGTCAGCGTTTCACCAACAGGAATCGCTTCAATAATTTTGGCTTTATATTCCTCACCTATGCTACGAAAAAAACGAATCGCTTCTTCTCGCGAAATAATGCGTCTTTCAACGACAAAATCTTTCTTAGCCAGCTCATGCATTTTTTCTTCGATATGTACTAGATCTTCAGGCGTAAAGGGACGGCCGAAAGCAAAATCATAATAAAAACCGTCTTCGATCACAGGGCCAATCGTGACTTGCGCAGTGGGAAATAAGGCTTTCACGGCTTGCGCCAAAAGATGTGCCGTGGAGTGCCGTATGACTTCTAATGCCTCAGGGCTTTTATCTGTAATAATAGACAATGCTGCATCCTGCTCCAGCAAATAAGAAGTATCCACTAACTTACCATTGGCTTTACCTGCCAACGCAGCTTTAGCAAGCCCTGTCCCAACACTGGCTGCAACGGCAGCCACGGTAACAGGGCGATCAAATTGTTTACGACTTCCATCCGGCAGTGTTATGACAGGCATGCGATTGACTCTATAAAAAAATCTTTCCTCATGATGAGGGTCGTTTTGGTAGGCACGAGTGGGATCGAACCACCGACCACCACCATGTCAAGGTGATGCTCTACCACTGAGCTACGTGCCTATTTTTATTAAAAAAATGAACATCCGCAAAGATAACATCACTCGCCGTTTGACGCAAGCAAGAAAGCGCCGAAATTAACTATGTTATGATAAACCTAAGTACTCCTTTGGAGCGAAGACATGGACTATGAATTTGCCAGAGATGAACAAGGTAAACAATACATGAAAGTCGCTTTAAGCGGTTATAGTCTTGCCATGAATCCATTGCTCAATAAAGGAATGGCTTTTAATGATCAGGAAAGAGAAGAATTTAACTTATTTGGCATTATTCCACCCAGGAGAACTTCCTTAGAAGAACAAAGAGTGCGCTCTTATCAAACTTTCCGAAGCAAACCCTCGGATCTAGAGAAATACATTTATCTTCGTGACTTACAAAATTCCAATGAAACCCTATTCTATAGCTTGTTATGTGAACATATCAGCGAGTTAATGCCCATTGTATATACACCTATAGTGGGTCTAGGCTGTCAACGATACAGCCATATTTACAGGCGACCGCGCGGCATTTATATTGCCTATCCTGACCGTCATCGAATCGATGAAATGCTCGCTCATCCACAATTGAGCCATACCCGCGTCATAGTCGTTTCTGATGGAGAACGCATTTTAGGTTTAGGGGATCAAGGGGCCGGAGGAATGGGGATCCCCATTGGAAAATTGGCTCTGTATACTGCTTGTGCTGGTATCCATCCCGCCTATACTCTACCTATTTTACTCGATACAGGAACCAATAATACGGATCTACAACAAGACCCGCTCTATATCGGTTGGCCCCATGAACGTATTCGCGGTAAAGACTATAATGATTTTATTGACCTTTTTGTAAATGCTGTGAAAAAACGCTTTCCACATGTGTTGTTGCAATGGGAAGATTTCGCACAACGCAATGCCAAACCCATTTTAGAACGATATCGCAATCAATTATGTACATTTAATGATGATATTCAAGGCACCGCCGCCATTACTGTAGGCACATTGTTTGCCGCCATCCGCGCCACTCAATCGACCTTGCAAGATCAACGCATTGCTTTGGTAGGAGCAGGATCTGCCGGGTGTGGTATTAGCCAATTATTAATGGATGCCATGATAGAAAGCGGCTTATCCAGAGAAGAAGCCAAAAAACGATTTTTTCTAATTGATCAATTTGGATTGTTAACGGATGATATAAAAGATATCTTGCCTTTTCAAACACCCTTTGCACAATCAAAAGACATAGTAAGTAATTGGAACTTACTAAATTCAAATCAAATTACGCTAAAAGATGTCATCAAACACGCTCAGCCAACTGTATTAATCGGCGTGTCAGGTCAACCTAACCTTTTTACCGAAGACATTGTACGTGAAATGGCAGCCCATGTGGCTCGTCCTATTATTTTTCCCTTATCTAATCCCACGACACGTTGTGAGGCAATTCCTGAAGATTTAATAAAATGGACCGATGGCAACGTCATTGTAAGCACGGGCAGCCCGTTTGCCAATGCGATGAGACATGGAAAATCATGCCGAATTGATCAAACCAATAATTGCTATATTTTTCCTGGTGTAGGTTTAGGGTTAATTGCTGTAAAGGCAAAACATGTCACGGATAACATGTTCATGGCAGCCGCAAAAGCATTAGCTGATTGTTCTCCGACTCGGTTCGATCCCAGCAATAATTTATTACCAAGTTTGGATACGATCCGTGAAGTCTCCTATAAAGTTGCTATTGCTGTCGCAACAGAAGCCATTAAAGCCAATCTAGCAACCGAGATACCAAACGATTCTTTAGAACAGCACATTAATGACTTGATGTGGAAACCAGAATATGTGTTTTACAAAAAATTAGAGAGATGATACCTTTTTAACTAGTGATTAATAGCATCTAACGGACTAAAAAAGATAACACTTTAAGGAAAAAATCAATGAACAACTTCTTATTATCGTTACCCTCTATTGCGCACTTGTTCATTGGCTTTTATTTTGTCTTTTTTGGTTTCTGGAATGTCTATCATTGGCGTCCTTTGATGAATGCCATGCTAGGCGATAAAATAACATCGCCCATGTTGTTTTTATCCGTTGGCATTCTGTGGCAAACGGTCTTTGGATTCATGATTATTTTTGGCATTTTTGTCGAAATATCTGCATTATTACTCATTCCCTATGTGATTATTGCCATTTTGATTCGACACCCTTTTTGGAAATTTCACGGGGAAAATCGAGGACTGCATTTTACCATTTTCTTAACGCATTTATTGATTACAATAAGCGCGTTATTATTATTGTGTAGTTACCCTACCAATCTTAACAGTATCACTTAAAAAATACCTATGACGTGACCAGTCAATTTGCTATTCCCTTGATTTTATAAATAAAAAATATTCACTTTGTTGAATTAAGTTTTTCTTAATCAAATTCAATTATCATAGATGCAATAGAGTACGGAATTTTCCAATGATAAAAAGATATTAGCTTATGCAACCAAAAGATAATTTAACAAAAGAATTACTTCAATTTGCCTCTACAATCACTCCAGATCGTTTAGACGCTTTGACAGAAAAGGGTCGAGAGGCATTATCAAAAAAGATTCTTGGTTTTTCAAAAAAAATAGCGAATGATATGGAGAAAATTGCTGCCTATTTTTATATTACCTTATTGATGATTTTAAATAATGAAGACGAAGAATGTAGTCAAATAAACGAGAGAATCAATAAGTTAATTAGTCTTTTCGATCTTCAACAGAATGATAAAATTCAAAATGAAAAAGATTTATTTTTAAAACTGAGTTTAATTTGGGGTTTTAGTCAAGATAAAGTCATCGGTTGCTTCACTCAATTTGTTTTAGCGGGTAAAACGGATAGAGAAAAAGGATTCAGAATTAGTTTTTGTAACCTTGTGTCAGGAGAACTCTATCATCGAGGTGGAAACTTTGCTGATTGTCCTATCACATTTCCATTGCTTATTACCAAAACTGCTGGCGTTCACCAGGGTAAACTCTGTAGTGGTAAAGCGAATCTATTAAACCTCGCTAAAAGGATTGACGATACAATCTCTCACTCTAGACAAGAACACGGAAACATCAATGACGAAAAAAGTAACGTGCCGAACATAACAGGGATATTGCGTTTTCTGAAAAAAAATCTGGAACCAACGGCTCAAAAGGCAGGCGAGATAAAAGCAGAAATTAAAAAGCTCGGGAATGAACCTTATGGAGAAGGCACACTGACCAAAGAAACTAATAAACTTTATCACAACGCATTTGCTAAAGAATCTGGCAATAAGTCCAAATCCAAACAGGCATGGCAAAGACTATTGAGGTTAATAAATTTAAAATCCCTTTCTGCTTCTAATAAACTTAAGCAGGTGGGTTTTGGCGAAGACCATCAACCAATCGTACAATTGCAGAATGAACGTATTATTTTAAGAAATCACTCGCCTCATCGCGTACCTACCCAATCCGTCATCAAGGCATCCTTATTGCCTGATTTAGTGATTCAGAGTGAGATCAGTATCAAAGATCGAGAAAGGTTAGCTAATCAATTTAAGTCAACTGCCAGCCCATCAAAAAAACCCTATTATGCCACACTTTCACCCATCGTCATGAAAGAACTTAATCTCAATGATCAAATAGTTAGATTAATCGAAAAGTATCTGATGGATCGTCGTTCAAATGAAAATGAGTATGTTGGCATAGAATTCTTTCAAGCACCTTACAAAAGCAAAACGACTAAATTAAACGCAGCAGAACATCTGGTAACGATGATTCAAACAGGAACACCCGAAGCGTTTACAGAAGAAGAAAATCGTGCGTTGTGTAATGGGCATCTTAAATCTTTGGTTACAGAGATTTGGAAAGACCTACCGAAGAACATTCAACAACAATTCTCAGATGAAAATCAAAAGTTATTCAACAGTCCCAAAAAGCATTTTATTTTCTCTCATTGACCCTATGGAACTGCCGAAAAAGGACTTTTGTATGCACTATCTCTTGAACGTGCTATGCCTATACTAAGGGACATGATTTCACGCAAGCTCAGTGATGGAAGTCTCACTTAATGAGGAGCGTTTTTTCTAGGTCTTGTATCAAATCTCGCATGCGTGCTGCTTCTTCAAACTCAAGGTGATGCGCATGTTCATACATTTTTTGTTCTAACTCACTGATTTTTTTCTTTAAGGCGTCAGGCGAAAGAGTCAAATATTCTGTCGATTGATCCGACACTTTCGCATAAATCTTTCCACGTACGGATTGGCTGGAATAAGCGCCTTCCATAATATCCCGCACCGCCTTTTGTACGCTTTTTGGGGTAATATTATGTTGTTTATTATAGGCTTGTTGTTTCTCGCGTCGTCTAGCCGTTTCATCGATTGCAAACTGCATCGACTGAGTGATTCGATCAGCATACAAAATGGCTTTACCCTCAAAATGACGCGCCACCCGACCTATGGTTTGGATTAAGGATGTTTCAGAACGCAAAAAACCTTCTTTATCTGCATCTAAAATGGCAACAAGAGAGACTTCCGGCAAGTCTAATCCTTCACGTAACAAGTTAATACCCACTAATACATCGATATGTCCTAATCGTAAGTCACGAATAATGTCTACTCGTTCCACTGTGCCAATATCAGAATGTAAATAACGCACTTTGATACCATGCTCCGCTAAATATTCTGTGAGATCTTCTGCTAAACGCTTAGTTAATGTCGTCACCAATATACGCTGATTTAGGGGCAAACGCCGCGTCACCTCAGATAATAAATCATCGACTTGTGTTCCTGCTGGACGCACTTCGACCTCAGGGTCTAATAACCCGGTGGGTCTTGCCACCTGCTCAATAATCGCATCCGCATGTTCATGTTCATAAGGTCCTGGTGTTGCTGAAACAAAAATTGCTTGTGGTGCACGCTGTGTAAACTCGTCAAAATGTAATGGCCTATTATCTAATGCGGATGGTAATCGAAACCCATATTCCACTAATGTTTCTTTGCGAGATCGATCGCCTCGATACATACCGCGTAACTGCGGAATAGTCACATGTGATTCATCAATCACTAATAATGCATCAGGGGGTAAATAATCAAATAAGGTGGGGGGCGCATCGCCACGATTTCTACCGGATAAATAACGTGAATAATTTTCAATTCCAGGACAATAACCTAGTTCGTTCATTAATTCCAAATCATATAGTGTACGTTGTTCTAAACGTTGCGCTTCTACTAGTTTATTGAGAGAACGTAATTCTTCTAGGCGTTCTTTTAATTCAATTTTAATTAAATCAATCGCTTCAAGCACACGTTCACGGGGTGTGACATAATGTGATTTTGGGTGAATCGTTAAACGTGGCACGCGGCGCGTTATTTCACCGGTTAATGGATCAAAAAAAGCGAGATTTTCAATGGTATCATCAAATAGCTCAATGCGTACTGCTTCTTTTTCAGATTCCGCTGGATAGATATCAATGACATCCCCGCGCACACGATAGGTGGCGCGATGTAAATCGACATCGTTTCGAGTATATTGCAATTCTGCTAAACGTCTCAGTAAACCGCGGTGCTCCATTTTATCACCGCGGTCTAAATGCAACACCATACTAAGATACATGCGAGGATCACCCAATCCATAAATAGCTGATACCGTCGCAACAATAATAGTATCGTGACGCTCTAATAAGGCTTTAGTTGCAGAAAGACGCATTTGTTCAATGTGCTCATTGATGGATGCATCTTTTGCAATATACGTATCCGATGACGGCACATACGCCTCGGGTTGATAATAATCATAATACGAGACAAAATACTCAATGGCATTGCGGGGGAAGAACTCTTGCATTTCACCATACAATTGCGCAGCCAAGGTTTTATTAGGAGCCAATATCATAGTAGGGCGTTGCAATGTTTGAATCACATTGGCAATCGTAAATGTTTTTCCTGAGCCTGTCACACCCAGTAAGGTTTGGTTAACCAATCCATTTTGCAAGCCTTCAACTAATTGTTGAATGGCAGCAGGTTGGTCACCTGCAGGTTTAAAATTTGACTGTAACTGAAATGGTTCTGTCATCACTACCTTACTATCTATCTTCAATGAACGAATTTAGGATCATAAAAACGCTCTAGCCCTAATGGCCAGACTGCATTATAATCCACACCCTTGTCCTATTTATAATAAAAATATACAGAATTGATACAAACTTGGGAGCCATTACCTTATGATTAAAGATCTTGCTGCACGTGTACAACGTATTAAGCCTTCTCCAACCATCGCTGTAGCCGCACGAGCGGATGAATTAATTCGTGCTGGAAAAAGCATTATTAGCTTAAGCGTGGGCGAACCTGACTTTGACACTCCCGAGCACATCAAGGCAGCTGCCATCCAAGCCATTCAACAAGGCATCACTAAATATACTGCCGTGGATGGTACACTAGGCTTAAAACAGGCCATAATCAATAAGTTCCTGAGAGATAATAAGCTTCATTATACACAAGATCAAATTTTGGTTTCTTGTGGTGCAAAACATAGTATTTACAATATGTTAGCTGCTCTTATTAATCCTGGAGATGAAGTCATCATTCCTGCGCCATACTGGGTATCCTACCCTGATATGGTGAAACTCGTTGATGCAGAACCTGTGATCGTTAAAACCGATTTTGAACAACAATTTAAAATGACACCTGCTCAGCTAGAAGCCGCTATCACACCTAGAACTCGATTAGTTATTTTAAACAGCCCAGCTAACCCCACAGGAATCGCCTACACTGCAGCCGAACTGACCTTGTTGGGCGATGTGTTATTAAAATATCCTAATGTGGCTATTGCAACAGATGATATTTATGAACACACCCTCTGGGGCCAACCCACTTTTAGCAATATTTTAATGGCTTGCCCAACACTTTATGATCGCTGTATTGTCATTAATGGTGTGTCTAAGTCCTATGCGATGACCGGTTGGCGTATTGGATATGCCGCAGGCCCAAGCAAGATCATCGCGGCAATGAAAAAAATTCAATCGCAATGCACTTCAAATCCAACGAGTATTTCACAAGTGGCTGCAGAAGCTGCTTTAAATGGCGATCAATCCTGTATTACCCTCATGACAAATGCTTATAAAGAGCGACATGACTATATGTTAGAACAGCTAAACAGTATGCCTGGCGTCAAATGTCTTGCCGGTAATGGGACTTTTTATAACTTTCCATGCGTCAATGAGTTACTTGCTAGAACCAAGACAATCCACAATGATATCGAGCTCAGTGAGTATTTATTAACTGATGCTGAAATTGCCGTCATACCAGGTTCCGCTTTTGGCACCCCGGGTTTCTTAAGATTGTCATATGCAACCAGTATGAACAACATTCAAAAAGCAATGCAACAGATGCGTCACTCTATTGAGAAATTATTGAAAATAAAGATTGACGCCGGCAATATCCAATATTAGTATGCACCTCATTTGATGAGATTACACATCAATTCCCCGGTAGCTCAGTCGGTAGAGCAAATGACTGTTAATCATTAGGTCACTGGTTCGAGTCCAGTCCGGGGAGCCAGTTCTAGCAAGGGCTCCAACGGTTTTCAGATTTAGTCACAGATCCAGACTGTAGTGAAATCGTAGCAGAGAGGCGCTCTGCTGCATTTCTAAGATGATCACTACTCAAATGAGCGTAACGTAACACCATCTCGAAACTTGCCCACCCTCCAAGCTGTTGCAATTCTTGAAGTGATGTTCCACTTTGCACATGCCAAGATGCCCATGTGTGTCTCAGATCATGCCATTTAAAATTTTCTATACCCACTCTTCGCAATGCTTTTCTCCATGCTTGCGTACTACACCATCTGATCGCCTGATTTTTATACGTAAAAACAAAACGAGGATGCATTCCCATTCGTTTTTTTAGCACAGCCATTACATTGCTATTCAAAGGTACAGCAATCGCTTTTCCAGACTTTGATTTACTTGCTGGAATATAAGCATGACATCGATCCATATCGATCTCTGACCACTCTAAACCCGAAACATTTGATTCTCTTAGTCCAGTAAAGAGCGCAACCTCCATTGCATCAGCCAGATGCTCCGGTAATTCCGCTTTTAAACGCGACGCTTCATCTCGTGTAATCCATCGTATACGTTTATTATCTTCTCTACGCATACGAATGGCCGGTGCGCTATCTAACCATTCCCACTCACGTTCTGCCTTGCGTAGCATCGCTCTAATGAGCGCTAACATACGATTGACTGTTGCAGGTGTTGCTCCTTCATTTTTTTTGCCTGAGCAATTCTTTCAACTAAATCACGAGTGATATCAGTTAACAACACACCATTTAAATGTTGATCTAGCCATCTAAATTTTGACCTATCACAACATAAACTTTTTTTATGTTGCGACTCTTCACACCATCTTCATACAGCATCGTTCCAATCTTTGCTGGGCTTATCCTTCAAAACATTTACTTTCCACAACTCCGCTTTTATTTTGTCATGCAGCTGCTGTGCTTCTATTTTATTGGATGTCCTAGTGCTTTCTTGTATGCGATTTCTTTGGTGGTTAATTGTGATCCACCAGGTATTACCTCTTTTGTAGAGCGCCATATATTTCTCCTTTCAATGACACCCCACGATGCTTTAGCTTGGCTAGGATACAAGGAACGCATATGTTCAACAAGATCTCCTTCGTAGAAACACCAGCATTTGCCAGGTTTTGCACCTGGAATTTCACCTTTAGCGGCTTTTCGACGCAGTCCTTCAGGAGTCATTTTTAGAAAGGCAGCAGCTTCGATTAGATTAAATGTTCTCATGGTTTTTTTTGCAGAAAGTAGAGTAGATTTTTTTGTGATACTGTTCATTACTTTGCACTTTGATATTGGCTAGAACCGCACTAGCAACATGAATATAGCTTATAGAAGCGAGAATTTTTATTAAAATATTATCGCCAATCAAGATAGATTGACCAGCTTCTCGGTTGAGAGCAAGCATTTTATTCTCCTATTTCATATTTATAGATACAGAGTCGAATGATACTATATGTATACAATCTGTCAATACGAATTGTATCTTATTGTCTATCGCTAATCGCGACTAGTTTTAGTTGCAATTTAAGTTGTTTTTATCTATAATTTCAAGAATGACGAAACGAGAAAAAATATTAGGAAGATTTCTAACCAAACCCGCGGATTTTACGTGGAATGAACTTATCGTTGTGTTAAATAGTTTTGGTTACAAACAGATTAGCGCCGGTAACACTGGAGGCTCACGCGCTCGATTTATTCATCCGGATTACCCGCCTATTTTGTTACATAAACCACATCCAAAGCCTATTTTAAAACGTTATCAGTTAGAAGCAATTATTACTCTATTAAAAGAGGAGCAATTAATATGAAAGATTATATACATTACAAAGGTTATTACGGCTCGGTTCATTTTGATGAAGACGACGTTATCTTTCATGGAAAAATAGAATTTATTCGCGCATTAGTGACATACGAAGCAACTGATGCAAAAGGATTAAAAAAAGCATTCCAAGAAGCCGTCAATGATTATCTTGATGTTTGTAAGTTAAAGAAATTGGAGCCTGAAAAACCATTTAAAGGTAGCTTGAATGTGCGATTAGGTTCTGAGTTACATCGGCGCGTGGCAATTGCGGCAGAGCAAAATTCGTTGACGATTAATAAATTTATTGCTTCTGCGTTGGAGAGAGCAGTGAAATAATTTTCAGAGTTGTTTCAAGCACTGCTTTTTCGGGAGGCAGGGGCCGCAGGTTCAAATCCTGTCACCCCGATCAAGTTTAGCAGGGGTTTCGACGGATTTAGAAATTTGGACTGTCTTCTGCAGGGTGCGCACAGAGTGCAGATGCAGTGCACAAGTAAGTATCTCTCTATTATTCATCAAAGTTTTTTCTGAGATAGATGAACAGTTAACAAGCAAACTTACACATTGGGAAACAGGCCTCATTCAAGGAAATAATAAATGATATTCTTGAGCCACACACAAAGTGATAAACCAATAGTTGGAACAATAGCACAGCAACTTGCCGAAACATTTGGACGAGAAAAAGTATTTTACGACAGTTGGTCAATTCAACCTGGCGACGGGATCATCGATCAAATGAATAGTGCGCTAACAAATTGTAAGTATTTCTTTTTCTTTGTTAGCAATCAGAGTCTTCAAAGCAAAATGGTGACACTTGAGTGGCAAAATGCGCTTTACAAAAGCACAAGGGGAGAAATAAATATTATACCAGTAAAGGTTGATAACAGCATGATGCCAGCAATTTTATTGCAAACATTATACATTGATATTTTTGGGCAAGGACTAGAATGTGCAGCCAGACAAATAATTGACGTAATATCTGAGAATAATACATATCATAAAGTCGAAAATGGTTTTCATAATATTCGCGCATATCTTACTCAAAAAGAAAATCAACTTCTTATTGAGTTTAGAGCAGAAGTTTATATGGAACCTCATTCTCGTTATTTAATTTTACTGGAAAACTCAAGAGATGAAATAGATTATAAAGCTGTTGGTGAATGTTCATATGAAGTAGAATTTCAAGAAAAGATACAATTAAGTAACGGCATCACATCAAATGCAATTTCATTTACCCGGAACACAGCCACCTCTCCTCATTTTCCTTTTATTGTTGAAATATCATCAAAAAATGCAACCAGGGAACACCATCTTCATACTTTTTCTAAGCCGCCTGTGTAATCCCCCATCAATTGGACACCGATTCCCCCTTTAATCGAACACTCATTCCCTAAGCTACCAAACATTGATTCCCCTTTCTGTTGAACAGCGATTGCCCCATCAATTGGACAGCTATTCCCCCATGGTTGGACACTGATTCCCGCATCGCTGAACACTGATTGCCCTATCCATCGGACGATTAATCAAGGTTAAATTTTAACCATAATTGATCTAACCTTGTCTCCCAACCAAATAAAACGAGGGGGACATAAAATGAGTGGACTATCTATGAAGAAAATCAGTGAAATATTCAGACAGCACCATCAACTTGGTAATACGTACCGTCAAATTGCGAGAAGCCTCAATATTAGTGCCAGCACGGTATCCATCTACATTGAGCGCGGTAAAGAGGTTGGATGGTCATGGCCATTACCCGATCTTTCTGAAGATGAATTACATAAAATCCTTTTCCCCGATGAAAGTAAGACCAGGAAGAAAAAACCTGTTCCCGATTGGGAGTGGGTTGCCCAAGAATTACGTCGTAAAGGAGTCACACTTCAGCTTCTTTGGCGTGAGTACCGTCAAACAACCCCTGATGGATTAAGTTATGGAAAATTTTGTAATGCATTTGCCATTTATCGAAAATCCATTTCACCCGTCATGCATCAAGTACACAAAGCGGGTGAAAAATGTTTTGTTGATTACGCTGGTATGACGGTGCCATGGATTGATCCTGAAACTGGCGAGATACATGATGCACAAATTTTTATTGGTTGTCTTGGCGCATCACAGTTCGCATTGATCGAGGCGACTGCCACCCAGCAACTACCGGATTGGATCCAGTCTCACACACGCATGTTTGAATTTTTTGGTGGTGTCCCCGTTATTCTTGTGCCGGATAATTTGAAATCTGGTGTTACCAAAGCGCATCGCTATGATCCGGATATTAATGCAAATTATCAGCTGATGGGTGAACACTATGGTGTCGCCATTGTGCCTGCACGTGCTATTCGGCCAAAGGATAAAGCAAAAGTTGAAAATATAGTTGGTATCGTTGAGCGACAAATTTTAGCTGCTCTTCGGGATTACACATTTACAGGGATAGCTGAAATCAATGAGGCCATTAAACCACTGGCAACTAAATTAAATACCAAGCCATTTCAAAAAATGAAAACTTCAAGACAACAACTGTTTGAATCAATTGATCGTCCTGCGCTTCAACCTTTGCCAGTAGAACGTTATCAATTTGCGGAATGGAAAAAAGCCAAGGTCAATATTGATTATCATTTCATTTTTGATGAGCACTTTTACAGCGTGCCCTGGAAGTATATACATCATTCCGTGGATATTCGTTCAACCGTAAAGACCGTAGAGTGTTTTTATAAGGGCAACCGTATTGTTGCTCACGCCAAAAATAATAAACGCTACGGTGACACCACACTAGAAGAACATATGCCTCCTTCGCATCTTGCGCACAAACATGGTTCCTCCCCTGATCGCATAAAACGTTGGGCAGAAAAGATTGGTCCAAAAACAGCTTTATTCATTCAGCACATGATGGCATCAAGAGCGTTCCCTGAGCAGGCTTATCGCGCCTGTCTTGGGTTGCTCCGTCTCGCTGCTCAATACGGAGAAATAAGACTTGAACATGCTTGTGCCCGTGGACTTGAGGTAGGCGCGACACGTTATCAACAAATTCAAAATATGTTGAAAAATAATATTGAAAATGAACCCATGAACGAAACAAAGCGTTCCCCAGTACTGCGTCATAACAATATTCGCGGTCCTGGATATTACCACTGTCAATTGACACTGATAAGGACCCACCGATTGACACCCTAAAGGACCCACCTAGAGGCACTAAAACTGCATGTCGAACGTGGCTTATTTTTGATTAATTTTTAGCCTTTTTCAACCCCTGATTTT
>JAKBCU010000062.1 GCA_021807565.1 Pseudomonadota bacterium | reverse complement strand
ATAATCCATATTGGAATGATCTGTACAACTCTATTTTATAAGACTCATAAAGACACTGGATGCCAGCTAAAATCATGCTGGCATGACAGAAATAGCATTGAGCTTATCCGGAATTCGCGTTGGCAGATAACGCATTCAATCAATTGCATTTATTTTAATAAATTAATCACAATGTTATCAAAATGTGTGCTATCATCCATCTGTGGTGATGTGAGTAATTTTTATCCATTCAAATTAAAGGCTTTTTACATGCAAGATCGACAAAATGAAGCTATCCCAATACAAACGCATCCCAGTGATGTAGGGTCGTTACGTCAAGCTGCAAGCGAGTTGCAAGCGGCGGATAAAAAGATGGCAGAAGGAATTAAACAGCTCTATGAGACGTATCATACTGGCAACTTGAAGTACGATGCTCAAGGCATTGCTACCGTGATTCTTTCAGCTGCTGACTTAGAGAAGTGCAAAGCCTCTTTTCCCAATGGGTTAGCGAATGGCATTACATTACACTTTTTTGAGAAAGGCAGCACTTCTTATCTTCCAGCGCAGTATCTGATTCAGCAAAAAGTTGAATCGCTGTGTAATGCGGCTGCTGCTAGCTCTATTGATAACAAGAAAGCTAATGAAATTAAACTTGAGAGAAATAACATTATTCAACAGCAAATTGCAACCATTTTTCGCGACAATACATCGACAAAAGCGATTCACGAAGCCGTAGAAGCATTAATGAAAGACTGTTCTGCCCGAGCCTTGCAGAAGCTGCATCAGGCTTATATAAAAGAAAAAGAAAAAGAAAATGGAAATGGAAATGGAAATGGAAAAAAAACGACTCTCTTAGATTTTGAATCCTTTAGCAAGCGAGTGATAAAACAAAGTTCACATGCACCATCAAACTCAAGAGATACATTAACTTTTAATAAAAGCACCGGATTATTTTCTTATAATGAAGCCGGAACCGTCACCGCTCATGATAGAGCAACAGATCAGGGCTGTGCTAACTTAGGATTAGTGGTTGAAGGTAGGTACGTTAACAAACCTAACGACCCTAACAAACCTAACGGCCCTGATAAGACTTCGTTTAGAGTAACAGCCTCCTATATCAAACATGCCTCGCTTGCCCCGATTGATGCTCTTGGTAATATCTATTTATTTCAACGCGAAGATAATATAGATATTATCGTTTCTACTTGTAAGCATGCTAAAGAAGTCATCGCAAAAATGGTTCAGCTTCGCAAGCTCGGGCAAAATGAAAATGTAAAATCGATGGATATCAATTGGGTGTATCAGCTATTAACAAGCAACTGTTTTAACCGAGATAAACAAGCAAGCACGTACGGTTATATGGTTCAAGCCATGCAATTGATGGATGGCGGTACATTTGACGTTGGTCCGCAATCAGTCACAGCGCATACCAGCATGATCGATGCGGGTATCAATGGAGCCGGTGGTGATGATTCACACGCCTATAAACAAACAACGCAACGCCGTGAAAACCGTAAGGCCTATATCCGATTAACGGATTCCGTGAGTGCGTTAACAATCGATACGAATGTATTTAAAGAGTTAAAAGCGAGCATATTTGTCATTCAGCGCAACAAAAACAAACTAACATGCACACAAAAGGACATAAAAACCCTACAGACACTACTGATCCCCCGCATCAACGAAAATGAGCAGTCTAACGAAACGGCGACAAAAGCTAAAGAAGCACGAGCAACGCTTCAGGTGATAGAACAGCAGTCTGCTGATAATGCATCCACTTTTATCACAGAGTTTAGTCAGGAAAAGCCCAAGCCCAACACAGAAAGACTAAAAGAATGTATTACTAAAGCCAATACACTACGAGATCAAGCACGTCATCAAACCTTTCTCATTGAAAAACACCAAAAAGCGCTGTGGGAACAGAATTGTCATCAGAAAAACGAGATACTCAGCAGGATACGAACGGTTTTTAGCTATCGGTGTAATATTGACATTATTCAACAAAAGCTAGCAAAAAACAACGAGACACTCGACGCTGACGCTACCCTGCGTCAACTTCTCAATCTGTCTGCCTTAATTTATAAAAGTTATGCTGACGATTTATATTATTCAGGCGACTATCGCAATCCGGAAAAAGCCGCCTTGTTTCATGCGTATATTGCATCCTATCAACATGCCGTGGGTATGATTGCTAGTATAGGTTGTAAAAGCGCCAATGATAGAACCTTTGTGATACGTTTATTACTGGCAGCCTTGGAAGGAAGACCAATAGAATTGGAAAAAAAACCAGAAGAAAAAACAGAAAAAAAACCAGAAGAAAAACCAGAAGAAAAACCAGAAAAAAAACCAGAAGAAAAACCAATAGAAAAATCAGAACTGCTGCCTGAAGCTTGCCATTTGGCTGAGGTTTTTAGTCAGACTCAAACCGCCACTCGTTTGGATAAGAACTTAATGTCTAACACGGCCGTTTTTTCTTGCATCAATGATACCGGTGGCGGGACACCCAAAGTCAGCGGTACAAAATTTCCTCTTTTTAAGGGGTTAGAAAATATCCAGTTCCTCTCTAAATTCGGCCATTATGCATCGCATAAAATGGAAGAAATGGTGGCAGAGCTGAAAGCCGGTTATCAATCATTTTCATCAAAGATCAAGACCTTCTTCGGGAGGCCCATAAAACTAAAAGAGCGTCCAACACCTGATGTTACCAACGACGAAAACCCTCAGCAGGCTCCTCTTCCCCACTAAGAGCCTACTTTATTTTGTATCACTGACGTCACATCTTCCATGGTATGGGTCATCTTTGATTTTAATGATTCCATCCCGGGTTGGACAATGTTTCCTAACCACTGCACGGCAGGTTGAAATTGGCTGACCAGTGATGCTTGAGTCCACCACGATTCTGCTTGCACGCCAGGGACTAATTGCACAACAAAAATCAAGGTTAAATTAATTAAAAAACCGCGGCCTAGACCAAAGATGCCGCCCAACAATCGATTTCCTAAACCAAGCCCTGTGCTATCCACTGCTTTTGAAAAAACGGCAGCAATGATTCTGCCTATAATCGCCGTGATCACAAACAAAATAACAAAACTCACACCAATGGCTAACCAAGAAATGGACTGTTCTGGATTCACGCTTAAGTTGGCTGTTGCTGAAGACATAGCGGATTTAACGTGGGATGAATGCGTAAAAGCATCTGCCATGGGAGCCGCAAATTGAGTGGCAATAATCAACCCAGCGATCCAAGTACAGAATAAAATGATTTCTCGGATGAAACCACGCCATAAGCCGGCCAACATCGACAAAATAAAGATACCCAAAATAATATCATCTACCCAATTCAATTCTGTCATCTGTCGCTCCTTTCAAGTAGCACTTGGTGATACGTTTAAATAAGATAACATGGAGGTGGGACAATCGCTAAAAACGGCATCCACTCCCCAAGAAAATAGTATTTCTGCCCTTATTGGATCATTGACGACATAGGCCGTTACCCTATACTGCTCGGCTTTCAAAGCGTGTACCCTATCCAATGATAGGACATCATGATTGAGATTAACTGAATAAGCATTTATTTCAGCGCAAAAAGCTTTCCACTCTGTACTCCATTCATCCATTAAAAAACCTAATACACTCGTAGGCGATAACTTTCTCACATAGTGCAAGGTTTTTTTTGAAAAACTGGAAAGTAACAAAGCAGATGGCGCCATGTGTTGCAACTGAATTTTCTGAATGACTTGTTCTGCAAGAGAATGTTCATGCCCAACCACTGTCTTCATTTCAATATTGGCAAAGAGTTGTTCTTGTTCAAGCAGTTGTAGAGTTTCCACTAAGGATAACAGCCGCTGATTAGCAAATGCTTTTCCAAACCAGCTTCCCGCATCCAGTGTTTTGAGAAAGGGATACGAATGATCGATGACTCTGCCAACACCATTGGTCGTGCGTTCAAGCGTATCATCATGGATTACAACGACCTCACCCTCCTTGGTAAGCGTCACATCCAATTCAACCCATTTAGCCCCTAATGCCTTGGCTTTTCTAAAAGCAGCCGCCGTATTTTCTGGCGCAAGGGCACTCGCACCTCGATGCGCGATAATAGGAGGATAAAATACAGAATTAATGGAATGCATTGGCTAAATGTATCCCTAACACACCTAATACCACCAACATCAGCGAAATCACTTTTCGTATGGAAATCGATTCTTCGAAAAGTAACACGCCAATAATAGCAACCAAGACAGTGCCTACACCAGACCAAACGGCATACACAATACTAATATCAATTCCTTGTATGGCTAGGGTTAACGCAATAAATGAAATTAAATAGAAAATCAGTAAGCTGACAGAGGGTTTCCACTTTTTTAATCCATGCGATAATTTCATGGAAATAGTGCCCAATACGCCGAATGGAATGGCAATCAATAAATACACCCAACTTTCTGGTATCACCATATTTCTATCCTGCTTTTAAGCCAATAACCCCTAAGATAATCAGTAACAAAGAAAATGCTTTAATCAGGGTCATCGACTCATGAAAAAAGAAAACACCGACGAAAACAATTAATAAGGTGCCTAACCCCGACCAAATGGCATACGCTAAACTGACCTCTAATCGTTTCAATGATAATGTTAAAAAGGTAAAAGAAAGCGTATAAAAGGCAAAAATGAGAATAGAAGGGCCTAACTTAGTAAAACCCTCAGAAAGTTTCATTGAAGTCGTACCCGCCACTTCAAGCAAAATAGCTAATAGTAAATACAATCCTGCGTACATGAGTAAAAAAAGTATCCTTGCTTAATTAAGTATGAACCAATTTGATCACATCGGGATTCGGCGCTGCAGCCAATACTGCAATGGCCGTCATTTTTAATTTATCTCCTACGCTTAAGTTTGCATTTGCATCACCCGCCATCATCATTTTCGATCTCGCCATGAGATTCATAGGCTGCGGTGGCATCATCATCCCTAGAAAATTCATCTCATGCAAATAATATTTTTGATCAGGATACAGCTTATTCAGTTGAGCCAACTCAGCAATCGCTTGTTGATAAATAGCATGACGTAAATTGGCGTTAGCAGCTCTTATTTCATCATCACTGGGTGTAAACTCGACGGAATCCAGCGAAAAGGTTTCACCTGGCTTGCTGATCGATTTGGCTTGATTACGCAACCCGGATAATGCTTCGCTAGGCAAACGTGCTTGAGCAGAGATTTGTACTTTCTCTAGGCCGGATTGATCAAGACTACGATTAAATGCCGTCATATGCCATTCGGCCTTAGCCAACTGATTCAATTTATCCATGACATGTTGTTGCAGTTTTCCGAGATCTCCATCCGTGACAGCAGCATTGACACCGATTGTCACCAATGCGGTATTCGTCGTCACCCATTGCTCTGCCGTGAGTTGCAGCGTGACCTTGTTCAATAATGGGTCAAATGGGTTATCTGCCCATACCGGCAATGCGGCGATTAACCAACTCAATATGATTAAACAGCGTGTTAACATGCTATACCTCCTTTGAAAGTGTTTGTACCCCGACTTTATCATAGCGCAACAATCTTTTTGAAGGTGAACTACTGCGTTTATGACAATGACCTGATAGAATGGCGGTCATTTTAAATTGATAGAAATATGATTCCCATGCTATCCATCGATCCATTCAACCCGCCTTTTGCAAAACAACCTGGCGATTCCATCAACTGGGGGAACTTGCCTGGCTGCAACCTGGGTTTGGCTATAAGTAATGTCCTGGCTCATACTAACAAAACTATGCTCATTGTAACAGCCGATACGAGGACAGCCAGCCAAATTGCCTTTGAATTACTTTTTTTTCAGCAACAACACAATGATCCCATTTTGTCATTCCCTGATTGGGAAACCTTACCCTATGATTATTTTTCACCGCATCGAGATCTTATCTCTGATCGTCTTTCCACACTTTATCAGTTATTGTCGCTAAAGCAAGGTGTTGTCATTGCCTCTATCACGACCTTGATGCACAAAATTTGTCCTAAAGAATACATAGATAGCAACCTGTTTATGTTAGGTAAAGGTGACAAAGTGAATCGAGATGCGATACGGCGAAGGCTAGAAAAAGCGGGATATCATTGCGTCCCACAAGTCACTGAACATGGGGAATTTGCAGTGCGAGGCTCCATCATCGATCTGTTCCCAATGGGCTCGACATGGCCTTTTCGGATTGACTTATTGGATGATGAAATTGAAACCATCCGAACTTTTTCACCTGAAACCCAGCGTTCAATCACGCTGGTTGACAAAATTGAATTATTACCGGCCAAAGAATTTCCCTTAACCGAAGAAGCGATAGAGCACTTTCGTCATCAATGGCGCAGCGAATTTAGCGGTAACCCTTTGAACTGCCCCATCTATCGAGATATCACAGACGGCATTCCAACACCCGGCATCGAATATTATTTACCTCTATTTTTTACTCATACAGCCACTGTTTTTGATTATCTACCCGAAGACAGTATCATAATTCAGATAGGTGATCTTTACGCTAAATCAAACGAATTCTGGCAAGACATCCGTCATCGTTACGAGCAACGCTCTCACGATATAACAAGACCCTGTTTAAATCCACAGCACCTATTTATTTCAACTGCCGATTTTTTTAAAGAATTGAAACGCTACAGCAACATCAAAACAACGTCTGAAAAAATAGAACCCAAGCCTCTCTTTCAAAATGAAGACAATGCGCTGCAAGAATTAGAACGGTTTTTAGCAACCTATGAAGGTCGAGTATTAATTTGTGCGGAAACCGTCGGAAGACGTGAAGTGATATTGCAACTCTTAAGTCGAATTCATCAACACCCAACGCACTTTATTTCTTGGGAAGCTTTTTTGAATGACACCGCCTCACTCGGCATTACTGTCGCTGCCTTAGAAGATGGCTTAAGTTTGACAAAACCCATGCTGACCATCCTGACAGAAACTCAATTATTTGGCAATCGCGTCATGCAGCGCAGGCGTCGAAAGGAAACAACGCAACATACCGATGCTATGATTAAGAATCTCATTGAACTTGAAGCGGGTGATCCCATTGTACATGCAGACCACGGAGTAGGACGCTATTTGGGATTACAAACACTCAATGTGGGTGAGCAACTGACGGAATTTTTAGCAATTGAATATGCAGGCGGTGATAAGCTCTATGTGCCAGTCGCTTCATTACACTTAATCAATCGATATAGTGGTACGAATCCAGAACATGCCCCGCTCGATAAACTAGGCAATGATCATTGGCAGCGCGCGAAACGCAAAGCAGCAGAACAAATACGCGACGTGGCGGCAGAATTATTAGAAATTTATGCTAAAAGAGAAGCACGAACTGGATTTACTTACCAAAATCCAGAGGCAGAATACACGGCTTTTGCCAATGCATTTCCTTTTGAAGAAACACCCGATCAATTGCAAGCCATCGATCATGTAATGGCTGACATGCAATCCACTAAACCCATGGATAGACTTATTTGCGGCGATGTCGGGTTTGGTAAAACGGAAGTGGCGATGCGTGCTGCCTTCATTGCAGTTCAAAATAACAAACAGGTCGCTGTTTTAGTTCCCACCACTCTGTTGGCTCAACAGCATTTTCAAAATTTTCAAGATCGTTTTGCTGACTGGCCAGTTCGAGTGGAAGTCATTTCTCGATTTAAAACCGCTAAAGAACAACAAAAAATCATAGATACATTAGCAGATGGAAAAATTGATATTTTAATTGGTACACATAAATTGTTACAACAGAATATCTTATTCAAATCATTTGGATTATTGATTATTGATGAAGAACACCGTTTTGGCGTCGGGCAGAAAGAAAAATTAAAGTCGTTACGACATGATATTGATATTTTAACGCTTACCGCAACACCCATTCCTCGTACCTTGAATATGGCTTTTGCGGGCATACGCGATTTTTCCATTATTGCAACCCCTCCGGCAAAACGGTTAGCCGTCAAAACGTTTGTTCATGAGTATCAAAGTCAGATTATTCAAGAGGCCTTATCTCGTGAAATTTTACGTGGCGGTCAAGTCTATTTTTTACATAACGAAGTGGCCACCATTGAAAAAATGGCAAGAGAAATAACCAGTTTAGTGCCAGAAGCACGGGTTAGTATTGCCCATGGACAAATGCGTGAAAGAGAATTAGAACAAATCATGGCGGACTTTTATCATCGTCGATTTAACGTGTTAGTCTGTAGTACGATTATTGAAAGCGGCATTGATATTCCTTCTGCCAATACCATTATTATCAATCGGGCTGACAAATTTGGTTTGGCACAATTACACCAATTACGTGGCCGCGTCGGACGATCGCATCATCAAGCCTATGCCTATTTACTCATACCTTCACATACTGCTTTATCCAAAGACGCTGAAAAACGCCTGAGTGCCACTGCACAACTGGAAGAGTTAGGGATTGGTTTTTCATTAGCCACGCATGATTTAGAAATCCGTGGCGCGGGTGAACTGCTGGGCGAAGAGCAAAGCGGGAATATGCATACGATAGGATTTACACTCTATATGGATTTGCTGGCACGCGCCGTTCGGGCACTCAAAGAAGGAAAAGAACCTGAACTGACCCTGTCTATTTCACGCGGAGCAGAAATTGATTTACAAGTCCCGGCCCTCATTCCAGAAACGTATTTAGCGGATGTGCAATTGCGTCTGCAATGCTATAAACGGATTGCTTCTGCTAACACTGCGACAGAACTCGATGAGATTCAAGTCGAACTGATTGATCGTTTTGGTTTATTACCCGAACCCACTCACAACCTGTTTGCCATAGCGGCATTAAAACACTATGCTGACTCGCTTGGTATTCTGAAAATAGAAGCGAATAGCAAAGGGGGGAAAATTGAATTCACTGATAAACCCCATATCGATCCAGCCAATCTGATTCAACTGATTCAAACACAATCCTCGCACTTTAAGCTCGAAGGTCCTACCCGCTTACGCTTCCAATTTGATACGCATGATCGTAATCAACGTATTGCGATGGTAGAGGCTATTCTAGGCAAACTTGCTCATTCTAAGGGCCCGCGCTAAAAAACAGCGCGGGATTGGATGAATTTTTAAGTAGCTAAATAACGTCAGTATTGTCTAAGCAGCCATTTCAAGCATTAACCTTTTCTCATTGGTAGCAAGGTTCAATGACGGTTTTTTTGGCTGCAAACAATACGCTGCTAAAGCACCTAGAATGTTTACCATAAAGTTCCACACACTACGATGTCTTGTATGTTCTATTTGACTAATATTTTTAAGTTGATCATTGACTGTTTCAATTAGAGTGCGTTTACGAAGCAGTAATTTATCAATTAATGGCATCAATTTATTCTTCATGTTTCCTTTCAGCCGAGTAATAAGCTGTAGTCCATTTTGAAAAAGTTTTTCAAAGAGCTCTTGCGAAATATATCCT
>JAKBCU010000061.1 GCA_021807565.1 Pseudomonadota bacterium | reverse complement strand
GGAACAAAGGGTTTATCTAACACAGTCTCAACGACAGGATGCCGCCCTTGTTGAATCATGATATGAGCTTCCTGGGTTAATAGGGGTCTGGAAAATTGCAATGTATCTGCACGTTCTGCTAAATTGACTAACACATCAAGTTCTGCCAATGCTTCCGAGGCTAATTGCAATGGCAATAATTCAGCTGAGATGGTGTTAAGCAAGTCATCGTATAACACTTTTTCTCTTGCTAATGCTTTATCACGACTGGTTAATGCTTTGTCCTCAAATACTTTTAAGTCAGGTGTAATAAAGCGTTCTGTATTTTTTAATGTTTGACGGCGAACATAATCGATAGGAGCATGCTCCGCCTGCATACGGCTCATTTCAATATAATAACCATGCACACGATTATAACCTACTTTTAGGGTAGAAAGACCCGTACGATGTCTTTCCTGTTCCTCTAACTCTATTAAAAATTTTCCTGCCTTTTCTCCAAACGTCAACCATTCATCTAATTCTGCATCATAACCCAGTGCGATCACCCCGCCATCACGTATCATCGCCGAGGGATTATCCAAAATGGCTTTGACAAGCAATGCTTCTATGTCAGGAAATTCACCTATTTCGGTAGCCAATTTTTCGAGTAAGGGTACGTTGGATAAGGCTAATAGCTTTTGCAATTCTGGAAAAACATGCAATGAATGCCGTAACTGTAATAAGTCTCTTGGTCTGGCTGATTTCAATGCAACACGCGTCAAAATTCGTGTTAAGTCACCTACCACAGACAATGTTTTGTGTAATGCTAGGTATTTTCTATCCATCAATACATACTGAATACTGTCTTGACGATCGAGTAAAATGCGTTGATTTCGCAACGGTCGATGAATCCAGCGTTTCAATAAACGGCTTCCCATCGCCGTCGCTGTGTGATCCAGTATCGCTGCTAACGTATAGTCTTGTCCGCCTGACACACTTTCTGTTAATTCTAAATTTTTTCGCGTCGCCGCGTCTAAAATAATACTGTCTTCCCGACGCTCTACTGATAACGTTCGAATATGAGGCAATTGTGCGCGTTGCGTTTCTTTCACGTATTGCAATAAACAACCCGCTGCCGATAATGCAATTGGCATGTCAGCGCAACCAAATCCGGCTAAATCATGTGTTTGCATTTGTTGTATGAGTAATCGTTTTGCTGTATCAAGATCAAACTCCCAAGCAGAACGACGTCGAATAGGGTTGATCGTAAAAGATAATTCTAGTGTTTCGCTGATGAGAAGTTCCGTTGGTTGTAAGCGCTGTAATTCACTTTGCAATGCTTCCTCACCCTCGACTTCTAATAAATTAAACCGACCACTACTGATATCTAACACCGCCATACCAAACTGGTTTTGATTAGCATGCAATGCAACCACCAAGTTCTCTCTAGTTTCTTCTAAAAAAATTGCATCACTCACTGTCCCTGGTGTTAAGACTCGCACCACTTGACGCTCAACCGGTCCAGTACTTGTTTTGGGATCTCCCACTTGTTCGCAAATCGCAAGGGATAATCCTTGGCGCAACAATTTTGCCATATATCCTTCTGCTGCATGATAGGGCACCCCCGCCATTGGAATGGGCTTTCCCGATGAATGACCTCGAGCTGTCAAAGTAATATCAAGCAAGCGTGCGGCTTTTTCTGCATCGGCAAAAAATAACTCATAAAAATCACCCATTCGATAAAACAATAATGTGTCTGGGTAATCCGCTTTAATACGCAAATATTGCTGCATCATCGGGGTGATAGAGTGAATGGTTTCGGCTTGATCTAGCATAACAGTACCTAGTCATTGTATAGTGGTTGGGTTGCTTATTCTAAGTCAGTGTCAGTCATAAGGTAAACGCTATGTCTCAAAAAATGAAACCCTTGATTCTGGCTATTGCTGAAAAACTGAAGACGCGTCACTGGAAACTGACGACAGCAGAATCTTGTACCGGTGGCGGCATTGCTTTTTATCTCACCAGTATTGCCGGCAGTTCAGACTGGTTTGAGCGTGGTTTTGTGACATATAGCAATCACTCAAAAGAAGAACTGGTTGGTGTTCAATCAAGCACATTAAATCAATTTGGTGCAGTGAGCGAACAAACAGCTCAAGAAATGGCTGAAGGCGCTTTAACGCATAGCCAAGCACAACTGAGTCTTGCTGTGACAGGGATTGCTGGCCCCACTGGGGGTAGTCTGGATAAACCGGTTGGGACAGTATGGTTTGCTTATGCCAGCCATACTGCTTCTACACGATCATTTGTTAAATTATTAGCAGGAGATCGAACTGACATCCGCGAACAAACTATTCGGGTTGCCTGCGAGGAACTGCTTCACATGCTTGCATGATGACACCACATACCCCGCCACAAGCAGGGTATGTCTTTGTTAAAAGGTCATTTACATTTTGGTAAGCAACTTAGCATGTGAGGGTGCTTCTTCGTATGCTTGATAATCTTGTTGCGTCTGTGATACTGCTTGATTGGTTTTACTACGTTTAAAATGACCATAGAGTGCCATTAACCCTCGCTCACTCGCATAAGTCAGTGTAGACTCCACAAAAGCACGAGCGGCTAGTATGCCTGGATCATCTAAATAGTAGAGTTGGCTTCCAAATGCCGTTGATATTCCACTCACTGTATAATTAACCGCAGCGGCGGCAGCTGCCCGACTTAACAACTTGATCCCTAAAGAATAGTCATCTTTTTTGATAATGATTCGATGTGACAAGTCCGTCATCGTAGCACCGCTAAATCCAGCCAGAAACGGTCTCATCTGATAGGGAATGCCTTGCATCCATTCACGACAATCAGCGACATAAGCGTTCATCGCATTTAAGCCAAATACCGCGCCAAACCCTAATCCCCAGCTAAGCGTTTGCTTGAGGTACGTTAGTTTAGTATCAGAAGGAGCTTCGGTGGGGGCTGCTGTCGTGTGAGTGTCCTTGTTATCCCGCGGAGTTTCTACGAATGGCGGCGACATCTTTTCCCGCAGTTTAGAGGTTAATTTAGGGCTATTGCTGTCTTCATCCCCTAACAACGGTTGATCGGCATTGTTTCTCCCATGATTTGCTTCAATATCATATTCTGCATCGATGGCACTAACGGATGGGCTAAGCCTAAGCTCCTTCGTGATCTGCTGATGAGAGTGTGTGTTGAGCGGGCTTGATGGAAGTGGGCTGGTAGCTGTGTGGATAGATGATACGGATAATTCGGTTCCATGTTTGGGATTATTTAATTCAGCTAGGAAGGAGGTGGGTCTAGGTGATGACATAACGTATCCTTTTCATTATTTAATTAAAACCATTTAATTGACAAGAGAAGTGAGATACAATCAGTTAAGTCATTCTTGAAGATTCATCAATTCCCTTGTCTTTGCAAAAACTAGCGCATGAATTCTAAAATAGGTACCCTTAAGAAAACCTTAAGGCATGCAACATAATAATTTTTTATCTCATTTTCTAAAAGGACACACCCAATGGAAGATAACAAGAAAAAAGCCTTAGGCGCCGCACTCAATCAAATTGAAAAACAGTTTGGCAAAGGTTCCGTGATGCGTTTAGGTGATGCAACAGCCGTACGCGATATCGAAGTCATCCCAACAGGCTCATTAGCTCTTGATATTGCTCTGGGCGTCGGGGGATTACCACGCGGCCGTATTGTTGAAATTTATGGGCCGGAATCCTCTGGCAAAACCACACTGACACTACAAGTGATCGCTGCATGTCAACGTCAAGGCGGTACGGCGGCATTTGTTGACGCTGAACACGCCTTAGATCCTGCTTATGCCAAAAGGTTGGGAGTGAATGTGGATGAGCTATTGATTTCACAACCCGATACCGGCGAGCAAGCACTCGAAATTACCGATATGCTGGTTCGCTCCGGCGCCGTGGATGTCGTCATTGTTGACTCAGTGGCAGCATTAACACCTAAAGCAGAAATTGAGGGTGAAATGGGCGATCAACATATGGGCTTGCAGGCACGACTGATGTCACAAGCGTTACGTAAGTTAACTGCCAACATTAAACGCTCTAATACCTTGGTTGTTTTCATCAATCAAATCCGTATGAAAATTGGGATTATGTTTGGCAACCCTGAAACCACGACGGGTGGTAATGCGTTAAAGTTTTATGCTTCGGTGCGCCTGGATATTCGCCGTATTGGCAGCGTCAAAAATGGCGATGAAATCATTGGCAGTGAAACACGGGTTAAAGTTGTCAAAAATAAAGTCGCTCCCCCTTTCCGGCAAGCTGAATTTGATATCCTTTATAACGAAGGTATTTCGCAAGAAAGTGAAATAATCGAACTGGGCGTATCACACAACTTGATTGATAAAGCGGGAGCCTGGTTTAGTTATCAAAGCCAACGAATTGGCCAAGGCAAAGAAAATGCGCGTCAATTCTTAAAAGAACATCCAGACATTACCCAAGAAATTGAGAAGAAACTTCGCGACAATCTGCTTAAAACACCTATTAAGACCCCCATCAATGATGCGGAAGAAGAAATAGAGGAAACACCGGCTTGACCTCTTTAAACACTATTCGGCGCGCTGCACTCGACTTGTTAGCACGCCGTGAACATTCGACTGCTGAATTATCCGCCAAATTACTCGCTAAAGGTTGGCTTGCAGAAGAGATAGAGCTCGTGTTAACTAAACTCATTGAAGAAGACTTAATAAATCATAAGCGATTTATCGAACATTTTATTCACTACAAAAGCAGCAAAGGATTCGGCCCATTACGCATTCAAGCAGAATTACATCACAAAGGAATTCCAGAAGAACTGATTGAACATCACATCAAGATCACAGATAATGCATGGCTTATTGAAGTACGTCGAGTATGGCAGAAACGCTTTAAGAATCACTTGCCGCAAGATCATCGATCACGCGCACAACAAATGCGTTTTTTACATTACCGCGGCTTTACTTCAGAACAAATTAACCATATTTTTCATAGTGACGACTAACGATGCGCGGCAAAATAGACCCATTACTCAGCACAAACCAACTTCGTAGTTTGTTTTTAAACTATTTTCATGATCACAAACATCAGATCGTAGCCAGTAGCTCTCTGGTTCCCACCAACGATCCCACTTTATTATTTACGAATGCGGGCATGGTGCAGTTTAAAGATATGTTTCTTGGCAAAGAGCATCGTTCTTATCATCGAGCAACTTCAGCGCAACGCTGTGTTCGAGCCGGCGGCAAGCATAACGATTTAGAACGCGTCGGTTATACGGGAAGACACCATACATTTTTTGAGATGCTAGGTAATTTCAGTTTTGGTGACTATTTTAAACGTGAAGCCATTCAATTTGCCTGGCGGTTTTTAACAAACACCCTAAAGTTGCCTGAAGAAAAATTATGGGTCACTGTGTATCAAAAAGACGAGGACACAGCCGCTATTTGGTTGAAGGAATTAAACATTAATCCGCACCGTTTTAGCCGTTTAGGGGAAGATAGCAATTTTTGGTCCATGGGCCCCACTGGGCCCTGCGGTCCATGCACTGAGATTTTTTATGATCATGGTGCTGATATCGTTGGCGGCCCTCCTGGCAGTCCTGACGAAGACGGTGATCGTTATGTCGAAATCTGGAACTTGGTCTTTATGCAATTTGATCGATCCGAAGAGGGCACGCTTACCCCACTACCTAAACCCTCTGTTGATACAGGAATGGGGTTAGAACGCATTACTGCCGTCATGCAAGGTGTCTCGAATACCTATGATATTGATTTATTTCAACGTATTATTCAATCGATTGCGACCCTTGCTCATACAAATGATTTAAAACATACTTCACTTCGTGTCATAGCCGATCACATTCGATCATGCGCGTTTTTAATTACAGATCACGTCACACCCTCTAATGAAGGCAGAGGGTATGTATTACGACGGATTATTCGACGAGCGATACGTCATGGCCACCAACTCGGCATGATATCTCCTTTTTTCTACCGATTGGTTCAACCTTTAGTAGCAGAAATGGGTGATGCCTATCCGGAATTAAAAGCGGCGCAACATCACGTTGAAATCGTATTAAAACAAGAAGAAGAACAATTTAATCTAACCCTTTCCCAAGGCTTAAAATTATTTGAGCAAGCTGTCTTGGAATTATCCGGCCATGTTATTCCCGGCAGTACTGTGTTTAAACTCTACGATACGTATGGCTTCCCCGCCGATTTGACGGCAGATCTGGCTCGTGAAAGACACTTACAAATTGACCTAAAAGGCTTTGAGACAGAAATGTCAAGACAGCGCGCGCGCTCCCGGCGAACCAGTCAATTTGAAGCAGATTATCAAACAGCCGCCCATCTTGACACGCCAACCATTTTCACAGGCTATAACACTATTCATGAAGAAAAAATACAGGGTCAAGGAAAGATTGTTGCTTTATATCAAGATGGTAAACCCGTCGAATTACTGACAGCGGGTGCAACAGGTTCTATTATTTTAGATCGCACCCCTTTCTATGCTGAATCGGGTGGTCAAATCGGAGATCAGGGTACACTCGAAAACAACGCTGTCTTATTTGAAGTACTCGATACACAGAAACAAGGCCAAGCGTATATTCATTTGGGTCAATTAAAAACCGGCGAATGTCGCATTGGCGATACTGTGTCGGCGAATGTCAATGTAAAACGCCGTCGAGCCACTGTGCTCAATCATACAGCAACCCATTTATTGCATATGATATTACGACAGATACTGGGTAACCATGTCATTCAAAAAGGTTCCTTAGTTCAGCCAGAACGGTTAAGGTTCGATTTTTCCCATACGGCGCCTGTTACAATAGAGCAATTAAAAAAAATTGAGCAACGTGTCAATGAAGAAATTCGTTTTAACCATGAAGCGGCTGTCCGAGTGACTTCTACGGAAGAGGCAACCAAAGAAGGTGCAATCGGCCTATTTGAAGATAAATATGGCGAAACAGTGCGTGTAGTTCGCTTCGGCGATTCCATAGAATTATGTGGCGGCACACATGCGCATCATACCGGGGATATTGGCATCTTTAAAATTACCGCCGAATCAGGTGTTGCTGCTGGCATCCGCCGCATTGAAGCTGTCACGGGTGAAGGTGCCCTTCTCTGGATAGAAAAACGCGATGCCGAGTATCAACAAAAAATACAACAATCCGAGGAACAAATTTGCCAACTGGAAAAACAAATCTCACAGCTCACAGAAACATTGGTGAATTCAGCCAGTCAAACACTGTTAGGGCTCACTAAAAAAATAGGGGATACACATATTGTTGCGGCTCAGCTGGAATACATGACGAGTAAATCCTTACGCATGGCTATTGATCAACTGAGACATAAACTTGGCAAATCCGTTATTGCCCTGGCTAGTGTGCGGGATGGAAAAGTGACATTAGTCACATCTGTCAGTAAAGACTTAATCACCCAGGTCAATGCGGGCAACTTAGTCAGCATGATGGCACTCCAAGTTGGCGGAAAAGGCGGTGGACGACCCGATCTTGCTGAGGGCGGCGGGAATCAGCCAGAAAACTTAACGAACGCCTTAGAATCCGTATACGCGTGGGTAGAAGATAGGTTAAAATAAGAACACGTTTAACAAAGCAATAGGTAGGAAAGATCACCTCATGGCATTGATAGTACAAAAATATGGTGGCAGCTCGGTTGGGACCTTAGATCGTATTCGCCTGGTCGCATCGAAAGTCATCCAAACGAGAGAACAAGGGCATGATGTTGTCGTGGTTGTGTCTGCTATGCAGGGTGAAACAGATAGATTAATACAACTGGCCAATACCTTAGTAACAGAACCAGATCCACGTGAATACGATGTGTTGGTCGCCACTGGCGAACAAGTTTCCATGTCATTACTCGCCATGGCTCTCCATGACAAGGGATGCTCTGCTCGTTCATTTAATAGCCTACAAATTGGCATTATGACGGACCTCATGCATACCAAAGCTCGTATTCTCGATGTAAAAACCGACAAAATTAAACACGAGCTAAGCCGTGGCAATGTGGTCGTCATAGCAGGCTTCCAAGGCGTTAATGCACAGGGGGACATCACCACATTAGGGCGCGGTGGATCCGATACTAGCGCCGTTGCACTCGCTGCTGCGTTGAAAGCCGATGAGTGTCAAATTTATACTGACGTTGAAGGTGTTTATACAACGGATCCGCGTTTAATTCCGGAAGCGTCTGTGTTAACTCACATTAGTTTTGAAGAAATGCTGGAAATGGCAAGCTTAGGCGCTAAAGTTTTACAAATGCGTTCGGTCGAACTTGCGAGCAAACATAATCTGCCCATTAGAGTGCTTTCTACTTTTAGCGATGCACCCGGCACACTGGTCACTTTGGAGGAAAATGTGATACAAAAACGTTTAGTATCAGGCATTGCATTTAGCCGTGAAGAAGCCATTATTTCATTGTCCGGTGTTCCGAACCGAGCGGGTATAGAAGGTCTCATTTTAAATCGTGTGAGCGAGCAAAATATAGAAATTGACATGATCGCACAAAATGCGACGGATAAAGAAACCACTGACTTTACGTTTACACTGCAACGTAAAGACTATGCCAATACCTTGAAAATCATAGAACAACTCGCAAAAGAACTCGATGCCGTTTACGTTAAAAGCAATGCTAACGTGGCTAAACTTTCGTTAGTAGGTATTGGTATGCGTTCCCATTCCGGTGTGGCCACCACCATGTTTAAAGCCTTAGGTGATCATGATATTAATATTCAAATGATTACAACCTCTGAAATTAAGATCTCTGTGGTGATTGATGAAGAAAAATTAGAACTGGGTGTCCGAGGAGTCCATGAGGCATTTGAATTGGATAAACTTTCCTCGGAGAAGAAACCAGCATTTTTAGAAGTATAAATGGAACTATTAAGCTTCTCTTAAGAATTTTATTGAAAAAAATAAAAAACTTGTTTGCACAAACAGTTCATATTGTTTACTATTTCCCACTTTGATAACTCGGTGATTGGATAAAGTTAATAACCAAAAAATTGCAACCAATTATTTATGTAATACTTAAGGAAAGCAATAATAGCGGTATACAACAAGGTAGGTTTAAGGAGATGGATAAATGCTCATTTTAACACGACGTGTGGGTGAAACACTCATTATCGGTGATGACGTCATCGTGACAGTACTCGGTATTAAAGGTAATCAAGTTCGTATCGGTATTAATGCGCCCAAAGACGTATCTGTTCACCGTGAAGAAATATATCAACGTATTCAACAAGAAAAGAATGCGACACCGGATAGTAAAGAAGGAAACAAGAGCTCGGATTAAGCCATTAAACTTATACCAACCTCATGTTTGTTAGCTATAAACGGAGAGATGGCCGAGAGGCTGAAGGCGCTCCCCTGCTAAGGGAGTATGGGGCCTAAAACTCCATCGAGGGTTCGAATCCCTCTCTATCCGCCATGACATATGTAGTCATCAAACGGGATA
>JAKBCU010000060.1 GCA_021807565.1 Pseudomonadota bacterium | reverse complement strand
TTATACAATAGAGTGGTACAGATCATTTGGAATAGTTCAGACTTGATGTGACACTCATAAAAGAGTAAGGTCTCCCATTTTGAAAAGGACAATATTATTTCAACGGGCCTACCAAGTAGAATCGCTAACTTTATTATAGAAGTCAGAAAAAGATTAGCGCCCATCTTCTCGACGCGGGAAGCGCTTCAAACGTTACAAAGGGACTTAGGAGATTTTGTTTTATTGCAGATGAGAAGCGGAATAATACGGCGAACAACAAAAACTCTAACAATCAAAATTCTTCGCATGGATCACAGCGAGAACTGTATCGCTTAATTAATGGATATCCTAATGCTGTCAACAGCGAAGAACATCAAGTTAACGAGTCTAATGATATGGCACGTTTTAACATTTCATAACACAAATTTCGAATAAGCTCAGTACCAAGAATCTGGCATGCCAGCATGCTGTTAACTGGCATCCAGTGTTATATTAGATACATTTACAGAAATAGTTTTATCCTAAATTCGGCAGTTAAAATGGAATATCGTCATCAAACTGACTCATTCCTTCTGGGACAGGCAGGGGTTCTGCCGCGGGTTTTTCAATAGCCGGTGTGGTAGAGGACACCGGTTCTCCTGCAGAGTGATTGTTAGCACCTTTGCTGTCTAACATTTGCAGCGAATCGGCTATGATTTCTGTTGTGTACCGGTCTTGTCCAGTGTTTTTATCTTGCCATTTTCGTGTTTGCAGACGGCCTTCAATATAGACTTTTGATCCTTTACGTAAATATTCACCGGCAATTTCAGCCAGGCGGCCATAAAGTACAATGCGATGCCATTCAGTCCTTTCTTGGTTTTCACCTGTTTGTTTATCTTTCCAGCTTTCACTCGTCGCGACGGTGATATTGGTCACAGCCAAACCGTTCGGGGTATAGCGTACTTCAGGATCTTTACCTAAGTTACCAATTAAAATAACTTTATTGACACCTCTTGCCATGATGATTCTCTCCTAAAAATAAAAATCTAATGGGGTCATGCTTTTGTTTGCGGCAGTTTCATGAATAGTGCAACAATCGCCCAGCATAAGCACAGGATTAGACAAAATAGATATACATTCGTTAAACCAAACAAGCCATACAACCACCCGCCTAATAAACCTCCCACAAAGATACCAAGGAATTGCGCAGAGGAATAGATGCCTAGCGCTGTTCCCTTACGTGATGGAGGCGCCATACGGGAAACTAAAGACGGTAGAAACGCTTCAAGAATGGAAAAAGCCGTGAAAAATAAGAGTAACCCAATGCCCGATCGCCAAAGGGTGGTTGCGGCTGTCCATAATACACATTCCGCTGCTCCTAGTAGCAGGATAGCACCAACAAAACACGTTTTGACACGTTGTTTTTTTTCAGCAATGACAATGATAGGAATAGTGAGGCAGAATGCCAGAAGCAGAACAGGAAAGTATAGTAGCCATTGCTGCTGATTTTGTAAGCCAACAATATAGCGTAGTGTCAGCGGAATTGCTACGAAACTGGCAGTTAATATCGCATGAAGAATAAAAATACCTATATTCAGTCGAGCAAGACCGCCATGTTTCAGAATGGCGATAAATTGGCTAGGTTCAGGTTCTGTGTCGGCATGCCAGGCTATCTGAGCGGGCTTGGGGACAATAAACAAGAGAATGAAGATAGCAACGAGACTGAGTAGCGCTCCTATCAAAAACATACCCGGTACCTGGGTAAAAGAAAGCAGTACAGGGCCCATCACAAAGGCCACAGAAAACGATAAACCGATACTGATTCCCATTCCAGCCATTGCTTTGGTACGTTGCTTTTCGCTAGTGAGATCCGCGAGCATAGCAATAATCGTGCTACCCACGGCACCTGTACCCTGTAAAGCGCGAGCCAGAATCATACCGACCATGCTATGAGTAAAGGCGGCAATCAGACTACCCAGTGTAAATAAAATGAGCCCTAACACAATCATTTTTTTCCGCCCAATATGGTCGGATAACATACCGAATGGAATTTGAAACACCCCCTGAGTCAGTCCATAAATGCCTAGGGCAACGCCAATGAGAGTAGGGGTTGATCCCGCGAGTTGATTGGTATATAGGCTAAAAACCGGCAAAATCATAAATAAGCCGATCATGCGTAAAGACATGACACTCGATAAGGAAATGATGGCGCGTCGTTCAATAAAAGTCATTTTTTGTGCTGCTCTTTGTTATAATGGGCGGCCTATTATAATCAATTCAGTTAATTTTAAGAAAAAATTTATGAAAGAAATCCAAATTCGCGGGGCGCGTACCCATAACCTGAAAAATATCAATTTGAATTTACCACGAGATCAGTTAGTGGTGATCACAGGGTTATCTGGATCCGGCAAATCGTCTTTAGCGTTTGATACGCTCTATGCAGAGGGGCAGCGTCGTTACGTAGAGTCATTGTCTGCCTATGCCAGACAGTTTCTTTCTATGATGGAAAAGCCCGATGTAGACCATATCGAAGGGTTATCACCCGCGATTTCTATCGAACAAAAATCGACATCGCATAACCCGCGATCTACCGTGGGGACAATTACCGAAATTTATGATTATTTGCGATTATTATTTGCCAAGGTAGGACAACCACGATGCCCCGAACACGGCCAATTGTTAGAAGCACAAACCATTAGCCAAATGGTGGATACCGTGTCTGCTTTCGCAGAAGAAACCAAAATCATGATCTTGGCGCCTGTGGTGCGTGAACGCAAAGGGGAGCACAGTGACTTATTGCAATCTTTGCGTAGTCAAGGATTTGTCCGCGCCAGAATAGATGGGAAATTAATCGAATTAGATCAGCCGCCGACACTGGATTTGCGTCGAAAACACACTATTGAAGTGGTGATTGATCGGCTGAAAATACGTCCCGATGCGAGATTACGTTTAGCCGAATCCTTTGAAACGGCAATTCGGTTAGCCAATGGCATTGCCATGGTTTCTTTGATGGATGAAGCGAAAGGCAAACACAATGACATATCCTTTTCTGCCAAATTTGCTTGTCCTGAATGTGGGTATAGTATGACTGAATTGGCACCTCGTTTATTTTCATTTAATAACCCCGTCGGTGCTTGCCCGGCGTGCGATGGCTTGGGAGTGAAACAGCATTTTGATCCGAATTTAATCGTCACCAATCGAAAATTCAGTTTAAGTGAAGGCGCTATTCGTGGCTGGGATAAACGAAATCAGTATTATTTTCAAATATTGACATCACTTGCAAAGCATTACAAATTTGATTTGGATGTTCCATTTGATAAATTACCGAAAAAAATTCAGAAGATGATTTTATATGGCAGCCAAGATGAGTGGATTAAATTTCATTATCGTAATGAAGAGGGCCGTCAGTTTTCAAAAACGGATGTCTTTGAAGGCGTTATCCCCAACATGGAGAGACGTTATCGTGAAACAGAATCGGCAATGGTGCATGAAGAATTAAGCCGGTATTTAGCTTCCACCTTCTGTGAAAGCTGTGAAGGCACGCGCTTATGTCAAGCCGCCCGTTTTGTTTATGTGGCAGATACCACTCTACCTGAGATTGTCAAAAAACCCATTACCCAAACAAAAGCATTTTTTGAAAACATCACGTTATCCGGTTATCGAGCTGATATCGCTGAAAAAATCGTTAAAGAATTAATGAGTCGTCTCACTTTTTTAATCAATGTGGGTTTAGATTATCTCAGTTTAGACCGAAGTGCGGATACACTCTCTGGGGGTGAAGCACAACGTATTCGCTTGGCAAGCCAAATTGGCGCAGGCCTGGTAGGCGTGATGTATATTTTAGATGAACCATCAATTGGATTACACCAGCGTGACAATGCACGACTGCTCGAAACCTTATATCAGTTGCGTGATTTAGGCAATACAGTGATTGTCGTCGAGCATGATGAAGAAGCGATTTTACACGCAGATTATATTGTCGATTTAGGTCCTGGTGCGGGAGTGCATGGTGGCGGCATTGTCGCCGTGGGCACGCCTAACGATATTATGAAACAACCCGCTTCATTAACGGGACAATATTTATCCGGTAAACGCAAAATAGACATCCCGAAAAAACGGTTGCCACGGAATCCAAAAAAAATGATTTCACTCAAAGGGGTGCATGGTAATAATTTGCGGCATATTCATGTCGATATTCCCATTGGATTAATGACGTGTATCACAGGAGTATCCGGTTCTGGAAAATCCACACTAATTAATGATACATTAGCGCCGCTTGCTGCTCGCCTTTTAAACGGTGCAACCACACGAGAATCAGCGCCACTGGATTCCGTGGAAGGCATTCTGGAGCATTTAGATAAAGTAGTAGACATCGATCAAAGCCCAATTGGCCGCACGCCTCGATCTAACCCGGCCACGTATACCGGCTTGTTTACAACGATTCGTGAATTATTTGCGGGTACACAAGAGGCGCGTTCACGAGGTTATCAACCAGGACGATTTAGTTTTAACGTACGCGGCGGTCGTTGTGAAGCTTGTCAAGGCGATGGTGTCATCAAAGTGGAAATGCATTTTTTGGCCGATGTGTATGTGACATGTGATGTTTGCCAAGCAAAACGCTACAATCGGGAAACACTCGACATTTTTTATAAAGGTAAAAACATCAGCCAAGTATTAGAGATGACGATAGAAGAGGCGCGTCAATTTTTTGATGCGATTCCATCGGTGGCGCGTAAATTACAAACGTTAATCGATGTCGGTTTATCCTATGTCTGTTTAGGGCAAAGTGCGACGACTTTGTCGGGAGGTGAGGCGCAACGGATTAAATTAGCACGAGAATTATCACGTCGTGATACAGGAAAAACACTTTATATTCTGGACGAACCCACCACGGGCTTGCATTTTTACGATATTGAACAGCTGCTAACCGTGTTGCATCGTTTGCGTGATGCAGGGAACACCATTGTCATTATTGAACATAATTTAGATGTCGTCAAAACAGCGGACTGGATTATTGATCTCGGACCTGAAGGGGGTGATCAAGGCGGCTGTGTTGTTGCCGTGGGCACACCTGAAGAAGTAGCGGCACATCCAACGTCTTATACCGGATTCTTTTTAAAAAAAATGAATGGGTTTACAAACCAAATGAAAATAAAAAAGGATTGAGATATCAGTCGAAGAACAGGGGATCCCATGATGGATAATTTTCCTTCTACTCAAGCCACTTTTTTGTTATCAGGCCCATCGGGTCTGTTGGAGACAGCCACAACGGCTGTTATAGCAGAAAAAGATCGTCGAGCAACTGCCATTATTTGTCATCCACATCCACTCTATGGTGGAACGATGAACAATAAAGTGGTAACCACCTTGATGCATACGTTTCAACACTTAGGATTGCGTACGGTACGATTCAATTTTCGCGGCGTAGGAAAAAGCACAGGACACTATGCCGAAGGTCAGGGTGAGTTAGAGGATTTATTAGCCGTGGTTCAATGGGTAAAAGCCGTTCGTCCTCATGATGCGATTTGGTTAGCAGGATTTTCCTTTGGCGCATTTATTGTGATTCAAGCAGCGAGTCAATTGCCCATTGCACAACTGGTGACGATAGCGCCGCCTGTTCCTTATTTTCCTTTAGATCAATTGCCACCTATCACATGCCCTTGGGTTTTAGTGCAAGGTGATCAAGATGAGGTAGTTGACTCTAATCAAGTCATGGCCTGGATTGAAACGCTCCATCCTCAGCCAAAGGTGATAGGCATGGAAGGCGCAGGACATTTTTTTCATGGAAGACTGGTGGAACTAAGACAAGTACTTGAGTCTGTTTTACGGTCTTAGAACGTGTTCAAAGTCTTTAAACCTAAATTAACAGCTTGAGGGTAATAGAACCCTTACCGACGTATTGCCTTTCTTTTTTTCGATTTATCTCGGTTGGCTTGCGCCGTATCGGCTGGATTGGTTTGCACGGTATCGGTTTGCGTAGGAATCAATTTTTTTAAATGATTCAGATAATCATAAGATGCCCACAGTATGGACGCTTTATTCCTCAATTGGATTGCATAGTTGTTTGTTTTGAGATGTTTTGGGATGTGGCTAACGGGGTCGCGAATATCCTCTATCAGTAATGTATAAATGGAATCGAAACCCTGCTTGATCTCGGTTCTTCTTTCCCTCTCTCGGAAATTTTTTCTTGTTTTTTTATTTGTCTTCAGACTGTCACAGTCAGTCTCGCTAGGCGATATCTCTTTGGGTAATGAAACCACATTAGCAGCATTTGAGCTGCTATTCCCGGATTTGGATGGGGATGAAACTATTGTGTTTTCGGAGGATGTCGTTTCATGAGCGGGGGTGATGATTTCGCTCGTGTTACAAAAAACATCTGGATCTATGGGAGGCAGCTCACTTGGAAGAAAAGAGGAATCCTGGTTACTGTTAGTTTGTGAAAAAGGATACAGCGCAGGATCTGTGTAATCAAAATAAAGAACGGGTGGTAATATATTTATCAAAGACTCTTCAGTGGCTAACAAGGTAGTTGGCTGAATGGTTTCCGTGTCGGTATCGGGTAGTATCGTGTGATTAACAGGCTGATCAGCGGGTTGAGTGGAGTAGGACGAAGAGTGAGACGCTGTCTCTTCAGGTTGGCTAGTAGAACAGGCTTGCAATAAGCCGGAGATGTGTTTTGTCGACGCATTGACATCCGGCTCACTCTGGGGGGTATGAGGTGGATGCGTTATCTCAACAGAGGGCAGCGCAGCTAACTGTTTCTCTTGATGAATAGTGTCATGGAGAATAAAAGGAATTTTTTGTTCTATAAAATAATTAAGATATCTATTCAATAGATATTGATTTTGTAACAAGGCGCCAAGCTGTTTTTCAACATAAAAAATAGTACCATCTGTTGATGTATTGCATTGCCATTTGTCAGTTAATGAAAAGAAATTTTGAAAATGATGAATGAGGTGCAAATTTTCTGCAGAAGATTCAAAACGAATCGAATCTGTTTCTCTTATAATGTAAACGATTAACATAACGTCTCCTGATCAAAAATGATTTATTCAGCGGCTAGTTGTGCTCTTAATATTTCTTTAATCTTTTTATGCTATTCCTTCCTCAATGCAGATAGGGAATTCAACGATATGATATTTGCTGCTCAGATAGATAAGGGAATGAATCTGGTTTGGTCTTATCTGAATCCTGTCATCGTCTCACCTCTCACACGTGTTGCAAAAGCAATCTATCTTTTGCAAGCTAGAGTGCATTTTTCTCAAGGGTTTAATCAAATATTTCGCGTACCTTCCTTTTTGAAAATGGCAGAACAGACGCATGACTTAATTTTAACCTCGCTCAAATCGAATGTGCTACATTATATCATTCCTTATGTAATGTATAGGCGTGGAATCAATGTTCTTTTATTAAAATCGCCTGATATTGTAGATCCGATGATTATCACAGCGGACTGGGTCATTACGATTTCATTCGTGTTTCGATTGTTTGTGCGTCAGTTAGTGAACAATGCGTGTTACACTGTCGCATTACCACGAGTGGTTGCAAACGATGTGGCAATGTATTTGCCGAGATTGCTCGCAGAGACGTTGGCAAAAAAATTTTCAGAAGCATGTAAAGTTATTTTTTTATCGCATGTGAAATCGACCCCCCATGATTTTTATTATCTGCCATTAGCAGATGGATTACAGAGACTATTTTCTGATTTTTTTTCGCAACCCGAGATCACGGAAAAATCCATTCATGCTATCATTCATCCATTAAGCCATTTGATGTATCATTTTATCAAACGAGAAAATGGATTATCTGTGAGTGATGAGTTTGTGGAAAACTTTTCAAGTAGCATTGCAAAAGTCACAGCTCATGAATTAGCGAGAGGTTTAATTGCTGCCTTCAACAGAACGCTTAACGACGATAAACAGTATCTAGAAAATCAATTCAATCAGGTGTTCGTTGAGGTGCGATCGAAGGCATTGGCAACTCACTTGACAGATTCCCTTTATTTAGTTCATCAAGAAGCAAAATCATTTTTTCCCCTTATTCACAATAAAACCTGTGGTTGTAGCATCAAAAAAACGATGCATGCCAGTATTTCAAGCCCTATTTATTATGCGGGTAATCTTTTTTTTATCGCATTACCCGACTTGATCAATCACATTGTAATGATTTCTCCGCCGGCTTATAAAATCAGTAAACTCGTTGCTTACCTGATGAAAATAGTGATTTATGGCCAGAACTTAAATGAGTTTAAAGTTACCACTGAAGGACAATGTACTCGACATCGATATCTTGTGTTCGCGAGAAATAAAGCACATAGTTTCGGAGTGGGGTTGGCGCAATTATTGGGTATTGAAGTACTTTCTTTTTTGCTTTATGTTGTCACAGAAGTCGATACCTTTTTGACACGCGATGCCATTTCTAATCTAGTGATTCAGTTTGCTTCCGTTGCGGCACTTGCTTTTAATGATCCATTGCCAGGCAACAAAAAAAATCCATGGGATATTTTTTATTTACCAAAACAAATGACTCGAAAAGCACTGTATTTTTTTAATTGGTTATTTTTGCCGGAAATGGAAGATACCAATGCGTTTAATCGTCGCTTGAAGAAAGCAGAGTCGATACTGAGTAACAAAAGAACGAATCAGCTCGTCCAATTTTTATTTTGTGAGGGAGATTTTTATCCCACACCACAACAGGGACAATGCTTGGATGGGTGGGTGATGGCATCCAGATTGCCTGCCGTCAAAAAGGTACTCACATTATTTAATAAAGAAATTCATCAGGCTGTGGTCACAGCAGAGTGGTTTCATCATCATGCCAAATGGCTGACGGGGCCCTTGTTAGTATTACCCGTACCCGGTGCGATTGCGTCGATGATTGTTATCCCGTTGCGATTATTGCGCGAAGACGTTCTGTTGAATTTAATCAAAAAAATACAGCATATTTTATTGGATTTGCGGGTTGTTAGCGAAGATCAACCCGTGATACAGGTCAATGGAAATGAACAAGCCTTATTAGAACAACACATTGCAGAGGCATTAGCGGGTACGGTGATGAGCGATGACATAAAACCAGAATACCCGCCATCAGTTCCCGTGATTCATCAAAAGATTCAGTTACCCCAAGAGGAGAAGATAGACGATTTTTGTTTGGTGGAGGAGATGGCTAAACACTATCCTATAAAAAAATATTCAGCTTCATCTCATGCTTCGTTTTTTAAGAGCCTAAAAAAATCACTATCCCATGCATGGGTAAGCGCAGACAAAGCTATCAGCCGTGATTACGAATTAAGATCTTTTCGATAAGGGCCCTAAGTTAAACCGGTTTTACGACGGCTAAGACAACCATCAAAATCAGTAATAAGGTTGGTATTTCATTAATCCAGCGATAATAGATATGACTATGTCGATTATGATCATGTTTAAAGGCGTGTAACAACACTCCTAAGTACAAATGATAAAAAAGCAATATGACCACTAAACCTAATTTCATTTGTAGCCAAACCATATG
>JAKBCU010000005.1 GCA_021807565.1 Pseudomonadota bacterium | reverse complement strand
CCTATCGTTATTTGAAAAACTTGCAGAATTTTAGCAGGAAATATTTTATTTGCTTCTGTTTTTTAAGCTGTCAGCGGGGTTTTTCAGGGGCGACTAGCTATCCTTTCAGATCTAACCTTACCCGTGACTAAAGAAACTATTCCTTCTGTTAAATGCTTTTTTGAATTTTCAGGATTTTTATCTTGCAACAATGCTCGGTCAACGGATGGTTGTTTTTTTGGATCATTGAACGATGATGCGCTAATACGAAAAGCATCATGCTCATACTTTATACCACCGCCTTTGAATGTAACTCTTCTATATAAGATTTCGTCATCCAATACAGGGTCACATGACGACGTTAATAAAGACATAGAACAGCTTACTCGCTTAGCCAGGCAAACAATTGCTGGTAAACTTCTACATCAAAATTGTTCAATACATCATCTTCCATCTCACTAATATTTGCTGTAGAGCTTTTGATATATTCAATTTGATTATTATCACTAATGTAAAGTGAAATCTTTTTATTATTCTTTCCCCACCACTCTAACAATACATCACCATTAGAGTCAGCTGATACATTGGGAGAACTCCAAATAAACCTCAATGTATAGCTAATATCAAATATATAGTGGACTAAATTGACAGCAAAATTGATAGCATGCTTCTTTGGTGGTTTGGCACCGTAACCATCCCAATTTTCTGGCCAATGATTAAGTTTCTTCAACTTTTCTACACACTGGGTAACTTCATTATTTTTTATTGGAAGATAAAGTTGCGAATCAAATCTATTAGGCACATCGTTATCATCTCTATTTAACGAAATTGGATACAGTGTAACCTCGTTCGGAAACTCTGTTTTGTAGTATGGAGTTGATGCTGCATTCATTAAATGGCTCATGAGAATAGCTCTTTTGTTTTATTAGTAATACTATCATCAAATAATTTATTTTTTTGCATTCTTAAAAGTTGGAATCTGTTCCAAAGCTCTTCTTGGTTATTGGCATCTAGATGCTTTCGATCGAGCACATCAATATCAAATAACACAGATGTATATCCGGGCTCTAATGGACTTGTTATTGTCTGGTTTAAAATTGCAATATTATCGTCAGGCTGTGGTACCTGTAATTGTAGAAAAAAACCTGACAAATTACCATTATTCCCAGAAAATACTTTTGGATAAGTTTCAAAATATTCTTCTAAATTAAAATTAAGAGCTGGTATATTAATTCTATTAATATATCTCAATCCTATCCGTGTAATCTTTATAGGATTAAGATTATTAAAATATAATTCCCATAAGTCTTTTGCTTTCGATTGAAAAATTTCCCAGCTTTCGTAACCATTAACTCGACTAAATGTAAAACCTGTTTTTTTTATTTGAATAACATATTTCTTGTCTTCAGAAATTAACCTAATGCCAAGCTGGTCACTTGAGTGCTTTGTCTGAGACAAAGCATGATTGATATTAACCTGGGCTCTTGCAATAAAAATATTTTCTTTAGTTGGATATCCTTCAAGCTTGTCAGCTAAAGCATTTAATTTTGAAATATCAACGCCTTCAGCAAACTGAACATTAATGTCCATCACGGCCTCAACTATCGGGGCTTTGTTGTAAACTTCACACTTTATGGATTCAGACATCATAAATTAATCTATTTAACATCTAATTTCTCTTAATAGGATATGTTAACAAATAAGGTGATTTTTATTTGGTCATTTCAAGATAATTATACACTGAATCTTACTAGATACTTATCAAAAATTTCTTAATTACTCTAAGAAATATTCCCAACTTGCTTGGTCATAAAAAAACACCCCTTCAGATATAAACAGCATTGCTTACACCCGAGCCGTGTTGTGATGCAAAGTATAACCAAAAATATTTCCGTGTCATACACGATTAAAAGACTTTATTAAATGGGTGGTTTTATTTCCTCCTCAGGGTTACATTTACCCTATATAGAAAGCACTGTCGGTTTAAATATCTTTAAAAAATAATTTCACATATCATTGCTTCCACATTGTTAGAAAAATTAGAAGAAAAAGAGTTTGTCATCGCTCCTTCAGGTCAAAAAGCGAATGCAAAACCGTATCAAATGGCCCTCGCAGTTGAAGAGACTCAAATGGTTGAAATGATCAAAGCCCTGTTGATAGAAGTTGCTGGTGAACAGGAAGCCAATGCGCAATACAACGCACAATTTCCAGGAGGATGGAGAAATGCGGAAGAAAAAAGATGGGCGCCAGTTTTTGCCCAGTTAGATACGTTGACCCAAGCTATTAGTGATGCTGAGGTTGGTGATATTACATCTTCTGGCTATCCCGACTATCAATTAACGGTGACATCAACAGGATTCAAAGTCGCAGAAGCACTTGCCCAATTTAGATCACTGCTGAATGCGACACTGAATGACATCGTAACGACAGGACGACATTTTAACCCTGATCTGCTTCATCAAGCATTTAAAACATACGATGATCATTATCATGATTATTTTGGAAATGATTATAGTGATCCACGCGCCATGTTATTTTGGCAGCAAATCATCGGATATATACAGCGCCTTATGCCAGCTAATTACGTACAAGCGTTTTGTGAGGGTCTTGCGAATACCGTGGGGAAGCTGCGAAATGGCATACCGCAGACTCGTTTGTTTCAAATTGAAGTATATCATGCGGAGTTTGATGAGTGGGTGTATCCCGAGTTTTACCCTCTTACCGCTTCTCGGCTGGGTTTTGATTTTGCACTTCACAGTACTGGCGCGCGATGGGCAAAGGACGCGGCGAAGGATGCTGCGCACGGCGACGTGCGCGCTTTCGAAGCTTATGTCAATCAAAAACAGCAGACGGGTTGTCGCCATTTCAGAGATAGCTTGTTAAAATGCAAGTCATAAAATACCAGTTGGAGTCTACTTTGTGATCAGCACGTTTACCGCAACTATTGGCGCAGGTATCAAAGTGAATCGTTTCGTTTATCTAGGGCAAGGAAATTTCAATGTGGTAACAAGCCAAGTGGTGAATACCCTCAATACAGAGCCTGTTTACGCCAATGCCGTGATGTGTTAAATAACAGTTTAGTTCTCTAGGCTTATGAAAAAGGAATGGTCATAATGAATCTTGTCAAAAAGATATTAACGATACTATTACTCTCGCAGACAACGCTTGTATCAGCCAAAACAGGTTATTTATTCAATGTGGTTTCTAGTGGTGCGGCTTTGGGGCAAACGGTCAGTTTCAATCTCTGTTTAAATGTAAATGCCCAATATCCCTTAAGCTGCCAACGTTACAGTACCTCAAATGCCACGCTTACTATCAAAACCACAGCCCCTAACCATACCTACCATGACGCCGGCATTATCATAAACACACAGGGATATGCTTATGTGGGGGGGCAAGGCACAAGCCCGTCAGGATATACCTATATTGGGCCAGTGAGTCATACCCAGTCTGCTGCAGGAACGGTTACCTTAACTACAGAAACAACGCTGACCGTAACTCCAAGTACCTTGGCGTTGAGTGTGACAGGGTTAAGCAACCTGGCTTCAGGCGGTTCTAGTGCATCAGGAACTCCCCGTGTTTTTACTGTACAGAATACAGGGATGGCAACTGCCACAGGTGTGACTTGTCCTACATCTACTTCACCCAGTATAACATCGATAACGTGCGTAGGTTGTGGAACTATTTTAAGCAACGGCACCTGTACGGTAACAATTCAGCCGTCAGCCATGCCGAGTGCTGCTGTGGCTGATGCGAGTCCAACGCCAATCACGTTAACCATTCAAGGAAACAATACCAATATGCTTAATCCCACAGTCAATATTTTGACTTATGGTAGTTTTTATGAGGCGGGTTGGTTATTTTCAATTATTGAGACAACGAATACTTCCCAAAGTATTGGTGGAACCGTTGCAGCGGAATCGGATAATGTTTCTCAGAATACCACCGAGTATTCACCGAGTGGTGATAATACAACTTTTGCGATGTATAGCGGCACGAATGGCTTATCGAACACGCAAGCAATGGTGGCGCAGTATGGCGCTGGAACCTATTCCGCAACAGTTTGTACCGGCTCTTCTGGAGGAGGCTATACCGACTGGTATCTGCCCGCTATCTGTCAGATGGGCTTTGGTGGTTCGGATACCAATTTTAATTGCGGCGCATCACCAGGCTCTATTCCCAACATTCAGTACAATCTTTTGGAAACCAATACAACACAAAGCTTTAATTTTGTCAATTCTGGTAACTATTGGAGCTCTACCGCGAGTGAGAATAGCGCCCCTGTCGTCGCGTGGTTTCAGCGGTTCGCGGTTGGCCGCGGTGCTGGCGTTCAGGGCGGCGGCTTCGTGAACTACCCGTTTGGGGTTCGTTGTGTTCGGGCTATTACCTAGTTTATTTATTTGACTATTTGCTTTTTGATGATTGATATTAGAGCCGGCTTGCAGTAAGGCATTGACCATAGGGTCTTGATTGTTGCAAGCAGCGAGATACAAAGCCGTCTTGCCCAACATAATTCTAATTATTAAAAAGGAACAACAGATGACTCACTGCATAAATAAAAAGTTAAGAAACGGCTTTTAATAAAGGAGATAAGGACTTAAATAAAATTTTTAAAATTTTGGGGTTAGCTGTAATAATATTGCCGGTTTCCAAAAAATGTTCCGCCCCTTGAAAGTCGCATACCAAGCCACCGGCTTCTTTAATCAATAAAGCACCTGCCGCCATATCCCAGCTTTGTAATCCCGTTTCCCAAAAGCCATCGAGACGTCCAGAAGCCACGTATGCCAGATCTAATGCAGCAGAACCGGCGCGTCTGACATCACCGCTCAGCGGTAAAATATTTTTTAAGCTTTCAATATACGCTTCAATCAATTTTGGGGTATGTCGGTAAGGAAACCCGGTTCCGAGCAGGCATTCATGAAGTTCTTTGCGTTTATTGACACGAATACGTCTATTATTGAGTTGAGCGCCTTTGCCACGAGTCGCAGTAAAGAGTTCTTGGCGTAAGGGATCATAAATGACGGCATGTTCAATGCGGTTTTTATAACTGATTGCGATCGAAACAGCAAAATGGGGGAAACCATGCATAAAATTACGTGTACCATCCAGAGGGTCAATAATCCAAGTATAATCGTGTCCAGGTAGATCATTGCCGCATTCTTCACTGAGGATGCTATGTGTGGGGTGGGCTTTGCGGATAACGGCAATAATATCACGCTCTGCTTGCTGATCTACTTCGGTGACATAGTCGTTTGGTTGCTTTTCCGTGACGATTATTTTATCCAAACGGTCAATAGCACGTATGATGGTATTGCCAGCAGCGCGGGCAGCCTGAATTGCTATATTGACTAAGGGTTCTTTCATTTTTTTATGAGAATAGAATAAAAACAGGATGCATAGGATAGCAAATCTTATATCCTATTGATATCGGCATTTAGCTTTTATTTTACTGATGGCTCTCAATAGGTTTTATTATGTTAAAGAATATTCGAATTGTATTGGTCAACACGTCTCATCCAGGTAATATCGGCGCTGCCGCCCGCGCCATGAAAACCATGGGATTAATTACATTATATCTTGTTTCACCACAGTTGTTTCCTCACGATAAAGCGAATGAGATGGCTTCCGGTGCCGCCGATCGGTTGGATGAGGCAATCGTTGTGACGAGCTTGGATGAAGCGATTCATGACTGTCAACTCGTGATTGGGACGAGTGCACGTTCTAGGGCAATCCCTTGGCCGATGCTGACTCCGAGAGAATGTGGGCAAAAAACCATTATCGAAGCACAGCATGGGGCAGTGGCCATTGTATTTGGCCGCGAACAATCTGGGTTGACCAATGACGAATTACATCGATGTCATTATCACGTACAGATTCCAACCGATTCGCTCTATCATTCTTTGAACGTGGCAGCTGCAGTACAAATTCTAGCATATGAAATTAGAGTCGCTAGTCTCGATGAACGACCAGAGGATGCTCAGTGGGATTATCAGTTTGTCACGGCAGAAGAACTGGCTCGATTCTATGAACAATTAGAAAATGTATTGATTGATTTAGATTTCTTAAAGCCAGAGGCACCCAGGCAGTTGATGACACGGTTACGACGGTTATTTAATCGAGCACGACTGGATGTGATGGAAATGAATATCTTGCGTGGAATTTTAAGGGCTGTTGAGAAATTGAGTGATTCCTAACGTTGGCGATGGCCGCTGATCCTAGTGCATGATGATTTGTGCTCATCAGTTTAAACCTAAATGAGCAATCCGTTTTAACTGCCGAATTTAGGTTAAATTAGCCAATGCTTCAAAGCCACGGGTTACGGCCTTTCTCTCCTGAATTTGTTGAAGCCAACGCACGAGATGAGGTGACTGGTCGGCAGTGATGCCATATCGCTCATACTCACGTACCCATGGGTAGGTCGCAATGTCTGCAATGGAGTATTCTCCGGCTAAAAAATCATTTTCTGCGAGCTGATTTTCGATGATAGAAAAAATTCGTTTGGCTTCATTATTAAACCGCTTTACAGCATAAGGAACTTCTTCCGGAGCGTGATACATAAAGTGTTTGGAGTTGCCAAGAATAGGACCAATTTTGGAATTCTCGAATAACAGCCATTGCAATACTATGAAACGATCACTGTGTGATTCAGAAAGGAGCTGTTTGCTTTTTTCAGCGAGATACATCAAGATGGCACCGGGTTCAAAGATCACCATCGGTTTACTATCAGCAATGCCTTCTCTATCCAAGATGACAGGAAAAATATTGCTTGGCGTTGTTTTTAAGAATTCTAATTCAAATTGTTCATGTGTATTTTTAATAGGGAACACAGAATAGTTGAAGCCAATTTCTTCTAGCATAATGGCCACGGTATAGGCGCTCGGGGTAGGCGAGCCGTACAATTCTATCATTTCTTTCTCCTGCAATCTGGGAATAGCATGGTCAGCGATGTTGGTTGTTAATCATATTGATTATTAAGTGAAAATCAAGAGAAATGTAGACGGTGTATTCGGTTAGTAAACTGTGTGGCTGGAGTCTGTTAAATCTAGTTTGATTCTATCTTGGGTTGACGCGAAACCAAATTTAACATGGCAGATGATGGTGTTAATGTTCCAGATAAAATACCCCATACTACCTCTGTGATGGGCATTTCAATGTGATATTGAGCAGCAAGTGATAGCACGATGCCGGCATTTTTTTTCCCCTCAATCACTTGGCCAATGTCTTTTTCGGCTTGATTGGCATCGATACCTTTGCCTAATGCCAGTCCAAAAGATCGGTTGCGTGATTGATTATCTGTGCAGGTTAATACCAGATCACCCACGCCGGCGAGTCCCATAAAAGTCTCTAGTTTACCACCCATGGCAACACCAAGACGGGTCATCTCAGCGAGCCCACGCGTAATTAATGCGCTGCGAGCATTTGCACCAAATCCCATTCCATCAGAAATACCGGTCGCAACCGCTAATACATTTTTTAATGCACCGCAGATTTCTACGCCGGTGACATCTGTACTCGTATAAACGCGAAAGATATCCGTGTTGAAACGAGCGACTAACTCGTTAGCAAACGATTGATCTTGACTCGCTATCACAATCGCGGTAGGTAAGCCAGAGGCAACTTCTTTTGCAAAAGAAGGTCCAGATAAAACAGCGTAAGGGATTTCTTGGCCTAAGGTATCGGCCGTTACTTGATGCAATAATCGACCTGTCGAGTGATCCAATCCTTTGGTGGCGCAGATCAAACGAATAGGGTGAGTCATCGTTGGTTTTAATGCAGTCAATGTGTCAGCAAAGGCAAAAGAAGGAACAGCAATTAATAGGTCATTTGAGTAAGAGACAGCCTCGGCTAAGTTGGCTATGGGATGTAATGTGTCAGGAAAAAGATGGTTAGGTAGATAGCGACGATTCAGTCGATCTGTCGCTAACATGGCGGCATGATGCCTTTCATAACTCCATAAATATACGGTTTGCCCTAGGCGTGCCAAATACAGAGCGAGTGCAGATCCCCAAGAACCTGCGCCGAGTATCGTCATTGCTTGGGAGTGCATCGTTCCCACAAATAGCTGCCTGTTGCGTGTTAGTGTGTTTTCGAGCCGGAATCAGAATCTTCAGTTTTTTTGGAACCCGTTTGCTGTTCTTGTACATGTTTTGCATACAGCGCGTCGAAATTAACGGGCGCAAGCAATAACTGAGGAAATCCGCCACGCACGACCACATCGGAAATCACTTCTCTAGCATAAGGAAATAAAATGTTTGGGCAAAAACTACCAAGCATTTGACGTAGCTGGTCGTTCGGTAGTCCATTAATCAAAAATACGCCGGCCTGGTGCGCTTCAACGATAAAAGCAGGCTTTTTGTTGGTTGTCACAGTGGCTGTGACAGACAAAATCACTTCATGTACATTATCTTGAATGCGGTTGCTTTTTGTTTCTAAATTTAATTGAACTTCAGGTTTCCATTCATCCACAAAAGTGTGAGGTGTATTGGGTGCTTCAAATGACATATCTTTGATATAGATTCGTTGAATTTCAAATTGGGGTGTATTTTCCGAAGAGTCTGTTTTTTGCTGGGCTTTTTCTTGCATAAGAGTGAGTTCCTATTTAGTTAATAGCTTGTCAAGTTGTCCTGATTTATCCAATGCGGAAAGGTTATCAAAACCCCCAATGGGCTGATTATTGATAAAAATTTGAGGAACAGAGCGTCTACCACTGAGTCGTTCCATTTCTATTTTTTTATCAGGATCTGAATCGATCAAAAATTCTTGGTAAGATACTTTTTTTTTATCCAATAATTGTTTCGCCCAAGCACAATAAGGGCAATGAGCGGTAGAGTAAATAATAATGTTAGCCATGACACTATCCTTTTATGATAGGCATGTTAGCTTCACGCCAAGCACGCATTCCACCTGATAAGATGTAGGGATTAAAACCTTTTTGAGCTAATATCGTTGCAGCACGGGCCGATTCTACCCCTGAGGCACATACTAACACAATGGGTTGTGACTTGAATTTTTCAATTTTTTTCGTTTTTTCTTGAAGTTGAGCAACAGGTAATGAAATAGCATCGACAATGTGTCCACTTAAAAAACTCTCGTCTGAGCGAAGATCCAAGATGGCAGCATTTTGATGATTGATGAACTGTACCACTTCGGCTGGGGCGAGTTTAGTCGTGCTTTGTTTTGCTTTAATCATTTCAACCAGTACCAATAGCAGTAACACAAGAATAAAAACCATCAGTATCATTAAATGATTTTGGCTAAATAATAAGATATCGTGCATAGATCCACCTGATTTTCGAAGCAAAGAATTATACACAGAATTTTAGATGACAACCAAGAATTTCAAACAGATGATGAGAATTGATTAAAAGATAAGACAGGATAGCATTGAGAGTGTGTAGTTAATGCGCTAGAGTGATGATTAGAAACGGTCTGTCTAAGGGTCTTGCTATGATAGAAAGGGATATTGTCTCATATGGGGCAGTTCAAAAAGGTCAATTTTTGATCTGGTACATTCGTTCCATGATGATCACTATGATATTAGTGGTTTCAGTTCATGTGTATTTGGAATGGTCTATCCAACGCCAACAAGCCAACAATCAGTTTCTACAAAACCAACTCATGCATGGACAACGGATTCTTTCTGAATTAAAAAAACAGAAAGAGGCAGAGTTGACTATCACGAGAGAGCTCGGTTTCATTTTAAGTTTGCGTGCAAAAAGCTTCCGTTCTGTTCATTTCTTAAATGAACTGATTCACATTCTACCAGTCAATGTGTCTCTTACTAAGGCTACGCATGAAGGAAATCGTATTATGCTGGAAGGGGAAGCGGCAACCGATTTGGGTCTTGACAGGTTAATGCAGAATGTAACGTACTCTACTATTTTCACCCAACCCATATTAAAAGGGGTGAGTACGGATCAAAATAGCGATCATACGGAACGATACTTTCAATTACAAGTCACTCAACAAGGATAGTCCGTGCAAAAGACACCGTTTGATTATGATCAAAGACCATCCCTAGGATGGTCATTACTCGTTATTTTATGTAATGTGATTGCTGTGTTCATAGCCGCTTATTTTGTTGATTTTCTCAATTTAATAGAATACAAAAAAGCGGCTAAAGAGCGCCAACATCGCTTGCAATCTGCCGTGCTTGAAAGCGTGCAACAGCAATCTCTTTTGGAAGAATCCATCGAACCGCTTCCACAATTAAAATTATTATTACATAGTTGGCAAAAAAAATTAGTCAACCCAGTCAACATCAGTGAGCTGCAAAATCAAATTGTAAAAATGGGTCATGCTAATCAGCTTGTATTTAGGCAAATCAAAACGATGGATGATCAATCAGAAGGAAAATATAGTCGGGTACCTGTGTTCTTGGTGGCAAAAGGTCATTACGCAGACATTGCTCGTTTTATTAGTCAAATTGCTAACTTACCATGGATTGTGGTCATTGATCATTTTTCTATTTATAAAAATAAGCAGCTTGCTTTGACTAAAAAAGGGGGTGAATGGGAAATGTCGATCGATAAACCATTAGTAGTAGAATTGACGGTGGAGATGTATCATCTTGCTAGAATTTAAAAAGCCATTTTTTTTCATGGTGATCCTAGTAGCTTGTTTTGTCACCAGTTGTGATGACCAATCAAATTTACAAAAAATCCATCAACCGATCACCCGCTTGAAGCAACCCTTTTTTATTTTTAAAAAAAAGGATTCCCTTCATCTACTGATACCGAAACCGGAAATCTATCAAGACAACTCAGGACGAGAGCCATTTGATGCAATCGATCGGTCTCAATTTCCTAGTGCATTACTGGATCGTTATCCTTTAGAACAACTTAAACTGATGGCAACCGTCAATACGACATCCCCTCCATGGGCTTTTATTTTGGCGCCAAATCATAAAATCTATCAGGTGACACTCGGTGAAGTGGTAGGTGATCATCAGGGGAAAATTATAAAAATCCATGCGGATACGATAGAAATTGCCGAAACCAGCGAGGCAGGGACTAGGGTGATTAGCTGGAACCTATCTTCAACGCATTAGCCCTTTTCGTTACGGTGTTAACTGCTGAATTTCGGTTGAAATAGATGAACGAGCACAGCACCAAATATCGATGGTTTCTACCTCGTGGTTTTTGAGAAGATGGCAGAGTTCACGCACGGTGTGACCTGTCGTGATAATGTCATCCACTATCACGACATGTCGATACAGGATAGGTTTTTTTATCGCAAAGGCACCGGTTATATTAGAACGACGCTGATGGGCTGGTAATGAGGCTTGAGCCATGGTCGATTTTATTCTTTCGCAGACCGTGTCCAATAGAGGTAGCTGTAGTTTTTTAGCAATGGGTCTTGCCAATTCAATGGATTGATTGAATCCGCGTTCTCTTTGTCGAATCGGATGTAATGGCATAGGGATGATTGCTGAGGGTAAGGGTTTTTCGCGATACCATTGATGCTGAATCCTATCGGCAAGTAATTCTCCAAGGAGTCGACCATGACTGAACGCTTGATTGAATTTTAAAGCTAATAAAAGTTGATCCACCGGCTGGTGATAGCCAAAGAGCGCATGAGTCACCTGAAATGGAGGCGGCTGTTTAAGGCATGTGCCGCATAGGCTATTCGAAGTGCCATGTAAAATATTCGCGCAACGTCGACAAGTTTGCGATAAAATAGGCAAGTCGAGATAGCATGCTTGGCATAAATCCCATGATTGATGAGATTTTTGTCGGCATAATATGCAAATTGGAGGCATCCACTTTGATGCCATTTTTTTGATATAACGAATCATCATGACTCCTGAAGACTTGTTTAAAAATAGAGATTCTGAAGCGTATGAGGCTGCTTCTGTTTTACAAAAAGAGGTGGGCGATAGCTTAGTGAATCGATTGGACTGGATGGTGTTGCAGCCGGAGAGAGTATTGGATTTGGGCTGTCGTATTGGCAGAGTGACCGAGCAGCTTATCTCTCGTTATCCTGCTGCAGAAATCGTGGCGGCAGATACCTCGTTGAGCCTATTAATCCTAGCTAAAAAAAACCAAAAAAAGCCTGTGAAGTGGTTATTAGCAGAGTCGGCGTATTTACCTTTGCCACATCAAATGGCCGATTTAATCGTATCTAATTTATGGTTACCTTGGTGTTCACACTTAGATAACACTTTATCGGAATGGCATAGAGTGATGCGTCCTGACGGTTTGCTCATGTTGAGTAGTTTGGGACCTAACACGTTGCAGGAGCTCGCCCATTTAGGTTTAAGTTTTCCGAAGTGGATGGATATGCACGATATAGGTGATGCACTCATTCACTCTGGATTCATTAACCCCGTGCTGGATGTCGAGTATGTTACTCTCACCTATCGTGAGATAGCAACCCTATCTCAAGAGCTGCGTGTGACGGGTTTATTTGCTGGAGACGTGTTTGAAGAAAGCCTAGCTGCCAATGCTGAAAGCGTTTTCCCAGTCACATTTGAAGTGATTTATGGCCATGCATGGCGAAATCACTTAGATGCTGTGTACCCTCCTGATACAGCAGGGGAGGTGCGAATTCCCATTTCGCAGATTAAACGCAGATAATTCGCTCGGTTGATAGGGAGCATTACACTCCATGCGAACTCGGGTTATAATAGATTTTTCACTGAGTTAAGGATAGTCATAAACGTGGTCCAGGATATTTTTATCGGTGTTGATGGCGGCGGTACGAAATCGAAAATTCGTATTGAAGATCAATATGGCAAAATACTCGGTCAAGCAGTCAGCGGCCCCGCCAATATTCGTCTTTCAGTGGATCAAGCTTGGCATTCTATCTATGCTGGGATTCATACTGCACTGGAATTAGTCGGTCTTGAATTGCAGGATACAGCGTATCATTTTCATATCGGTCTAGGGTTAGCAGGCTGCGAAGTCAGAGAAGCTTATAACGATTTTTTATCACGTTCCCATCCTTTTAAAACCATACAACTGGCTTCCGATGCCTATGTTGCTTGCGTGGGCGCACATGAATTGCAGGATGGCGCGATTATCATTGTGGGGACGGGGGTAGTGGGTTATCAAATTGAACATCAGCATCAATCCAAAGTGGGTGGCTGGGGGTTTCCTCATGATGATGAGGGAGGCGGAGCATGGTTAGGTTTAGAAGCGGCAAAGCTCACGTTTCAATGGTTGGATCATCGCATTGAAAAATCCGCATTGGTTGAAGATATTTTTGCTTTTTTTAATCAAGACATCGCAACATTGACAACATGGGCAAATCAAGCAAATGCGACTGAGTTTGCGCGTTTAGCGCCGATTGTGATTAATCACAGTCAACAAGAGGAAATACAAGCGGTTCGACTGATGAAAAAAGCGGCTCATGCAGTGGATCGCATCAGTGCTGCGTTAATCAAGCTACAAAAAAAGGAAAGCCAAATTCCTTGTTGTTTATTTGGCGGGGTTGCACCCTTTATTGAGCCATGGCTGGGTGAAGAATTACGTGCACGCTTAGTTCCACGTAAACTGGATGCGAATGGGGGTGCTATTTTAATGATAAAAAATTGGGTTCAACATGCTGTCACAAATGGAAGTTGAGGCACAGGAAACACCGCAAGTCATTAGTAGACAATTTGCCGATAATTATACATTGCTTGAAGCCTTAACGGTTCGCATTCAGGGGATTCGTCCGTCTGTTGCGGTGACGGTAGCGCGAGGCAGCTCTGATCATGCAGCCACTTTTCTGAAATATTTACTGGAAACTCGGGCTGGATTAATTACCTCTTCAGCGGCTCCGTCAGTATTAACGCTTTATCAGAAACAATTACCACAAAAGAATTCATTAGTATTGGGGATTTCTCAATCGGGTGTCACACCCGATGTGGCTGAAGTCATATGGGCTGCGAGAAAAGCAGGCGCGATCACAGTGGGTTTTGTCAATGACACGGATTCGCCATTAGCCGATGCAGCCGAATATATTGTTCCGCTTGGCGCGGGTGTTGAGAAATCCATTGCGGCGACTAAAACGTATATCGCGACCTTGGCTGCATTCATTCAATTTGTAGGTATTTTTACGGGAGATCAAGTGCTTTTAAATGCGATCTCAGAGTTACCAGAGTTATTACAACAAGCCACACAAAAAGATTGGTCTACTGCAATGACAGCGTATCAAGGATGCAAGACAACCTTAGTGATTGGTCGTGGTTTTGGTTATCCGATTGCGCAGGAAGCTGCTTTAAAATTCAAAGAGATTGCGAAGATTCATGCTGAAGCCTTTTCTGGCGCAGAATTATTGCACGGCCCTCTAGCCTTAGTTGAAAAAGAGTTCCCTTTATTTTTATTTGCACAACAAGATGAAACTTTTTCAGGTATGCAAGCCGTGGCGAAAAAAATGAAAATGATAGGGGCGAAAGTGTTATTAGCTTCTCCTATGCTGCATGAAAGTGAAAAAGACTTGCTTGACATGTCATCTATTTTATTGCCATTACCTCACGGGATTCATCCTGTCTGTGATACGCTTGTGATGATTCAAGCATTTTATTGCATGATCGCGAAATTGAGTGTTACACGGGGTTTTAATCCGGATGCACCGACCCATCTCACCAAGGTGACAAAAACGTGGTAGAACTGATTATCAGCGGTCCACGTATTTATACCGAACAAGGTGTGTTACACCATTTTGCAATGGTGATTCGCAATACGCAAATCAGTCACATTGATCGTAAAGAAAAAATAGTGGCGATGCACGACACAAGTTATCTTGAATTTCCTGAAAATTATCATTTAATTCCGGGCTGTATTGATGTACATATTCATGGGCAGCAAGGTAAAGATGTGATGGATTCGACAGAACAATCGTTGGAACAAATTAGCGTTGCTCTAGCTCAGACAGGAGTGACTGCTTTTCTCGCCACAACCATGACAGCTCGACCCAATGAAATTGAAAACGTATTACACTGTATTTGTCAATTCAAGCAGAAGGGTCACCCAAATAGGGGAGCGACCTTATTGGGGGTGCACTTAGAAGGGCCTTTTATTTCTGCTCAAAAAGCCGGCGCGCAATCGGCTGGTAAGGTATTATTGCCCAACGTAGACTATCTTAAAAAATGGCAAGCGATTTCGGGTCGCGCGATTAAACTCGTGACACTCGCGCCTGAACTGACCAATAGTTTAGAGTTGATTCGCTTTCTGCAGCAAGAAAATATTGTGGCTTCAATAGGGCATACCGATGCAACGTATGAACAAACGTTGAAAGGAATGAATGCAGGCTGTTGTCATGTAACGCATTTATTCAATGCAATGCGCGGCATGCATCAACGGGAACCCGGCGTCGTCACAGCAGCTCTTTTGTCGAATAAAGTTTCTGTAGAATTGATTGCAGATGGCGTGCACTTACATCCCGCTATGATTGAACTCACCCTTAAATTAAAGCAACAGGATAAAATTATTTTAATTACGGATGCCATGTGTGCAGCAGGGTTAGGTGACGGTCAGTATCAACTCGGCGGCCAAGCTGTCATCGTTAAACAAGGTATTGCAACACTAGCGGATGGGACGTTAGCAGGCAGTACATTAAGCATGATCACGGCAATCCAGCACATGATGCAGTTTACCAAGAGCAGCTTGAGTGATGTCATCCCGTATGCTTCGGCTAATCCTGCCAAGTTACTGAATCTATTTCAACATAAAGGGAGTATTGCACCAGGAAAAGATGCGGATTTGGTTGTGTTAGATGAACAGTATCGGGTAGTGTTGACGCTTGTGTCGGGACAAATTGTTTTTAAGAAGGCGCCCTAATCAGATCGATTTACTCAGGTGAACCGGATTCATCAAACTCATCCGAGTTGGCTGAAGAAATAGGATCTCCCACAATGCGGTGTTGTTCGCTGGCCCAGCCACCTAAGTCAATTAATTGACAACGCTCGGAGCAAAAAGGACGGAACATATTGTCTTCTGTCCAAACATTTTTTTTATGGCAATGTGGGCAAGTGATATCTTTTTTCTGAATACCCATACTATTAACCTAATTACAATAAGAGACCCAAAAGGGTAGATTGTCTTGATATTGTGAAGGTCTTCCCTGAATTTCAGGATTAAAAAACCGGATTCCTAAGAAATGTCGGCTAATACTGACCTCCGGGTAAGCGGATAAGTGGGTGGGAACAGCCACTCTAATGAGTCGTAAGTTGGTTTGGGGATCCAGTAATTCTTGATAAAAGCCATTTTCTGCTTGTTTAGGAAGAATTTTTGTTCCTTCACGAATCAATTGCAGCACTAATTTAATCGCCAAACGAATATTATTAAACTCATTTAACCAAGAATGAATCGTATCGAGGCGTTCTTCGCTAGGTCGGTTTAGCCAATAGTGATAGATTGGAATATCAAAACTGTAGCCGCTGCCAGGATTGGCGAGATGTAGTCTTAAATTGTTGAGTAACTCAATTCCTCGCAGATTTTGACCAATTTTTCCACTGCTGTCAATAAAACATCGGCTTAATTCATCTAACTGATAGAGCAATTTTTTCAGCTTCACATGATCAATTTCAGGTGTACTTTCCAGGCGTGTGAGCAATGTCATTTGGTAACTTAATTCTTTGGCAAGTTTTGCCTTTAAATCGGGTCTGTCAAGCAAATGTAATATGCTGATAATGACGGCAATGGTATTTCGAGTGCCTAAAATAGATGTATCTGTGATAAGATGGTCGACTTGGTAGAACAACTGCTCCAAGCGCAAAGCGGCTCGAATGAGTTCATTCAGGGGTTGTTCATATATAATGGCGTTATTCATCATCGTCATCGAAGCTAGCATAAGATGGGCAACATAATAGCATGACTTTTTAAGAAACGCCTTATTTAATCGCACTAGACTCGTTGCGGCTTTAAGCCGATTTTGTTACATTCGCGCAAACAAAAGGTTAATCATCGATATGACGAAATATATTTTTATAACGGGTGGAGTCGTGTCATCCCTAGGTAAGGGTATTGCATCCGCTTCATTAGGCGCGATTTTAGAGGCGCGGGGTTTAAAAGTCACATTAATGAAGTTAGATCCTTATATTAATGTCGATCCAGGAACCATGAATCCCTCTCAACATGGAGAGGTTTTTGTGACAGAAGATGGTGGTGAGACCGATTTGGATCTGGGGCATTATGAACGATTTGTTCGAATTAAAACCAGCAAAGCCAATAATTTTACCAGCGGCCGTGTGTATGCCAATGTGCTACAAAAAGAACGTCGCGGCGATTACCTGGGTGGCACCGTACAGGTTATTCCTCATATTACCGATGAAATTAAACGATGTATCAAAAATGCAGCAGGGGAGGCGGAAGTCGTATTGGTTGAAATAGGCGGGACGGTGGGTGATATTGAATCATTGCCTTTTTTAGAAGCGATTCGTCAAATGAGAGTGGAGCAAGGGCGTCACCATGCCTTGTTTATTCACTTAACACTGGTTCCCTTTATCAAAACAGCCGGCGAAATTAAAACGAAACCCACTCAACACTCTGTCAAAGAATTGCGATCCATCGGCATTCAGCCGGACATTTTATTATGTCGCTGTGATAGACCGTTGCCGGAGAATGCTCGTGCCAAAATTGCTTTATTTACTAATGTGGAATCCAGGGCAGTGATCCCTTTGCAAGATGTCGATTTTATCTATCAAATTCCGCTTGAGTTACATAAGCAAGGATTAGACGATATTGTGATTTCTATGTTGGATATAGAAGCCAAGCCTGCTGATTTAATGGAATGGGATCGGGTCGTCGATGCTTATCGTCATCCTCGAGGTGAGGTCAATATTGCCATGGTCGGAAAATACATGGATTTGACGGAATCTTACAAATCATTAATTGAAGCGTTATTACATGCCGGAATTCAGACTAAACTGCATGTCAACATCCATTATATTCATGCAGAAGACATTGAAAAGCAAGGGGTGCAAATCTTAAAACAAATGGATGGGATTGTGGTACCCGGCGGCTTTGGTAAACGAGGCATAGAGGGTAAAATTGCTGCCGTTACCTTTGCACGAGAGGAGAAAATACCTTATTTGGGGATTTGTTTAGGTATGCAAATTGCCATAATTGAATATGCTAGAAATAAAGCGCATATGGCACATGCCAATAGCACGGAGTTCGATTTCGCAACCCCTTACCCAGTAGTGGCACTCGTAGCGGAATGGGTTAATCAGTCAGGCCAGGTCGAGATCCGTGATGAAACCTCGGATAAAGGCGGCACGATGCGGTTGGGCGGCCAACCCTGTCAACTGACGCCTGGGTCGTTAGCGGCAACTCTCTATGGCCAAGAAACAGTGATAGAGCGGCATCGGCATCGTTATGAGGTCAACAATCAATTACTTTCTCAAATAGAAGCAGCAGGCTTGAAAGTCTCCGGCAGATCTCTCAAAGGTCATTTGGTCGAGATGATAGAATTACCCGATCACCCTTGGTTTATCGGCTGTCAATTCCATCCCGAATTCACTTCTTCACCGCGAGATGGCCACCCCTTGTTTACTGGGTTTGTTGAAGCCGCAAGAACATATCAGGAAGCACATCATGCAACTTTGCCATTTTAACATAGGGTTAGATCAGCCCTTTTTCCTCATTGCGGGTCCTTGTGTCATTGAGGGCGAACAATTTGCTATCGATACTGCCGGCCAATTGAAGGAAATAACCGAACAGCTTCAGATTCCTTTTATCTACAAATCTTCTTTTGATAAGGCGAACCGCTCTTCTAGCACCAGTTTCCGTGGGTTGGGTATTGAAGAAGGCTTGCGGATTTTATCGGTTGTCAAAAAAACGATAGGCATTCCCGTATTAACCGATGTTCATGAGGATACCCCAATAGAAGAGGTAGCGAGTATCGTCGATGTCTTGCAAACCCCAGCGTTTTTGTGTAGGCAAACTAACTTTATTGAACGAGTGGCAAAACAACAGCTGCCGGTGAATATCAAAAAAGGTCAATTTTTAGCGCCATGGGATATGAAATATGTGGTTGAAAAAGCACGTCATGTCGGTAATCACTCGATTATGGTCTGTGAACGTGGGACGAGTTTTGGCTACAATAACCTAGTATCTGATATGCGATCATTGGCAGTGATGCGTGAAACACACTGTCCTGTCGTGTTTGATGCAACTCATTCAGTGCAATTACCAGGCGGTTTGGGCGGTCGTAGCAATGGTCAACGTGAATTTGTTCCCATTTTAGCTAGAGCCGCCGTGGCTGTCGGTATTGCCGGACTATTTATTGAATCACATCCTGATCCTGATCATGCCCCATCGGATGGGCCCAATATGTGGCCGTTAGATCAGTTGCAAGCATTATTGTTTTCTTTGAAAGAGATAGATCAGGTTGTTAAACCTAAACAGCCATGATCACTTTCCTACCATACTGATGTTCCTAACACCCGATTTATACCTGGGCGATGTTGCATTTATAAAAACTTATAGTATAATATTTGAACTTGTATAAATTAATTGATCAAAAATAAACATTTTTGAGGGAGGTTCTTTGAACACTGATCGTCTCGGACGCAAAAGGACTGGCGAAGAAAAACACCAAAAGGAACTAAACACATCTCAGAAGCCCAAGCGGAGTAAAACATTAACGTCACCTCACGAAGAGGTGCTGGTTTCTGTTAAACAGTATACAGAAGCTATGCAAACATTATCGCTATTAGAACATCCTATAGTGCATTCTTCACAACCGCAAAAAACGCACACATTACAAACCTCTCTCACTGAGCACATTCAGAATAATAGCTCTCAAGAATCCATGAAACTGAAAACGCGCTACCATCATCCCCAAAAGGGACCTATCGAAATCGAATTAAATATTCACATTACTAAAACAGAACAACCCTATCATAAAGTAATCATCCAGGATTCTATGGACACTCCTTATTCCGAAGTATATTTGGATGTCACTGCGGATAATTCATCCGGTGAGCCTTATGTGCTTGTGGGCAAAGCGCAGTTAAAAATTTCAGGGAAACATATTAAACCAAGAGCATTACAAATGAGGGCCATTGAAGCATTTGTCAAGGCGTTATCAGAAGGACAAACTAGTCAATTACTTCTCATGGGAACGGGTACTGGCAAAAGCTTTGTCGGTGCTGGTATCGGTTTAGCCTTGAACCAAGGCGTTTATATTGTTCCTACTCAAGCCCATGCGGCAGAAATGAAAAAAGATGCAATAGAAACTATTAGAAAGGGAACGAATACATACCCGGAGGTTTGTATAGGTTCCGAGATAACGTTAGAGAATTTTAAAACATTAATTAACACTACGGGATTAGACGATAGGTATGTTATTTTAGAAATGGATGATAAGGACTTTGCTGCTAAAACAGCATTGTTGGAAGGGCAATTTGTTTTAATTGATGAAGCACACCAATTTACCTCCAATGATCCCATGATAAAAATCTTACAAAAACTACAGAACGATAATATTGTGTTAGCTCTGACCGGTACGCCAACACCGAAGTTATTTTCAATGTTAGGTAATCCTGTGGATGATATTAATCTTCGGGCAGCACAAGATGCGGGTGCGGTGAGAGAAATGTGTATTATGAATGATATCGCTTACAGCCATGACATCATAGAGCGCATTGCGGCTCACTATTTTGGCTCATGGGCTCTGAAAAAAGGAGATAAGGTACACTATTTTTCGGAAATGAAGTTAGATCAAACGATTTGCGAAACGCCTGGTGCGCTTACAAAGGTACTGATGCCTATCATTAACGCGGCATTGCAACAGGACATGCCATCGAATCACTTATTGCGGAATGACCAACAGAAAAATTTTATTTTTAGTGAAGATAAAGGATTGCGAGCTGATATCGTAAAGTATTTTGAGGAATTATATCATTCTGCTGTTTCAAGCTCATTGGATGCGGCTGTATTGAACAAAATAGCTCAATGCAAAGCAGCCCAATCCAAGGTATTGTTGGAAGCCTTTTATCATCACGTTACACAATCGGGATTCACGTTAACTCCCGAGACTAAACAAGAGTTAGCCAAAGCGGTGGATGAACAGTATCGAGTGAAACTGGGATCACGCTCAGTTGAAAACGTGCCTAAAAAAAATTTCCGTGAACAAATGATGAAGGCGCAAAAAGATCACATTGCACAGACTGTATTGGCCTCAGCGCTTTATATTGTACTGGATGTGAAACACAGTGAATGTGAAAAATTTATTCGAACAAAAACAGTAAAGGAGCTGGTTGCAAAAGAGATAGCTCAGTGTTTTGAACAAGAGATACGACAAAAATTGCAGGCACTTTACCCAGCTTTGCCAGAAATACAGAAGAACGCATTGGATCATTTAATCACAGAATGTATACATAACGTTCGATCTATTTTAAGCGATCCTTCAGGCTCTATTGATACCAAAGCCGTATCTATCATGGCATTATTAGGTTCAATATCAGAGCGTATCGACTTATCCAATTTGCAAGCTCGGTATATTGATCAGATTTCTAAGGATGACAACGATAGAGCAAGACGGGCTCCAGTTCTGGATCAATTCAGAGCAGGTCTGATCATGCAGTTAGTCAGTGACAGTGTGTTTGCTACGGGTATCAGCATCCCTAGTGTGTTATCCACTCAACAAACGATCACCTGCCAAGCGGATTTAGATGCACTATATATTATGCAGTTGTTTGGGCGTTGCATCCGGGATAAAGATGAGTTTGCATTTGTTTATCAAGCGGTAAAATTTGCATTGATTGACAGTGATTATTTGAAAGCGGAACATCTCATTTCAGACAAGGCAGGGATGTGGTTAAAATTAACCCAGGAAAGAAGAGATCAGGTATTAACTAAGTTTGCTGAGTTGCGGGTGGGGATGGAGGCAGCAGTGAGACGCTTGAATTTTTTCCAGTCGGCTCCATCCAAGCCCAAGCCGAGTGATCCAGTTGAAAGACTGATTCCACATTCTTTGCAAAAAAAATAGAATTTTCAGTCAGTTCATTGCATAGTATTAAATTGATATAGTAGTATGTTTATCGCGTGTATTTTATATAAAAAAATAGGTGGTAACAATGCATAATAGAAACGTGAAAAGCTTACATGATGGTTTGTTTCAGCTGATTGTAACCCCCAAGCAAAGCACGAACGAGGACTTTACTCACTTACTGGGTGAGCTCACACAAGCCTTGAAGGATGTACCAGAAGCCATTTCTCTTTCAGATATATTAAATACACCGAATGCATCAGGTGATACATTGCTTTGTTTGGTTGCTTTCCAAGGTAATGAAAAGTTATTGAGGTGTTTGCTTGAACAAAAAGCCGATCCCAACATTCAAAATAGTAAGGGCAATACACCGCTCATGTTTGCCGCCACGGGTGGTCATGCGGCATGCATCAGGACACTATTAGAAGCTCATGCCAATGTCAATTTAATCAATCAAAAACAAAATACCGCATTGATTCATGCGATGGCTAGCGATAGTAAAGAATGCGTTAACTACTTGATTGAAGCGGGCGCTGATGTGAATCATCAGAATGAACAGGGTAATACACCACTTATTTATGCGGCTATAGAAGATAAAGTAGACTTTATTCAACAACTCATTGCTGCAGAAGCGACGTTAGATCTCACGAATATTGAAGGTGATACAGCTATCATGCGAGCTTGTTTTAATGGTAAAAAGCAAGCCACTGCTGCTTTAATTGAATGTAAAGCAGATCTCGATATTGCCAATAAAGAAGGTAAAACAGCGTTGATTCTAGCGGCTTATCAGGCTCATACCGACTGTCTTGAGCTACTCAAAACAAAGGCGAAACTGGATCATCAAGATGGTCTTGGCAATACAGCGCTGATGTATGCCGCTTGGAATGGACATGAAGAAACCTCACAGCTTTTGTTGGATGCGGGTGCGAATCGATATTATCTCAATCTCGAAGGAAAGTCAGCTTTGGATTTAGCAAGGTATTCGAATAATCCTAATGTCATTGCAACATTGTCAAATCAACAACCGGCTGCTAATGTTCCAAGGGCAAGGGAGAGTCGGTTCTTTTCCTCACGCATCAGCGAGCGGGACCGATACAATGCAAACACTCAATCGACCACCCATCATGAAAGCAGACCCGGTATGAACCTGTAAGGGCCATGCTCATCTATATGAGTATCACATAGCGGCAATACGTTGATATTGCGCTTCTAATTTAGCTAACGTGGACTGTAGATCGGCCAGTCTTGAACGTTCTTTTTCAACCACGATCTGGGGGGCTTTATTCACAAATTGGGGGTTTTGTAATTTCTCCGAAATTTTTTCTATCTCTTTGATTAATTTATTGATTTCTCTTAAAAGTCGATTGGTTTCTTCATTTTTGTCGATTAGACCGGTGAGGGGTATCAGAATGGCTAATTCATTGAGATAGGCGACAGCAGACTCGGGCGGTGTTTCATCTTTACCCAACCAACGAAGGGTTTCTAACTTCGCTAAGGTTGCGATCAGGGGGAGATGGGTTTGTATACCATGGTGATCGGTATGCGTTCCCTTGTCTAACAGTACAGTGAGCAGCTTGGCTGGACTGACATTCATTTCACTTCGAATGGTCCGAATGGCAACAATGATGCTTTTTACCCACTGCAATTCTGCTTCGGCAGCGGGATGTTGCAATGTGGTATCCAAGGTTGGATAAGCTTGTAACATGATAGTATTGCCAAATATACCCGCCAGTGGCGCAACGCGTTGCCAAATTTCTTCCGTGATAAAAGGCATAATAGGGTGCAATAAACGTAATACCGTTTCTAATACAGTAACCAAGGTATGCCTTGTGCCACGTAAAGCCGCCTCTGTGCTATGATTTGACATGAGTATTGGCTTGGATAATTCTAGATACCAATCACAAAATTCATTCCAAATAAAGTCATAAAGGGTTTGTGCTAATAAATCAAAACGATACTGAATCAATGCATTATGAGCTGAGCCTATGGTTGCCTGCAGTCTCGATACAATCCATTGATCTGGTAAGGATAACTCACCCATCCCAATTTCTTTGCCTTCTGTGTTCATTAAGACATAACGTGCTGCATTCCATAATTTATTACAAAAATTACGATACCCTTCTAAGCGACCTAAATCAAAACGAATTTCGCGTCCATAGGAAGCCAGTGCACAAAAAGTAAAACGCAGTGCATCGGTGCCATAAGAAGCAATCCCTTCTGGAAATTCACGTCGGGTTGCTCTTTCAATTTTTTGGGCCATTGCAGGTTGCATCAGTCCAGAGGTGCGTTTATGCAATAAAGCATCTAATGTTATTCCATCAATTAAATCTAAAGGATCCAGTACATTACCTTTCGATTTAGACATTTTATGCCCTTCAGCATCACGAATGAGTCCAGTAATAAAAATATGCTTGAAAGGGATGTCTCCAGTGAATTTTAAGCCTAGCATAATCATGCGAGCTACCCAGAAAAAGATAATATCGAATCCAGTGACCAACACGCTATTTGGGTAGAATGTAGTTAAGTCAGGCGTTTGCTCTGGCCAGCCCAACGTAGAAAAAGGCCAAAGGGCAGAAGAAAACCAAGTATCGAGGACATCTTGATCTTGCGTGAGTTTTAACTCATCACCCAGTCTATATCGCTGACGTACATCCTCTTCACTGTGACCTACATAACTCGTTTGGTTTTGATCGTACCAAACAGGAATGCGATGTCCCCACCATAATTGTCGGCTGATGCACCAATCTTCGATATTATGCAGCCATTGATAATATGTTTTTGTCCAGTTTTCTGGTGTAAAACGAATTTTACCCTCTTCCACAATACGAAGAGCAGGTTCTGCTAGCGGTTTCATTTTCATAAACCATTGTTGCGTCAGATAGGGTTCAATGACGGCATTGGATTTTTCACCACGCGGCACCTTTAGCGTGTGTTTTTCAGTTTTTTCCAATAAGCCCAATAAGGCTAAGTCTTGAATAATTTGCTTGCGTGCGGTGTAGCGATCTAACCCTTGATAATTGGCTGGTGCATTTTCATTAATATGAGCATCAGGCGTAAAAATAGTCATGGGCGATAATTGGTGACGCTGGCCAACAGCAAAATCGTTAAAATCATGGGCTGGAGTAATTTTGACGCAGCCGCTGCCAAAATCTTTTTCGACATAGTTATCTGCAATGATAGGAATCGTGCGATTCGTTAAGGGCAATTGAACGTGTTTGCCTATGAGGTGTTGGTAGCGCTCATCGTCAGGATGGACGGCGACAGCGACATCACCTAATAGGGTCTCGGGTCGAGTGGTGGCTATGACAATATAAGTATTGTCGTCCACCAAGGGATAACGGATATGCCACAAGCTACCTTCTTCCTCAGTGCTGATGACTTCTAGATCGGAGATGGCAGTGAGTAAGGTGGGATCCCAATTCACGAGACGTGTGCCGCGATAAATTAACCCTTCATTGTATAGTCGAATAAAGACTTCGCGCACGGCATGGGACAGCGAGTCATCCATCGTAAATCGTTCGCGAGACCAATCCAATGATGCACCCAAGCGGCGCAACTGCCTGGTAATTTGATTGCCCGACTCATTCTTCCATTCCCAAATTTTTTCAACAAAGGCTTCTCTTCCTAGTTCATGGCGGGATTGACCACTGATCATGAGTTTTCGTTCTACTACCATTTGTGTTGCGATACCAGCATGATCGGTTCCTGGTTGCCAGAGTGTATTGTTGCCCTGCATGCGGTGATAACGGACCAGAATATCCATGAGAGTGAAACCAAACCCATGACCCATATGAAGACTACCTGTGACATTCGGTGGAGGTAGCATCATGCAATAAGCGAGACCTTTGCCGCTGGGGGCAAAATAATGGTTTTTTTCCCAGACTGAGTACCAGTGTTGTTCTATCGTGTGCGGTTGGTATAGTTTTTTCATAATGATAAAGTGGTTTGTAGTTTATGAGTGGTTATTTCAAGATCGTGTGTGCGATAAAAACGATAGCGTTCCCGGCCTAATGCTTGAGCATCAGGATCACCTATCACGATTTCAAGTATGCGATTAAATTGGGCATAAAACGTCGGCACCCGACTGCTAAGATTCACTAAGATATCGCATTGATCCTCCGAGGGAGCATCATACCCAATCTGAATAGGTACGGGAAGTGTGAGTTTTTCAGTGGTAAGCTGATGCGGCAGAAAGCTTGCTTCATCAAATAACCATAACTGCGCATCGATTTGAGAAGCCAGTGGTCGATGATCCGTATAAATATAAACACGGTGCTTTTGTTGATACGCCTTATCAACCAGGCGGCAAGTCACATCCAAATAAGATGCGACTGTACTGCCGGGCAAAATGTAAAAGTCAATGCTAGGCATCGCCATATTAGTTTTTACAACGATTTATCAAAAATTGCATCAGCATAGGAACAGGACGGCCTGTCGCATAGCGATCACTGCCACCCATCATAGCAGCCGTTCCCGCGACGTCTAAATGTGCCCAATGAAATTTCTTGGCAAAACGAGAGAGAAAGCAGGCGGCAGTGATGGTGCCGGCAGGACGGCCTCCTACGTTCGACATATCCGCAAAAGGACTGCGTAATTGTTCTTGATAGTCTTCCCACAGGGGCAGTTGCCATGCTCTGTCATAAGATTCCATACCGGCTTGTAATAACTCGTTACCCAGCGCTTGGTTGTTGGTCATTAATCCAGTAGCATGGTGCCCTAAGGCAATCACTACCGCCCCAGTGAGTGTCGCAATATCAATGACGGCATCGGGTTTGAATCGTTCGCAATAGGTCAAGGCATCACAAAGCACTAAACGGCCTTCCGCATCTGTGTTCATAATTTCAATCGTTTGACCGGACAGGCTGGTGACAATGTCTTCGGGTTTGCATCCGGTACCGCTTGGCATATTTTCGGCGCTGGCAATGAGACCCACCAGATGTATGGGTAGTTCTAACTCAGCGGCTGCTTTTAGCGTACCTAATACGGTTGCCGCGCCGCACATATCGTATTTCATTCCAACCATTGCCTCTGCGGGTTTCAAAGAAATACCGCCGGTATCAAAGGTAATTCCCTTGCCCACAATAGCAATAGGCGCTTGTTTTTTCTTAGACCCTTTATATTCAAGGCAAATGAGTTTAGGCGGCTCTGCACTGCCTTTAGCAACCGCTAATAAGGCACCCATCCCTAGTTTTTTCATGTCTTTTTGTTCAAGGACTGTGGTCTTGATGGCTGTATACTGTTTGGCAAGTGCTTTGGCTTGAGCAGCAAGATAGGTTGGAGTACAGATATTACTGGGCTGATTTGCTAACTGTTTAGTATAACTTACACCTGCTGCGATGGCCTGGCCTTGCCGCAGGGCTTCTTCACATTTTTTTAATTGATTTTTTTCAGTCATGGCTAAGATGAGGGTGTGTAAGGATGAAGCCGGCTTTTTTTCACTTTTATAGTCGTTAAATTGATACGATGCCTCAAAGCCAAGCTCGACAGTGTGCTTGATATGAGTTGGTAACGCTTGATTTTTTACCGGTATTTCGGTTAAAAATGAAATAGCAGTTTGCACGTTGGCATCTGCCAATGCTCTAAAGCTGCTGGTCACTACCTTGCGAAAATCACGCTCTGTTAAAGTCGATGCGTTGCCGCATCCGACTAATAATAGTTTTTTGGCGGCAAGATGAGGCACTTGATAGAGCATGACCGTTTGCCCCACTTTGCCTTCAAATTCATTGTGCTTAAGCAATTGAGAAAGATAGCCACCGCTGATTTTATCCAATTTTTTAGCGGTAGGGCTTAATTCGTTATGCTCAAATAGACCTACTATCATACAATCGGTTTTGTGGTGTTCGAGAGGACCTGTTTTAATTTGACACTTCATTGTGACTCCTTTTGAGCCTGTCTATTAAGCTATCTAGTTTACCCTAGGTTCATGGCATGGCAAATGAGAATATGCGATAATAGGTCGGGTTTTTAATGTGTGATACCAGAAGCAATGATTATTTTTCGTTATTTAACTAAAGAAGTCCTTGGCAGCTTACTTTCATTAACTTTCGTTTTATTGCTGATTTTTCTCAGCAATGAGTTGGTGCGATACTTGGGGTATGCTGCTTCGGGTAAAATCGCATCCAACATTTTGTTTCGATTAATGGGTTATGAGATTCCTTACTTACTTTCTTTATTGCTGCCGTTGGGTTTGTTTTTAGGGGTTGTGTTAACCTATAGCCGTTTATATGCTGAAAACGAAATGCGAGTATTACATGCCTGTGGCTTGAGTGTGCAACAGCTAACAGAAAAAACGGCTATTATTGCTTTCTTTGTTTCATTGTTCATCTTATGCCTAACGTTATGGATTAATCCCTTGATTGCGAAACAAAAAGAAGTGCTATTTACCCAAAGTGCGGCTGCCAACCTGCTGGATACCTTGATGCCAGGACGTTTTCAGGTAGCAAATCACGGACAACGTGTTGTTTACGTGGAAAAAATAACCCGAGATCATAAACGAGCCGATAATCTTTTTATTGCAGACCAACAAAAAAAAGAGGCTGACCCGAAAAGCAGTCGTTGGATGGTATTAGCCGCCGCACACGGTTTTCAACAAACGAATCCAATGACACATGAACGCTTTGTGGTGGCGACGGATGGTTATCGTTATGAAGGTGTGCCAGGTCAAACGAATTATCACATTATTCAATTTCAAAAATATGCTACCCAATTACCTGATTTAATGACCGATACGAAGCGTCAGCAACAAGCCGTGATGTCATCGAAAAAATTGTTTCAAGCTTACCATAATCCCGATGATGCTGCTGAATTGCAATGGCGTATCTCTATTCCATTATCCGCATTTCTACTGGCTATTATTGCCATTCCTTTTAGCCAAGTCAAACCCAGGCAAGGGCGTTATTCGACGTTATTACAAGCTATTTTATTGTATGTCATTTACATGAATTTATTATTCGTTGCCCGTAATTTTATCGAGCAAAAAGTCATACCAATCAGTGTAGGTGTTTGGTGGGTGCATGCGATCGCGATTATTATCCCAAGTCTGTATTTGTATAGGCAGGCCCATGTATGTGAGCGACGTACCTCATGAAAATTCTTCATTTATATATTATTAAAACAGTTATATTGGCTACGTTGTTAGTCATGGCGATTGTCATGGGCTTGAGCTATTTCATTAGTTTTTTACGAGAATTACGTGATATTGGCGTGGGAGATTATGGCATCATGCAAGCAGCATTACACGTATTATTTGAACTGCCGCATGATTTGTACCAGTTTTTCCCTATGCTAGTGCTGCTGGGTGGTTTGGCTGGGTTGGGTCTGTTAGCTTCGCATCAAGAATTAATTGTGATGCGAATTTCTGGCATGTCGATTAGCAGTATGGCCCAAGCAGTATTGGGTGCCGCAGTCGTGTTGACTTTGTTAGGGTTAATCCTAGGCGAATTCATTTCGCCTCATTTACATTTTTTGGCAGATAAACATAAATCGACAGCGCAAAGTGGCGGTCAAGCTATTGCAACACTTTCTGGCGTATGGATTCATGAGGGAAATAATTTTTTTCATATTGATAAAGTGGTAGCGCATCATTATCTTGAAGGTGTGACACGATATGAATTTGATCAGCGCCATCGTTTGTTGGCTGCCTATTATGCCAAGACAATGGACTATCAAAAGGGTCAATGGCAATTGACGGATGTGGTTAAAACAAACTTTATTCATGATGAAACGACACATCAACAAATGGATAAAACGGTTTGGGATGTTGCACTAAGACCACGATTTTTAAATGTAGGGTTACATGAACCGGATGAAATGCCATTACCGAATTTATTCGAATATACCAAGCATTTAGAAAAAAATGGCTTACAAGCAGCAGAGTTTCAGTTAAATTTTTGGAAGCGTTTGTTCCAACCCTTAACAACACTCATTATGTTGTTATTAGCAATTCCTTTTGTGTTTGCAGCGCCGCGGTCGATGACGATGGGGTTGCGATTATTAATGGGAATTATTGTTGGATTTGTTTTTTATATTACGAGTGCATTGATAGGGCAGGTCAGTATTGTTTTTCAATTATCTCCTTTTTATGCGGCCGTATTGCCCATGTTGATTTTTGCTGGGATGGGTTATGTGTTGATGTTGCGAATTGTGTAAATTCACGTGCTGTTCTTTTAGAGGGCCCTCCCTTAGCATGTTATCCTATGCTTAATGCGCCTTTAACTGTCTCTTTAGTCAGTGGCGGCTCATCGTTTTTAATAAGACGTTTGACAGCATAATAGGCACTTCCGATGAGGGCATGATCAGGATGACAGAGCACACCTAACGGATAGGCTTCTCGTTCTTCTCGATAAGCGGGTGATGCCAGAATACCAGCTTGGAAACTGGGTTGATCAAATACGTTGAGATGATGCAATACAACACCGCCTGTTATCCAAAGACCGCCTGAAGGCATAAAACAGAGTTGCATGGTGCCAACGAACACACCGAGATACCAGGCAAATGAATCCAGTACCTCATTGGCGAGGCCGGCTGCCACTCTGTTACCGACTTGTTCTGGGGTGTTGATATTGAGATTAGGGTAGAAAAACTCATGTAAATAAAGCATGCCTGGCCCGGATAATAGGGTTTCCATCGTGATGGGTTGCGATATTTTTTTTTGTAAGAACAAGATCAATTCTCTGTGTTGTTGACAACGAGATGGATTCATCAAAGAGGGTGTATTGATGCCGATGTGTCCTACTTCATTTTGGCCTAACCAGAAATCGCCATGATTGAATAAAATACCGTCTTTTAAGCCAAGTCCAGTGCCGATGCCAAAGGCAACTCGACGCCCAAATAAATCGATGGCGGCTTCATTTAAACGTTTTACATTCAGTGTGTCGCTCATGTATGAGGTAAATGTAGCACACACCACTGAAGCATAATCGTGAATGACGGCATAAGTAGGCCAATGATATTTTTTTGCGAGAGCGGCAAATGGCATAGTATAGCGATAGGAATGACTTGATAGTAAGCATTCACCATTAAAGAAACCTGCCGCAGAAACGCAAATCGCATCAGCAGAACACATCGTGTAATCTAAGCCTATTTCAAGTTGATGAATTAAATCATCGAGCGAGCTTGTATCGGCCATTTTGACAACGCTGCGTTTTTTACAATAGTAGTGCTGCGAATGGTCGTCATATTCAATGAGACCCGCAGCGCATTTGGTTGCACCTAAATCCCAGGCAATGATTTTTTTTATCGTCATGAAGTGGTCTGTAATTCAGGGCGTTTCGTCCCGATGTTTCTTGGTCGAATCGGTTGACCGATTTGTCTTAATGGCAATCGATTACGGATGTTTTCTTCAATTTGTTCTAAGGTGACTCCGCAGGTTTCAGGTATTTTGTAATAACAAAAAATGAGGCTAAATACGCATAGGATAGCATAGAGTAAAAAAGTATGACTTGGCCCTAATGTATTGAGTAACGATAAAAAAGTGGAAGAAACGGCAAAATTCCAAAACCAACAACTAAATACAGCCACACTCATGGCGATACCACGTAAATCCAGCGGAAAAATCTCTGATACCACCAACCATAAAATAGCACCTAAACTAAAAGCAAAACAAATAATAAAACTGAAGGTGCAACCCATAGCAATCCAACGCAAACTGGGCAAGTTAGCATCGATAAACAAAAACACAAGACTGAGTCCAAGCAAGCTTAATGCCATACCGATTAAACCTGTTATGAGCAAAGGACGACGTCCTAATTGATCAAGATAAAATACAGCGAATATCGTGGCGGCGACATTGACCACACCAATACCAATGGTTGCCAAAATGGAACTAGAGGTGTCATGAAATCCAGCGAGCTTGAAAATCGTCGGTGCGTAATAAATAATCGTATTAATTCCGGTGGCTTGTTGAATAAAACCCAACAGGGCTCCTAAAAAAAGGACAGGACGTATCCATGGCGATAGGATGTCACGAAAACGGGGTTTGGCAGTTTGAAGACTGTGTTTAATGGAAGCCACCTCGTGCACGATAGTTTCTTTGGGGAGAAGTTTTTGTAATATATCGATTGCACGGCGGGTTTGATTTTTTTTAATTAACCAGCGAGGGCTTTCTGGTAAAAAAATCATGCCAAGACTTAAGAGTGTGGCGGGAATAATACCAATCCCAAACATCCAACGCCAAGAACCATGACTATGGGTAAAACTATAATTAATGAGGTAAGAAGTCAGAATACCTATTGTGATGGCAAGTTGGTTAAGAGACACTAAGGCACCACGTAATTGAACAGGAGATATTTCGGCAATATAGAGCGGTGCCGTATAGGAGCCTATGCCAATGGCAAGTCCGATAATGAGCCTACCCACTAAAATCAGGCTGACTGTCGTTGCTAGGGATGCGATCAAGGTACCGCTGATAAATAAACCAGATATCAGTAGCATCGTGTGGCGACGTCCAACAGAATCGGTGAGTTTGCCGCTAAATAATGAGCCGGTCATGGCGCCAAATAATACACTACTTACAATCCATTCTTTCATCTGAATGGATAGAATAAAATCATTTTCAATAAATAATAATGCACCTGAAATAATCCCAGTATCAAAGCCAAATAACAAGCCGGCCATGGCAGCAATACCGGATATGAGAAAAACCAAAGATCGAGAGGTTGAAGTCGCTTCCATGGATAACCTTAATTCACTATTAAATTATGTTAGAATGAAAAAAATGAGAATGTATTCTATGACAATTCAACAAAGACAGCGAGCAATTCAGGATAAAATGGCCTTCATTTCATGCGTCGTGCCAGTTTATAACGAACAAGATACTATTGAACCTTTTTTTACTGAACTCGCCAATAGGTTACGTGACATCACGCATCGATTTGAAATAATCGCTATTGATGATGGTAGTTGCGATGCAAGCTTGGCTCGATTAAAAGCAATGCCTAAGGAATATCAGATCAAAATCATCAGTTTTTCACGTAATTTTGGCAAAGAAATTGCTTTAACGGCAGGTTTAGATCATGTTTCCGGAGAGTTAGCTATTTTGATGGATGCGGATTTTCAGCATCCCACGGAAGTATTGCCATTGTTCATTGAGCAGTGGCAGCAAGGTTACGATATGGTGTACGGAGTTCGCAAAAATCGGGATAGCGAATCAAAATTAAAGCGCGGTCTCGCGAGATTATTTTATTGGATTATGTCAAAAATAACTAAAATTGATATTCCCAATAATGCAGGAGATTTTCGACTCATAGACAAAAAAGTCATTGTTGCGTTAAACGGGTTTCAAGAACGAGCCCGTTTCATGAAAGGACTCTATGCCTGGGTAGGTTATCGCCATATTGCAGTACCATTTGAAACGCATCAGCGTTATGCGGGAAAAAGTGGATGGGGGTTTAGTCAATTGACCGAGCTCGCGATTACAGGAATTACATCGTTTTCTGATGTGCCATTACGTATTTGGGGGATAGTGGGGTTTGTGATTTCGGTTTTTTCTTTGATCTATGCAATCTACATTGTTACTGTGACATTGCTCTATGGAACAGACTTGCCAGGCTTCCCCAGTATTATTGTGGCGGTTATGTTTTTGGGCGGAATACAATTATTGTCAGTAGGCATTTTAGGAGAATACATTGCACGTATTTTTGCTGAAGTGAAACAACGTCCCAAATACCTTATTGCGGAGCAACATGGGTTTGACTCAGTTGGACCCTAAGGGCCTGTTTAAAGGGCCCTAGCCCGTCATTAGTGACTAACCTGACATGATTAGACTCCGCTAAGGTGTGCATGCTTTCTTTTGCTTTGTTTGCAAAGCTATCCCAGTCGCTCTGGTAGATAAATACATACAGACGGCTATTACTACTCCAACGTTGCCAAAAAGTGTTTTCATTAATTAACCAAGCACTTGTATCAGTATAAGGAATACCATACCAAAGTTCTCTTAACCAATTATCACGTTGAGGGATAGTTGGATTTTGCCAGTCAGCTACTACAGTCATACGGCGTTCTAGATACACGGGTAAATCTTGATAATATTTGTAATAGGTGACGACTTCATCAGTCGGTCTTAATAATGGTTTTAATACAATAGCCATGGGTTTTAATGACTTCTGATTCATGATAGTAGAACTTACCGCTAATACCAGTAGCAATAGGATGGCTGTAATTAATGCTGTATAAAAATAAATACGGGTTTTGGGTTTATTTTTTATCAGTAGGCTAAACACCAAAGCGCTCGATAAAAAAACCAGCGCAGCAGTCAGGGCATAGGGAATGCTGTCATGAAATCGTTTCAGGGATGTCATATAAGGCGCAATTAAACAAAAAATACCAAGAAACAAATTGGATACAATGAGAATAACGATACCAGAAGATACGCTTTTAATCGAAGTTTGATCCCAGACGCGATCCAGTGTGGTAGCAATTAATAAGGCTATAGCAGGGAAGATAGGAAGAATGTATCCCATCGTTTTTGATAATGGGATAGAAAAAAACAGAAAAATAAAACCGATCCACAATAATAAAAACAAGTCGATGGACTGTGCGTTGGGTTTGCTAAAAACTTTTCGGCAATGAATGGTGAGGGCTTGAATCAAAAAAACGGACCAAGGAAAAAAACCGCCAAACACAATGGGTAAGTAATACCACCAAGCAGCTTGATTATTGAAGCTATCATGTGAGACAAAACGTGAAAATTGCTGTGTCACAAAGAAAAAATGAAAAAACTGCGGGTTGGCTTTTTGCACCCACACAAACCAAGGACTGATCATGCCGATAATGATCACAGTGCCTATGAGTAAGTGCATTTTTTTTAAAACAGACCAACGGTTAAGTACTAATATCCATAATCCTATAATCGTCATAGGAAATAAAAGGCCAATCAATCCTTTGGTCAGAATGGCGAGAGCAGCAAAAAAATAGGCTGCGACAAACGAAAAAAATGAGTTTTTATTGGCATCCAGGCGAGTGAGACCAATAATAGAGCAAAATAGCGATGAGCTGATGAGAACACTGACTTCAAGATCTAGATTAGCGTAATGAGCAGCACCATAATATAGCGGATTGGTTGCCAATATAAAACCAGCCAATATCCCTGTTCTGCGGTTGAATAATAGTCTTCCTGCTATGTACGTGGTTAAACAACCTAAGATACCTAATGCGGCAGGCCAAACTCTTAATCCCCATTCGTTGAGACCAAAGAGCTTAATCGCTATCGTCTGTAACCAGTAATAAAGAATCGGTTTATCAAAAAAAACTACGCCATTTAATCGGGGAGTGATATAGTCGCCAGACGCTACCATTTCCCTAGCTACTTCAGTGTAGCGCCCCTCATCGGGAGTCAGTAATGGGTGAGCGCCTAGCCATAACACATAAAAAAAACTTAATGTTAAGCAAATAAATAAGAAATCAGTGCCCCAGGTGTTTGCTATGGCGTTTTTATTTGTTGCTAACAAAGGTGAGTTCTCGTAAATTGATAGGATGAAAAAAATCATTCTTTGTGCAGATGATTATGGCCAGAATCAAGCTATTTCTCAAGGAATTCTTGAGCTGATTCGTAAAAAACGTTTGTCGGCGACCAGCTGCTTGGTCACCTTTCCAGACTGGTCTAAATGGGCCGCTGAGTTAACACCTTATGCCCATACACTCGATATTGGATTACATCTTAATTTGACTGAAGGAGAGCCTCTTTCTTCTCTTTTGCAGCAACTAAGAGGGTTTTGGAACTTGCCGACATTGATGATTCAATCTTATTTGCGGTTGTTGGACAAGGCAGCCATTTGGCAAGAGTTAAATCAACAGTTAGATGCATTTGTCTCGGCATTAGGCCGACCACCTGATTTTATTGATGGACATCAGCATGCTCATCAGCTTCCTATCATCAGGGATTTGGTGTTGGCACTATACCGAGAACGTTTGACCGTGTTTCCTTGTTATGTTCGTTGTGTTTATCAGCCTCTGCGTTTTAGCGGGCGTGACACGATGAAACAACGGATGATTCAGTGTATGGGTGCCAGCTCGTTCAAACGACTGCTGCAGCAGCAGCATATTGTGCATAATAGCTCATTTGAAGGTATTTATCGTTTTAACGAGGCCTCCGAATATTCGATGAGGTTCCCTCTTTTTTTAGATAGAGTGGGTGAAAATGGGCTGATTATGTGCCACCCAGCCATGAAAAGTGCTGGGGGACATCACGATGTGATTGCTATTGCAAGAGGTCATGAGTTTGATTATTTCAACAGTGATCAGTTTCTTAATGACTGCAAACAAGCCGGCGTCAGATTGGGACGGATGAGGGAGCACGGCTTTTTCCGTTTAAGCGAACAGTGTGATGGCTAGTCAATGAAATATAAATGGACCCTATATCTTGACAGAAAAATATCTGATAGAATCAAATGTCATCATGGGTGGTTTCGCTATGTTGCTAACTGAAGAACAAGTACCACAATGAAAGATTGATTAGTTTATTAATTTGAAATAAAGGTGTGTAGTATGTCATCAGCACGTGAAAATGGAACCGTGAAATGGTTCAACAATAGTAAAGGTTATGGATTTATTGAGCGAGATCAAGGTGGCGACGTGTTCGTGCACTTTCGAGCCATTCGCGGTGATGGTTACCGCACGTTAGAGGAAGGGCAGCGAGTTGAGTTTTCTGTTGCGCAAGGTCAAAAAGGCTTGCAAGCAGAAGATGTCTCTGTGGTCGAGTAACAAAATACCCATTTAATAGCTCTCACTGTTATTTTGGCCGCCCATTTCTAGGGTGGTTGAATTGAGCCTGAGCCGCTGTCAACTATCAAATAAATTGCCACCTTGAAGCCAATGCTTCAAGGGTGCTTTTATTCGTTCTTTTTAAAAATCACTACGAGGGGCTTGGCATTGGCGAAAGAGTCTGCAATTGAAAAAAAATTACTTCATTATGTCGGAAAAGCCATTGCTGATTATAATATGATCCAAAAAGGGGATCGTATTCTGATGGGTCTTTCTGGCGGCAAAGATTCCTACACTTTAGTTCGAATTCTGAAGTTGTTACAACAGCGGACTCGTCATACCTTTTCTTTATTTGCATTTACGTTAGATCAAGGTCAACCCGGATGGGATGATACTGGATTGCGTGAATGGTTAAACCATTACGATATTCCTCATGACATAGTCAGAGAAGATACTTACTCGATCGTGAAAGAAAAAATACCCGAAGGGAAGACATATTGTTCGCTCTGTTCGAGATTGCGTCGCGGCATTATTTACCGTTATGCAGAAGAAAAAGGGTATACCAAGGTGGCTTTAGGACATCATCGGGATGATTTGATTCGTACGCTGCTCATGTCTATATTATACAGTGGTGAAATCCGTTCTATGCCCCCTAAATTATTGAGCGATAATAAACGTCATATTGTGATTCGACCCTTAGCGTATTGCCAAGAAAAAGATATTATTCATTATGCGAAAGAACAGCAATTTCCCATTATTCCTTGTACCTTATGTGGATCACAGGACAATCTGATGCGACAACGGATTAAGGTGTTGATTGAACAATTGGCCCAAGAAAATCCTAAAATACCGAGTAATATGTTACATGCTTTAAGCAGCGTTAAATTAAGTCAGTTGATGGACCGCAATCGGTTTGATTTTAAAAACCTTGAGCAAGAGCGGTTAGATCATGACGAGCATAGGGATGAACACATTGCCTTTTTCAATGAATCGATAGAGGTGAGCTAGGGCTTGTCTTATCTGAATTAAAGCACAAAATTTGAACAAATCATTGACTTATTTTTTATAATAGTGCGATAATGTTTCTTTTAGCACGAGATTGACTATTATATGCACAATAAAAAAGAAATAAGAGACGGCTTGCGCAGCGTATTAGACGCCTATAAAAAACAAATCGGCAATGGTTGGTTTACGAGACATTCCAGAAAAGTCATGGTAAGAGAACTTGAAAATGCCCTACAAAGTGAGGCATCGATTGCTAACATCATTAATCTCATCTTAACGTTTTCTTGGTCTATGCAAGGGGACAATGCGGATGTGGGTTTTTTTGGGCAAAGTAAACTGCATAGTATGTTGTGGGGTAATAATGAGCCCTTCATTAATGTGTATCAAATGATGTATGACGGATTAAAAAAGCTACAGACCAATGCACCTCAGCATGAGATTCTATCTCAAATACAGTTTCCGGCCTATCGCTTCGCTCATGATAGGGATGAAGAAAAGCCAACCGCACTGTGCTGGTTGACCCGATGTTTTCAGAGTACTGACAAACACTCAAGCGTTGTATCTCAGCATGCTGATTTACAAAGCAATCAAGAACCTAAATTTTTAGAAAAACTGATGCGATGTATCGGTTATAACTGGAAAAAAAACAAGGGCTTGAAAGTGAAATAATCTTCAGAACGCGAATTCCGGATAAGCTCAATGCTATTCCTGTCATGCCAGCATGCTTTTAGCTGGCATCCAGTGCCATATTAGATGAATC
>JAKBCU010000059.1 GCA_021807565.1 Pseudomonadota bacterium | reverse complement strand
GTAAATGGTTTTATTAACATTATTGCTGGACTAATAGCTTTTACTCATCATGATAAAAAACCAAAATTAGATATTGATTCATCTAATATGGCACTGGATGCCAGCTAAAATCATGCTGGCATGACAGAAATAGCATTGAGCTTATCCGGAATTCGCGTTGCCAGAATAAGCACCCAAATTTTTTAAAAAAACTAGTATAATCATAAGATTATACACATAATCCCGACAAGAATCAGAGCAAAATGTTTATTTTTTGAGTTTAGTTCTTAAAAGGGCTGCTTGAATGTAGGCTTTTTTATCCCATTCGGATATCACAGGCAGGGGTTGGTCTTGTTGATGTGGGTTTAACCGCTTCTTTCTCGCTTGGTGACGTTTTTTCAATAAGTTAGCACGCTGTTTTTTGTCCATCAGGGATACGGGATTGGGTGCTTCAATCACATCCATGCAATCCACAGGACAAGGCGGAAGACAGAGTCCACAACCAATGCATTCGTCCAAAATGACGGTATGCATCAGGCTATGACTGCCAATGATGGCATCCACGGGGCAGGCTTGAATGCATTTGGTGCAGCCTATACATTCCATTTCCCGAATTTTAACCACCGTCGCTTGGCGTGACATTATTTTATCTTCATGCCCGGCGTAGCGCCGCTATCGGGGCTAAGCAACCAAATAGCCTCGCCGCCAGGTCCTGCGGCTAACACCATGCCTTCCGACACTCCAAAGCGCATAGTTCGCGGTTCTAGATTGGCCACTACCACAACGAGTTTTCCGATTAATGTTTCCGGTGAATAAGCGGATTTGATTCCAGCAAACACTTGTCGGCTTTCATCACCCAAATCGAGTTGCAGTTGCAACAATTTATCAGCACCCTTCACGTGATTGGCTTGAATAATCTTAGCGACTCGCAAATCGATTTTGGCGAAATCATCTATACTGACATACGATTTTTTTATTTCGAGACGGGTTTCTGCAGCGGTTTGTTTTTCTTGATCAATCATGGCGTCTACCTGTTTTTTATCAATGCGTTGTAATAAGGGATGAAATGCATTAATGCGATGTCCCAATAAAGGCTTATCTTTAGCTTCCCACATCAGAGGTGCGCTATTTAAAAATTGTTCCGCTGCTTCAGTTGTTTTGGGCAGAATGGGCTTTAAGTAAAGCGTTAACAATCGAAACAGCTGGATACCCATACTGCATACATCATGCACCTCGTTAGAACGTGATGCGTCTTTTATCATTGCCCAGGGTTTTTTCTCGTCGATATATTGGTTAGCACGATCGGCTAATGCCATGATGTGCCGCACGGCTTGGCTATAAGCCAGTTGATCGAATTTTTCGGCAATCTCATTGCCGGCATTAGCAAATTCGTTATAAAGAGCCGGTTCTGCTAAGGTTGTTGATAATTGTCCCGAAAAAGAGTGATTAATAAAGTTAGCACAGCGACTCGCAATATTCACATATTTTCCGATCAAATCCGCATTGATACGTTGGATAAAGTCATCAAATTGAATATCGATATCCTCAATATGTTCATTCAATTTGGCTGCAAAATAATACCGTAAATAGTCGGGATGTAAATGATCGAGATAGGTTCTTGCTTTAATAAAGGTGCCACGTGATTTTGACATTTTTTGGCCGTTGATCGTCAAAAAGCCATGCGTTTTAATTTGGGTCGGAGTGCGATAACCCGCACCACTTAGAATGGCCGGCCAAAAGAGGGCATGAAAATACATAATGTCTTTACCAATGAAATGATATAACTCGGTGGTGCTGTCTTTTTTCCAGAAATGCGCAAAATCCATGCCGGGTGTTTTATCACAATAATTTTTGAAACTCGCGAGATAGCCAACGGGTGCATCGAGCCAACAATAAAAATATTTTTCCGATTCTCCAGGGATTTTAAAACCAAAATAAGGAGCATCACGTGAAATATCCCACTCTTCTAATCCCGCATTGAACCATTCATCGAGCTTGTGCGTCACACTGGCTTGTAAATGACCCTGACGTGTCCACTCATGCAGCATAGTTTCAAAGTGTTGTAATTTAAAAAAATAATGCTCAGACGATTTTTGAATGGGTTTTGCACCGGATAAAGTGGAATATGAATGTCGCAATTCGGTAGGTGAATAAGTGGCGCCACAGGCTTCACAATTATCACCATATTGATTTTGTGCACCGCATTTAGGGCATTCACCTTTAATCAAGCGATCCGATAAAAACATTTTCTTTTCAGGATCAAACGCTTGTTTGATGGTGCGTTTGTGGATATTTCCTTGAGCAAGATGGGCTTGATAGATTGATTCCACGAGTTGTTGGTTCTCTGCGGAATGCGTGGTATAGAAATTGCTAAATTCAATACAAAAATCGGCGCAGTCCTGTTGATGTTCGGCACTGATTTGACGAACCAGTTGTTCTGGAGAGATACCTAATTTTTCAGCTTGAATCATAATGGGAGTGCCGTGGCTGTCACTACCGCCAATATAAAAACATTGATGCCCGCGCATTTTTTGAAAACGCACCCAGGCATCCGTTTGAAATACTTCAAGCAAATGGCCTAAATGGAGTGAGCTATTCGCGTAAGGCAATGCGGATGTTGCGATAATTTGTCGGCTATGATGTGGTGCCATACGGCTTGTTTTCCCTGATATTTTGTTTGCAGAGTATAGCAGTTTGTTGATGACGAGAAACTAGATTTTTAGCTTCATTGTTTGACATTAGCGTATGGGGTGTTAGATTAAGCATTTTCGGCGGACGTTTGAAACGTGAGTAAATTACCAGTGATAAAAAATACGATTGCGGTGGCCTCGGGTAAAGGTGGCGTAGGGAAATCGACAACAGCCGTGAACCTGGCTTTGGCATTGTTGAAGTCAGGTGCGCGAGTCGGCCTATTGGATGCCGATATCTATGGCCCAAGCCAGCCATTGATGTTAGGCGTTACTCACGTCAGGCCAGCGTTGACGGAAGACAAGAAAATGCGACCTGTGCCGGCACACGGGTTACAAACCATGTCAATTGGCTATCTCGTGGATGAGCGCTCACCTATGGTTTGGCGAGGGCCCATGGCGACGGGTGCCTTATTGCAGTTATTTCATGATACGTTGTGGGATCACTTAGATTATCTCATCATTGATTTACCGCCAGGCACGGGGGATATTCAATTAACGCTTGCCCAGAAAATTCCCTTATCTGGGGCAGTGATTGTCACCACACCGCAAGAACTTGCCTTATTAGATGCGCGGCGTGCGTATGAAATGTTTCGTAAGGTGAATGTTCCTGTATTAGGTATGATCGAAAATATGAGTTTACATCGTTGTTCTCAGTGTCTCCATACCGAAGCGATTTTTGGTGAAGGCGGTGGGCAGCGCATGGCAGATCAATATGACATTCCACTGTTAGGCGCTTTACCCTTAGACAGTCAAATTCGAGCTGAAACGGATAAGGGTCTGCCCACGGTGGTAGCAGAGCCCACTAGTCAGATCACAGCACGATATGTCGAGATTGCAGAAGCGATGGTGCAAAGCTTACTTGCTCAAACTAAAGCGAATGCTCAGCAATTTCCAAAAATTGTCATTCAAAATGATTAAGAGGATAGTTAATGGCGATTAAATCAGATCAGTGGATAAGAAGAATGGCCAGCCAACATCAAATGATTGAGCCCTTTGAACCGCTGCAAGTGAAACAATATCAGGACAAGAAGATCATTTCATATGGTACCTCAAGTTACGGTTATGATATTCGCTGTGCCGGGGAATTTAAAATTTTTACGAATATTAACTCTGCTATCGTAGATCCCAAGCATTTTTGTGCAACCAGTTTTGTGGATGTGAATGCGGAGGTCTGCATTATTCCTCCTAATTCATTTGCGTTGGCAAGAAGCGTGGAGTACATGCGGATTCCTCGAAATGTGTTGGTAGTGTGTGTTGGTAAATCGACATATGCGCGTTGCGGCATTATTGTGAACGTCACCCCATTAGAGCCAGAATGGGAAGGGCATATTACCTTAGAATTTTCTAATACAACGCCTTTGCCAGCTAAAATTTATGCCCATGAGGGCGTCGCTCAATTGTTATTTCTTGAGTCAGATGAAGTGTGTAAAACGTCTTATTTAGATCGCAGCGGTAAATATCAAGGTCAGAAGGGCGTGACATTGCCTATGACTTAAAGAAACTCCGAACTCGGGTTCAAGGAGTGTCGCGTGCTGAAAAGGCTGTTGTTAGTCCTCACCGTCATCAGAATCAGTCATGTCTTGTATAGGGAGATGGCGATTTTGGTTGACTTGTTCACGTAATTCTTTTCCAGGTTTGAAATGAACGGCATGTTTGGGGTTAGTGACTAATTTTTCACCTGTTTTAGGGTTGTGCGCTTTGCGCGGCGGGCGAAAATGTAAGCAAAAGCTGCCTACTCCACGAATTTCAATGCGGCCACCATGACACATCACATCGCTCATTTGCTCAATAATGCTATTAATAGCGAGCACAATATCCTTTTCGGGAAGATGTGATAATTGTTTGCTTGTATCAGCGATTAATTGTGATTTTATGAGCATGGTTATCAGCAGTAATGCTGCCTCCGTATAGGTTGAGTCTTACAGACATCTGCTTGAATAATAACTATATTATATATCTGAGCAAAAATCTAGAAGTGTCTGACATTCAGTCCATGTATAATGCGTAAATCGATTAACGTTTAAGGTGAGGAATGAAAAAAGTATTCATTTTGACAATCAGTATGTTATTAATAGGGTATAGTCACATGACGTATGCTGTCAGGGTTAGCCTATTATATCAGGCGACACTCCCTGTCTCTTCCCAATTAGCGAGTGAACGTAGCCAGTTAATCTCACAAGGACTTAGTCAAGTTTTAATAAAAGTTAGCGGAGATGCTCAGGTTATGTCCAATAAAGCTATTCAATCCAGTATGGGCTCCGCGGAACAGTTAATGCAAGAATTTAGTTATACCAGTGCGTCAGGAAACGATTCTGCTAAGCCATATTGGTTGCATATGGACTTTGATCCAGAGGGGGTTAATCGCCTCTTACGCAATGCAGGTGTACCGGTTTGGGCTCAAAATCGCCCCTTGATCCTTGTGATCATCACCTATGAGGCCCAAGGCCAACAACCCGACATTATTTCAACCGAATCACCCACTCCTATACTGTATTGGTTAAAACAAGAGGCCGAGCTTAAGGGATTGCCTGTCATTTTCCCTGTGATGGATGTGGAGGATATGAATCACCTATCAGCGCAGGATAGTATCAATGGTGCATTGACTCATTTAACCGAAGTGGAAAAACGTTATGGATGCGATGCCTTATTGATTGGAAGAGTCATCCAAGATCCGACAAAAAAGTATATCACTCAATGGAAATTCGTGCAGGGTAATGATCAACTGGACTGGAATCGAGACGGCAACTTGCTTCAAGAGATACTGCAAGGAGCGGTGAACCAAGTCACCGCTAAACTTGCTTCGCATTACGCTGTCGTCATGACGAATCAGGCACACCATAAATTAGTATTAAACGTTTCAGGCATGACGGAATCCGATGATGTCATGCAACTCATGGATTATCTTAAGCAACTGACACTCATCACAGACGTACAGTTATTAAAAGTGACAGGATCTGATGTCATGCTGAGTATTAGTTTACGCGGCAGTAAACAATCCTTTATGGAGTCTGTGTCAATTGAAAAGAAGTTAACGTTAGATGAAACGACGCCGGATGAAACGGTTTTACATTTTCAATGGAATCACTGAGCAATGCAGCAGTCCTTCAATAAGACATTGACGATAACGCTACTCCTGATAACGGGTATTGGATTATATTTTCTTGCACCCATATTAACCCCGTTTTTAGTAGGCAGTTTACTGGCGTATTTGGTAGATCCCATCGTTAACCAACTCATGCGTTTGCGAATACCTCGATTGTTAGCTGTCATTTTGGTATTCGTGATACTGTTTAGTGTGCTATTGCTGTTAATTATATTGTTAATCCCCTTAATACAAAAACAACTGTTATTATTGACTGATGTCATCCCTAAAGGCATTGCGTTTTTGCAAGAAACTATTTTGCCTTGGGTGGAAAAACATGTGGGCAGTGATCAAGGAATGGATATCAATGCATTACATCAGTCATTATCTACAAACTGGATGAAAGCAGGAGGGATAGCAGGCCAGTTTTTGAAAACTATTTTGCATTCTGGCTTGGCCTTGTTTGAATGGGGAACCAATTTAGTTTTAATCCCAGTGGTTACTTTTTATTTATTACGTGACTGGCATGACATTATTTTTAAGTTACGTGGATTATTACCGCGTCGCATTGAACCCACGATAGTGAGTTTGGTGGTCGAAGCGGATACGGTGCTGAGCGCTTTTTTTCGCGGACAATTATTAGTGATGTTGTCCTTGGGCTGTGTGTATTCGATTGGGTTAATGTTAGTGGGGCTGCAAATTGGTTTGGTCGTTGGTATTATAGCGGGGCTTGCAAGTTTAGTTCCTTATCTTGGATTTATTCTAGGAATAACGACGGCGAGTATCGCGGCGTTTTTGCAATTGGGTACACTGGCGGCCATTGTTCCTGTGATACTCGTTTTCTTAATCGGCCAATTGCTCGAAAGCATGGTATTGACGCCATTATTAGTGGGAAATCGAATTGGCCTGCATCCCGTTGCAGTGATTTTTGCTATTTTGACGGGTGCGGCCTTGTATGGCTTTTTTGGCATTTTACTTGCATTGCCGATCGCGGCGGTGGTGATGGTAATCATACGTTTTCTGTTGAAGCGTTATCGGGACAGTCGATTATACCAATGATAAAATTTTCTCACGGCATTAGCCAACTGACGTTAGGCGTCAGCTTAAAAGATGAAGCCACATTCACCAATTACTTTACGGGTAAAAATAAGCAGCTTATTGAAGAATTAAAAAAAACAGCACATGGGGTGGGTGAACAAGTCATCTATGTATACGGTTATGCAGGACAAGGCTGTACCCATTTGTTGCAAGCCTGTTGTCACGAAGCCAATCAATATGGCCTCAGTTCAGTTTACATTCCTTTTACCAATATGGCCGATTTTTCACCCGCTATTTTAGATGGACTCGAATCTCTCAAATTAATTTGCTTAGACGATATTCATATGTTCGCGGGTAAGCCCGAATGGGAAGAAGCTTTCTTTCATGCTTATAATCGCATGCGTGATGCGGGAACGTCGTTAATTGTGACGGCCAATTTACCACCCAAAGCATTAGGACTGGTTTTACCGGATATTCTATCGCGTTTATCAGCAGGTATCGTATTTCAATTACACTCTTTGTCAGATCATGAAAAAGTGCAGGTATTGATGATGCGCGCTGAACGTCGTGGTATGACACTGTCAGAAGAGGTGGGAAGATTTATTTTGACACATTGCCCAAGACATATGTCGACGTTGTTTGCAGCGCTGGATGCACTCGATAAAGTCTCGCTTGCTGCGCAAAGGAAGTTAACGATTCCATTCGTCAAAACAGTATTACAAATATAAATTCAAAGATGGGAGTTTTATATGGCTGATATTAAGCAAATTAAAGCGTTAGAAATATTAGACTCACGCGGCAATCCGACTATTGCAGCCGAAGTGATATTATCATCAGGGAAAACGGGATATGCTGCGGTGCCATCCGGCGCTTCAACTGGATCAAAAGAAGCATGGGAGCTGCGAGACCAAGATGCCGCACGTTATTTTGGAAAAGGGGTACAAAAAGCAATTCAAGGCGTCAATGGAGAAATTGCAACCGCTTTGCAGGGTATGGATCCTTGCGATCAAAAAAGCATAGATGATACCTTGATTGAACTCGATGGTACGGCAACTAAAGCACGTTTAGGAGCCAATGCCTTGTTGGCTGTCTCGCTGGCTGTTGCAAAATCAGCTGCGGCAGAAAAAGATGTACCACTTTATGAATATTGGGGGAAAGGGCAACAAGCATTGCAATTACCTGTTCCTATGATGAATATCATTAATGGCGGCGCCCATGCAGATAATAATTTAGATATTCAAGAATTCATGATTTTGCCAGTAGGAGCGCCGACATTTCCTGAAGCAATACGTTATGGTGCTGAAGTATTTCATCAGTTAAAACAGTTGTTACATCAAGCAAAACGGAGTACTAGCGTGGGTGATGAGGGTGGATTTGCACCCAATTTAGCCAGTAATGAGGCAAGCTTGGACTTGATGATGCAGGCTATAGAATCGGCGGGCTATGAGCCAGGTAAAGATATTTGCTTAGGGTTAGATGTTGCGAGCAATGAATTGTACCAACAAGGCCGCTATCATTTGCAAGCTGAAAACCTCGTTTTAACGGCAGAGGAATGGACATCCTATTTGGAGCGACTAGTAGGAAACTATCCCATCATCAGTATTGAGGATGCCATGGCCGAGGAAGATTGGAAGGGATGGCATCTGTTGACGGATCGTTTGGGTAAGAAGGTGCAATTGGTAGGAGATGATTTATTTGTGACGCATACTCAGTTGCTGGCTAGGGGTATCAAAGAGGGAGTTGCCAATGCCATTTTAATTAAGCCAAATCAGATTGGAACACTGACTGAAACTCTAGAAGCTATTCAGATGGCGAAGAAAGCGGGGTACAATACCATTATCTCTCATCGGTCGGGTGAGACGGAGGATACCACGATTGCAGATTTGTCGGTTGGGACGAGGGCAGGACAAATTAAAACAGGGTCATTGTCTCGCTCAGATCGCGTCGCAAAATATAATCGCTTGTTACAGATAGCGCAAGCGTTAGGGACGATAGGAACCTATCCAGGCATGAATGTATTTAACTCATTGAGTTGTGTGACGGATGCATGAAAATTGAAAAAATAAGGATATTACCTCTGATGTTGTTCATTGTGCTGCTGATTTTGCAGTATAGACTGTGGTTTGAATCGGGTGGCATACTCGATATGTTGCAATTAAAAAAACAAACGGAAGCATTTCAGCAACAGAATACATTGCGTAAAGAACGCAATGAACAACTTGTATTACAGGTGCAAAGCTTGCGTCAAAATCAAGATGCAATTGAATCAAGAGCGCGGCAAGAACTGGGCATGATTAAAAAAGATGAGGCCTATTACCAAGTAGTGGAATGATGTCAGTGGGATAGATAATTAAGGTATTTTCATGAAAATTTTACTGAGTAATGATGATGGTTTTTTGGCACCTGGTTTAAACTTATTGGCCAAAGTTTTGGGAGAAATTGCTGATGTCACCGTGGTGGCTCCCGACAGAAATCGTAGCGGTGCAAGTAACTCTCTTACCTTAGTGAATCCTTTGCGAACGACAGTGGCTGAAAATGGGTTTATTAGTGTGAATGGTACACCGACAGATTGTGTGCATTTGGCCCTAACGGGATTATTAAAAGAAATTCCGGATATGGTTGTATCGGGTATCAATGAGGGGTCTAACTTAAGTGATGATGTATTGTATTCAGGTACCGTGGCAGCTGCAACAGAGGGGCGTTTTTTAGGTGTATCTTCCATTGCTGTTTCACTCGCAGGCCCTCAATGTGTGCATTATGATACGGCAGCAGAAGTGACTAAAATGTTGGTATTACGTCTTCGAAAAGACCCTTTACCTAGGGATACCATTTTAAATGTGAATGTTCCAGATGTCTCTTTTAATGAATTGCGAGGTTTTCAAGTCACGCGTCTTGGGACCCGCCATATTGCA
>JAKBCU010000058.1 GCA_021807565.1 Pseudomonadota bacterium | reverse complement strand
TCCGATCTTGCGAGAGCCGCACCCACATTAGTTCCTTTTGAATCATTATACCAACGCACATCGTTGCGTTCTCTCACTAACTGACAACGATGCGGCAACCCTCTGAATGTTCGTAGCGTATCCAACATCGATGACATGGGCAACCCATAGGCATATCCTAATGCCAACGAGGCTAATGCATTCGCTTGATAATGCCTACCCAATATTGGCAGCTCATTCACTGAAATTAATGGCGTCCGTTCAAATGCTAAAAACAAGTCATGTTGTTTTGTCAATAAACCGAATTCATTTTCATTCGGTTCCTTTAACGTAAAATACAATTTGCGTTGTATGCTGTCATTCAAACAATCCGTAACAGCATCATCGCGATTACAAACAGCCGTATGGCAGCCTAAATAGATACGTTGTTTTGCTGCACAATAAGATGGTAAGTCAGCGTATCGATCCATATGATCAGGCGTCACATTTAACAGAGTCGCCACGCTTGGCTTTAGAGAATAGGTGGTTTCTAATTGAAAACTCGATAACTCTAGCACAAACAATTCTGCTTGTGGTGTGGTTAATAACGCTAAGGCGGGCTTACCTAAATTACCTCCCACTTGGACTTTTACATTGGCATGAGTTGCCATCTCACCCACTAAGGTTGTGACCGTGCTTTTTGCATTCGTTCCAGTGATCGCAATCACCGGGGAAGCAACAACTTCAGCAAATAATTCAATATCACCTACCACGGGTACACCACGGTCATGCTGTTTTAAAATAGCCGATTCATGTGAAGAAACACCTGGGCTAATCACAATCTTGCTTGCTTTCGCCAAAAGCGATTCATCTAATTGACCCGTTGTCACAGGAACATCAGGATACTGCTTTCTAAACTCAGCTAATGCGGGTGGTGAGGCTCGACTATCCGTCACGGCAACAGAAATACCTTGTTGCAATAAATACTTCACACAAGAAACGCCTGTTATTCCTAATCCCACAACGACATATAGATTTTCTGACACAACATCACCTATGATTAACGCAATTTTAAGGTAGCTAACCCACACAATACTAATACAAATGTAATAATCCAAAATCTCACTATGACACGTGGCTCGGGCCAACCTTTTAATTCAAAATGATGATGAATGGGCGCCATACGAAAAATTCGTCGACCGGTTAACTTAAATGAGATCACTTGTAAAATAACGGAGACAGTTTCTAAGACAAAAATACCTCCCATTAATACAAAAACTAATTCTTGTCGCACGATAACAGCGGCCAGACCTAATGCCGCACCTAATGATAAGGCACCAATATCACCCATAAATACTTGTGCTGGATAAGTGTTAAACCATAAAAAACCCAAACCAGCGCCCACAAAAGCACCACAAAAGATGACCATTTCGCCGGCGCCATGCACAAATGGGATAGCCAGATACGATGCAAACAGAACATTACCACTCGCATAGGCAAACACACCCAATGCCGCAGCCACAATGACTGCTGGTAAAATAGCGAGACCATCGAGGCCATCAGTCAAATTGACCGCATTACTTGAACCCACTATCACAAAATACGTTAATACGATAAAAAACGGGCCCAAAGGAAGCACGGCATTTTTAAAAAATGGAAAAATTAAATCGATTTCAGCGGGTGTGGTTGCCGTAAAATAAAGATAACAAGCAGCACCTAATCCAATGACAGATTGAAGAACATATTTTCGGCGGGCGGACAAACCACGACTGTGCTTCAAAAACAACTTTAAATAATCATCCCACCAACCAATGGCACCAAAACCCAACATGACCATTAACATTAGCCAAACATAACGATTGTTCAAGTCGCTCCACAATAGCGTACTCAATGTAATGGAAAACAACACTAATGCACCGCCCATGGTGGGGGTTCCTGCTTTCGAAAAGTGACTTTTGGGACCATCGTTTCTGACAACTTGTCCTACATGGTGACGGCTTAAACGACGAATCATCCAAGGTCCAACCAATAAACTCACTGTTAATGCCGTAATGGTCGCCAAAATAGCACGTAACGTGAGATATTGGACAACGTGAAAAAAATGGAATTGTTTTGCGAGTAACTCACTTAACCATACCAGCATCAGCCACTCCTGTTAAAAATAGGATCGATTTCATCCAAGCAATTGTTTGACTTGATTCATATCGCTATAGGGATATTTTATATCGCCTATGAGTTGATAGGTTTCAGCACCTTTGCCAGCAATCAAGATACAATCTCCAGCTGAGGCATATTGTATAACGTCTTGAATGGCTTTAGAACGATCCTGCTGAATAATGACACGCTCTTTTTGATGAAATCCTTTCAAAATATCGTCAATAATGGCGTTCGGATCTTCATGTCTAGGATTGTCATTCGTCACAACCACACGATCTGAATATTTCTCAGCAATCGCAGCCATGATGGGACGTTTACCTTTATCTCTCTCGCCACCACAACCAAATACGCAAACCAATTGTCCTTGACAATGCGCACGCAATGCAATTAATACTTTTTCAAGCGCATCGGGTTTATGCGCATAATCGATGATAATCAAGGGTTTTTCCTGCCCGCCTAATACCTGCATTCTTCCAGGAACCGCTTGCAAGTGACGGATAGCCGCTAACACATCAGCAAGCGGCTGCCCCATTAAACACAAGGCACTGAGTGCTGCTAATAGATTACTGAGATTAAATTCGCCTAATAAGGCAGCATGCAAGTCTCCTTCACCCCAGGGCGTGATGAGATGCGCTGATAACCCTGAATCCGTTAATCGAATCTGATTGGCTACCACATCGGCTTGTTTTTGTTGGGTACTGTAAGTCAAACACGGTTGCTTGGAGGAAATGGCGGTGATTAAACGTAATCCAAATGCATCATCTGCATTAATAATGGCTTGATCTGTCTGTTCGAATAAGCGCTTTTTGGCCGCACCATACTGTTCCATCTGGCCATGATAATCTAAGTGATCTCGGGATAAGTTGGTAAAAATGCCCATTGTAAATCTGAGTGCTTTAACTCGATGTTGATCTAAACTGTGTGAAGATACTTCCATGACTGCTGTTTTTACCTTCGTTTGCAATGCTGCCAGCATTTGTTGTAGTGTCACAGCATCTGGTGTCGTTAATACACTCGGTTGTAAATGGCCAAATACTCCCGTTCCTAGTGTACCAATGAATCCACAGGGCACGCCTAATAGTTGCCAAAGTGATGCAATAAAATAAGCACATGAGGTTTTGCCACTGGTACCTGTCACTCCAGTTAATAACAAATCTGAGTTCAATGATCCGTAGAAATAGCCCGCAATGGCACTCACTTTTTGCGATAAATGAGGTAGGGTAATGAAAGGGATAGTACCCTCATTGCTGACAGACACAGCTTCTCCTTCAAGTAAAATAGCGGATGCACCTTGAGCGATGGCTTGTGAGATATAAGTTCTACCGTCTTCTTTTGTTCCCTGACAAGCAAAAAATACACTACCAGGCTTGACTAAACGACTATCCAGCGTCAAATTATCCACCCACACCGATGAGTCGATGGCGATATGGCATGCATTCGTCAATAACGTAGATAGTTTCATTATCAATCTCTCCCCTCTTCACCATCCATCTTAATGAAAATAGGATATTACCACACATTGAATGTAGGTGTTGCACCGCTATACTCACCTAACATGTGTTATATACTCATCAAAAAGGGAACCTCAGGAACAGAAACCTCTGGCTCCTGGGGGACTACTACCGGTGAAGCAAAGAGTGTTTGCTGAAGGCCTTCTGAATAGGGTTTCACTCCGATTAACCGATCCTGTGGCTTTGAGTCCGTGCTACCGGGAATCGGGACAGGCGCTGAGGGAAGTACTGGTTGATTTCGATAACTGACGGCCCCAACCTGATTATCCTTACCCACAAACGTATTCATCAAGCTAACTTGTTGCGTTGGAGAGTGCTCCGCTGCTAACCGAACTCTATCAGGATAATAGCCATCATGGCCTTGGTAAAGATTGTCCTCAGCGCTCTCATCGAGTGTCTTCTGTGGTGGTTTTGAATATTTAGCAAACATCCCAACCGCTGCACCTATCGCCAAGCCTGCAAATACACACCATGAAGTGGGAGGAAACAACACAAGACCAAGAGCAACCAGACCGAGGACGAAAATAGCGGTATTGCGCAGAACATGATGACAAGCAGTCGCCATTTTATTGGCGCAATCTGATAATGTTGCTTCATTCGCTTTGATTTGATCTTGTATTTTAATCTGTTCAGATGTATTACAATAGGCGGCGCCGACAGCCATCTTCAGTCTAGCCTGCTCTTCCAACGCTTCATGATACCCTTTTTTCGCCTCTTTATAAGCAGCATAGTTCTCCTTGAGTTGAGCATAAAAGGAGGTACTTGCTCCTTTGCAAAATCCACCCAACACACTGGGAACCAGTGCTAAACTTAGACCGATCAATACGCAAATGGAGGTGGGTGGAAACATGACAAGTCCCATCGCAACCAAACTGACACCGATCAAGAACATGTTGTAAAGAACCTTGGAACGAATATCAACCATTGCCGCTTGGTGCGCTGCCCGTTTCGCTGCGTTTTCAGGCGTGTCTGCTAAGTTAGCGTACTCAGCACTTTCCTTTTGGTAGTGTTTGTAGCCCACATAGCAATCATGTAAGATGTCGGGGCCTGACGCTGACATACTAACGATGTTCAAAATCAGAGTAGCGCCATTCGTTGCAAGAATGGCTGCAAGATTAATAAAAAACCAGAATGCTGCATTATACATACGATAGCGGCGATCATCTTGCGTAAAAGCCTGGGCCATCGCACCAAAGAAACTCAGCTCAGGGTCTTTGTTAGCAAACCCAGCATACAGAATATCACCCACATCCATTGTCAGTTCGACAGCATTTGCGATAAAACCAAAATTCGAAAAAGTCTTAATCAGGCCGGGAAGCGCATAGTCTGTTGTATACGACAGCAGCGAGTTTAAACGCCCAACGAAAAAACGAGTTGAGTTAAAATGTCCTATGAAATTAAGAAACCTACCCACCGGTTTTGATGGTCTAGAAAGATCACGCTTTTTTGAAGGGGAAGGCACTAATACCTGCGTTTCATCAATCTCACTGAGATGAACAAGAACGGCATCATCCTGCTTTTCATAACCCTCAGAGGAAGCATCATTCCCAACTACAACTTGCCTATTAGTTGTCATATCGCTTTACCCACCCTCGTTGTGAGCTTGATGATCGAACAAATCCTATCCTTTTTTTTCTACCTAGCAAATTTAGTATACGGATGCAATATTAACAAAATCTTAAGCACGATTTAACTCATCCAAAAGCACCATAGGAGCGTAGAACAACTGGAGTTACTGCTAAAATACGGGTACGATGAACGGATTATCTCTTGAGTAAAGCAGGCTTACAACTTCATCCTACCCTACCCTATTATATGGATATTCAATATGCAAAATAGGACTATCATAACGATTAACCCTACTCAGCTAAAACCGAATCACATGCCTCTTTTAATGGATTTCTTCAAATCACAACGCGAACAAAATAACTCTGTTTTTTTTTCCAATCAAACTTACCCGATCAGTGCTCAGCAAGGAGTGCCACAGTATTTAAAACTAACGCATACTGTTATTCACCGCTATAAACAAACTCTGCCTGATGGAACAATAGTGAGCGAGCATCATTCCCGCTACAGCATTTTGAGTCAAGACAGTTTAGCGGAGGGTGGATTCTCTAAGATATATCGTGAAGAAGGCACCCTAACCATTAAGAATGCTTCTTTACTCTATAAAACGGGAAAAAAACGCATTATTAAGGCACAAACGGGCAGATTCGGATATAGTCACAATACGCTGTTTAAAGGTTGGAAAAATGAAGTCGCTATATTACATCTTTTGCCAGAACATCATTGCAAAAAAATGATTCTCTCAAAAAATTGCTTATGGTCATTTATAGTGATGCGCCAATTCGAAGATCGAGATTTATTTTCAGTCTTAAAAGAGGATTTTACCAAAAGAGAACCTGTATCGACAGAAAACAGATTGACACTCTCTATTCAATTATTGAGAGCGTTACAGGAATTGCATGAACAATCCATTATTCACCGTGATATTAAACTGGAAAACATTATCATCGACAGGGACTTTCATGCCCATATCGTTGATTTCGGATTAAGCCGAACCATAGAAAATGATGACAAAGCACATAATATTGGATCATTACTCTATGTAGCACCTGAAGTCATCCCTGCGATGTCAAACCTATACTCTTCAATTGATTGTACATCAGATATCTTTTCATTAGGGTTGATTTTACGTCTGCTGTGGGGCGCAATTGCCAGAAACATTACACTGGATGACAGAACCTATACTTATCCAGAATATGATTCTCTTTTTATGCATATTAAAACGGAATTATCTTCCACTCAAAAAGCACATATTAAGCATATTATATCATCCATGACCGCGAAAACTAAAACTGATAGAATATCGCTTCCCGAAGCCATTGCGCTTTTTGATGCGCTTGACTTAGATTTTCGTTTAAACAAACAAAAAGACATCTCTACCCATTCTGTAAAGTTTGCCCATAAACTGGGACTTGAAGGCTATGAGATATTAAAAAAATTAGCCCTCACCAATCAAGAAAATACCTTAGAAATACTTGAGCAAACCCTGCATGGATTAATCAATCGAATTCAGAATAGACCAGAAGCCATCCATGAGTTTATCAGGATAATAGATAGTCATGCGTTAAGAGGAATAATCGATGCCACCCATTGTCGAAACACAATATCAAGTATCATTAAACAATTTACTGAGCACTATCAGCAATTAGTCCTGTTACACACACGCTGTGAAAACAACATAGCCTTTTTAAGAGAAAATAAAGAAGAAGCAGCAACGAATGCTTTTCAACTGCTTGACGAGCAAATACTGTTTGTCATTAACAAACGTCACGACAGAAAAATAACGTTAGATAATATAGCCGAACTGAATCAACGATTTTCAGATAACATTCCATTATTGTGTGATTCAATACACGCCCTTTCTCAGCAATATGCCAGCGTATTGCCTGCCATTAAAAATAATCCTCTTGATGAAAAACCGCATTGCCAGCAGCCACTTCCTCAAGTGGGTTTGACTTTTTTCCAACCCGTTAAAAATCAGTCTCATGCCTCTATGGCGCAAGCCAGGTCTAATAAAACTTTTTGTCAATTGCTCTAACTCATCATTCCATATTGCTTTTACACTTCGGAAAAGCAGAATTTCTCTTAGGATAATTGGCAGTGAAAACTGTAGTGAGCCTATAGTCTCTGCGATAAGGTATAAATTTCTTTCATCTTTTGTAGTTTTAATGTATACATTTTTTTTTAACTTCTACTCAATCAAGGTGAAATGATGACATTTCAACGAGTGATTAGTCCATTTGGACTTTTATTTGTTGGCATTAGCAGCGTGATTGGCTCAGGCTGGCTGTTTGGCTCTCTTTATGCCGCACAAATTGCAGGTCCTGCTGCTCTGTTATCCTGGGTGATTGGTGGCATTTTAATGATCATCATTGCCTTAACCTTTGCCGAGTTGGGTAGTGCCTTTCCGGTCGCCGGTGGGATGATTCAGTTTGCACAATATAGCCAAGGCCCCTTAGTCGGTTTTTTAATGGGATGGATGATTTGGGTCTCGAGTGTTGCCGTTGCGCCTGTGGAAACGCTAGGTTTGGTTCAATACACCGCAAACTATCTTCCTGGGTTAATGAAAAAAGTAGAAGGTACCACTGTCTTAACAACACTAGGAATAGGTGTTTCAGCAATCATCATGTTGATCATGTGCATCTTAAACTACTATGGCGCACTTTTTTTTAGTCGCTCCAATAGCTTGATTACTGCAATCAAATTGATTGTCCCTCTATTAACCATTGTGTTATTACTGGGGAAGCATTTTTCGATTCATCCTTTTCATGCAACAGCGAGCGGTGGTTTTTTGCCATTCGGCTGGCATGGTGTCTTTGCCGCCCTGCCTTTGGGAGGAGTAATTTATTCATTCATCGGCTCAAATACTGTCTTGCAATTGGCGGCTGAAACCAAAAATCCTCAACGTAGTATTCCCTTTGCGTTGATCGGTTCCATGATTTTTTGCACTGTCTTATATGCTTTGTTACAAATGGCTTTTGTAGGGGCCAGTTCACCTGATAGCTTTGCGGCAGGATGGAACAAACTGCATTTTGTTGGCGATACCGGACCTTTTTCTGGCATCATGACGATGTTGGGTTTGGGTTGGTTTGTGATGATTGTTTATGCCGATGCATTGATTTCTCCCTTTGGCACGGGTTATGTGTTTACAGCCTCCACAGCGCGGATCGGTTATGGTCTGAGTGAAATTGGCTTTTTTCCAGCAGCGCTCAAAAAATTAAATACAAGAGGCGTGCCAGCGCGAAGCATCGCCTTAAATTATTGTGTAGGGATAGTGTTATTTTTACCCTTTCCAGGTTGGCAAAAATTGGTGAGCTTTATCATTTCTTGTTTTATTGTCTCTTATATCATTGGGCCCATCGCGCTCGTCGGCTTACGTAAAACACATCCAACGCAACATCGTCCTTTTAGACTGCCCTATGCCAATACTATCGCCTTACTGGCTTTATATATTTGTAATCTATTGATTTTTTGGACGGGTTGGCAAACGGTGTACCGCATGATGATTACGTTGTGTATTGGCCTAATTTGCTTTGCATTGTATTGTTATCGAGAAAAAAATAATCTCTGGCTAAGTCAATGGCGTACATCGTGGTGGGTCATCCCTTATTTTATCAGCTTAACCGTCATTTCTTATTTGGGCACATTTGGTGGTGGAATCAATAAGATACCGTTTGGTGTCGACTTTGCCGTGATAGCCATCTTAACTGTCATTATCTTTTTTTTCGCTTCAGGAAGAAGAAGCGGTTCAAGGGACTTACAGGTGTTGATAATCGATTGATTTTACTAACGTTTAATCTGAAAAGTGACATACTACTCGAACAGTTGGCCAACCTATTCATTGAATCTAAATTAAGCCTATTTTAATAAAAAAGCAAAATTATTGTCTAAACTTATTGTGTGGAATGAGTAGGACTTATTAATGAATAGCTCAACTGATAATAAAGCAGGTGTTTCCGTCATCTATGTTGGTGGCCCTCAGCCCGACCCAACTCCTTATAAGGCAGCTAGTAACACCGGGGCAGCAACAGGTCAACCCAACGCTTTCTCCTCTAGCGATGGTAGAGACATCACATCAGAAGTAGAGGCATTACCACCAGGACAACGGAGCTGGTGGAACGCGCTAATACGTAATAATGAAAGTGCGAAAAGTGCAGTATTATTCGACCAATTCAAACGCGTTTTCGCGGAGCTCACTACGGGTGAAAATGGGATGGGATTAACGATCGGCCCCATCAATAGCTTAAGCGTGAAGAACACTGATGATCCATCAGTTGTCTTAAACAAATTACTCGAGTTCATGCAAAAGTGCCCGGTTCAGGACAGGGCTGCACAATGGGTTTGTTTGGATCGCGTGGATTTTTTAAACGCGCCACCAGACTATGCTTTTGTTGTTCCAGAGATGAAAATAGAATCAGACATCAAATCGTTAGATGACTTCATAAAAGAAATAAATGAAAAGACGAACATAGATGACTTCATTGCCGCTTTTTACCGCTATATTGCAACACAAAAAAACCACCTTCCGTTAAGCGTGTATCAGAACCTTTTGAATGAATTGAAAGAGAACAAAGCTTTTAATGGAGATTCCAATCGCACATTCTTTAAACGCGAATTCCGGATAAGCTCAATGCTATTCCTGTCATGCCAGCATGCTTTTAGCTGGCATCCAGTGCCATATTAGATGAATCAATATCTAATTTTGGTTTTTTATCATGA
>JAKBCU010000057.1 GCA_021807565.1 Pseudomonadota bacterium | reverse complement strand
AGAAGTTTTTTTCACTTATTTTTTACGAGACAGTACTCACCTGTACGGTGAGAAAAAAATAAGTGAAAAAAATTTTTAGATTCAATGCAGTAGACCTTTACAGTCGGTTTTAACTGCTGAATTTAGGATTATAGGTCACCCTGATAAACAGCAACAACCGACAAACAGTGAATCAAAAAAGAGACCTCTATGCAACAAAAAATGGTAGGGCAACGCTGGGTTATTGAGCGTGCATTTGGTTGGGTAAAAAGGAGATGCTTCCACCAAACTCCTTGACGTTGACTAAATGGAACGTCATACTTTTCAGCGAAGACAGAGTGAAATGAGCATTGAACAAATTGAATGGGTTAGGAAACCTGCATCGTCATTTAAGGATAGTGAATGGGTCATCATAGTTTGGTACGCTGGGCTTTGGTTTTGTTGTTTTGTTGTAACGGGCAGATGTTAGCAGAAACTGCCACCGCTTCTCCCGATACGCATTCTTTACTTGTTCCTGCAGCCTCTACTTCAGGCGCTCTTTTTAGCGTTACCAGTAATGGTGCGCCTGGCACAGTTGAAGGAAAAATATGGCTCAATGGAACCTCTAAACTGTCAGGACAAACTTTTTCCACAACCGGAGGCTTGACCTGAACCATCACTCCCACAGAAAATCATTCCTACCCCGCTATGGGAATAGAGTTAACGACACCAGGATCTACTATTACGTCAGGTTGTACGCAACTCATCGAAAATCGTTGTATTTTTCCAGCCAGCTCTAGCACCCCAGCCATTATAAAAACAACAAACAGCACAACATCACATTATATTTTCATTACCTCAACTTCGCATACTGGTAATTTTGGAGGCGTGAGTGGCGCTGATGCCGACTGCACGGATGTGGCGCAAGCGAGTGGAAATACCCGCATTAGCACCCTACCCTTCAGAGCGGTTCTCGTAGCTTCCAACCGATACCCTTGCGACTCGAATGGTAATTGCGGAGGACAATCAGCCTTAGATTGGCCGCTGCTGGCCAATACACAATATTACAACCCCGATGGTAGCACCTCACCTCTCCTGATGACCAATGAAAATTTGGTATTTCCGCAACCGAATGGAGACCAAACAGAACTCCAAACTGAACAAAGCGTCGCCTCAGGAAATGAATTTTGGAGTGGCATCCAGAGTATTAAAACAGCATCCAATGACAATGCAAACATCGTTGCTTGGGCTTATTCCAATGTCAATCCGGCTTCATCGACCAATTGGGCTCTGTACCTTTCGACTTGCCAAGATTGGACAAACGGCAGTGTATCCAGTAACGGGTCAAGCGGGATCAGCAACTGGGACGCATCACAGAATGATAATCCCGGCACAAACACGTGGGGCAATTGGCGTCGCTTCACAGACGGGCATCCTGTCCAGTATGTTTCGAATACTTGGTCCTCCGGCGCTATGCCAACCTGCGATTCATTATTCCGCCTAGTCTGTGCATCCTAATAAATGACTTAGCATCAGGTATAAATAGCAATGATGACGAAGTGACACAACTCTAAGTTGCTTTTTTAATAAAGATTCGCGACTATAGTTGAAAGAGTTGATAAGGAAAGGAATCCATGATTTTAAACAGCAGCACAAAGATAAGCAACCTCTTGGTCACACTAAGCCTTGTGCTGATAAGCCAAGTAGCCCAAGCCGAGCCAACCCAAAACCATAACATCATGACAACAACCTCTCTAGCTAAAACCGATACAAACATAGCACCCGATCCAACGTCTCGGTTTTCTCGATTTAACCCTAAAAATGCCACCTTTGTTTTTCAAGCCGGTGCATTTAGTGCCTCCCAGGGAAATGCTCAACAAATTGGCATTACAGGGCTAATTGGCGACCGTTTTACAGTAACACACGATTATGGAAAAAATGCTTTATTGGGGCTAGGCTACTATGTGCGAGCAATGGATAAAAGTTGGTTTAATATGATGTACGGGTTAAATGCTTTTTATCTGGCTCATACCTCAGTTGAAGGCTATGTGATCCAAGAAGGGCTATTCACGAATCTTTCTTATCGATACTCTTTAACAAATTATCCCATCTATGCAGCGATCAAAACCCTACTCTATACTAACAATAGTCGCTTTAACATTACGCTTGATCTTGGCATGGGACCCAATATCATTAAGACTCGCTACTTTCATGAACATTCACTAGACGGCGTCACGCTGCCCGACACCATTTTTTCAGGAGAAACTAATGTGGTCTGGAGTGCCACCGCAGGTATAGGTATAAAATTGAATAATATTATTGCACGTTTGCCCTTAGAAATTGGTTATCGCTTTTTCTATTTAGGTCAAGGTCATTTAGACAAACAAAATGATCAAGTGGTCAACACACTTAATACTGGCAATAACTATGCAAATGCTTTACTGATTTCTACATCAGTATAACGTCACTGACTCTACTGTTTGATTCTGGTGAAGAAAGGGGTACCTGATGGTGAGCAATCGATCCAAGCCAGTCTGGTATAAAAAGATACATTGAATCGTCAGCGAGGAAACACATGGCTTTTTCAACACATCTAGAATGTAATAAAATGGATCAGGGCAAAACCTCTTCAGAATCTTCCAACAACCGTTTTCTGAAAACAACACCTGCCATCGAAAAAAAGATACCTCAACAACATAGAAAGAAATATGAGCGTCATTATTATGATATTCTAGGAGTCCCTGAGCTTGCTCCTAAAACAAAAGAAAAAGTTTGCGACAATACTGAGCAAAAGGATATGGAATTTGTTGTAATAGAACAACCACCCTCACATGATTCATTACTCACACAATTACATCAAGCTTATCAAGAACGTCAAGCGGAGTTAATGCTACTGCATAGTGAGGGTCATTTAGAAGAAGCCATTTATCAATCGGAGTGGAAGCTATTACAAATGGCCGGTAACAAGCTCACTCATAAAAATGGAAAAAGAATATATGACGAGGATTTTTCCTATTATACTTCACTCTCTAAGCCTGGTGTATTTGCAATGCCGTGGCTTGATGGGCTGACAAGAAATTTTATTCGCCTAATAGCTGATGCGTTACCCGATCTTCAGAAACAATGTCTACCTTTAATAACGGACAAAATACATCAAACCGATACGCTTAATCAACTTTCTTCTATGTTAAAAAACTATACGACCCGATTTTTCTTTGCTGCAGATCAAGAAAATAATAAAACTGTTTTAATAGCAATGGCAGCGCTATTGACTAAAATGGATGCGTTATGGCAAAACTCGCTGCATCATCACATCGATAGTCAAGTCGTACCACCCTTGTTAAAGCAACTTCACATCGAGCAACAAAAATTGCGTATCACTAAAACAGAAAAATCTATCCAAGATCCCGATAAAAATTGGGTATTCGCTGAAACACTCAAACAATACGATGATAAATATGGTAAGACTTTAGTAGCATATGATCTTGATTTGCTAGAGTATCAAGCTTTTACGCAAGAACAGCAACGGATTGCTGCAGCAAAACAACAAGCTGCTATCCGTATAGTAACAAAACCTGCTAAGGAACTTGAAGCAGCACTGGCTATGGCAGAAAGATTATCCCAGTCTCAACTCGGTATAGAGGGCTTTTGTCAAACCTTTTATAACGCTATTGTAACAGTAGAAAAATGCTTAAACCAATTGACTGATCGGATTAAACTTGTCTCCACTGAATTATCCCATATACCCGGCATTAATCATGCTATGTCACAAGCAGAAAAATATGTATCTCAATCTAAATCTCAATATCACACGTTTCAAGCTATGCTTACTAAAGCAATCGTATTCAATCAATTCGCAAAAAACATTTCTAATAGCATCGCCGAACTGGAGAAAGAAGAAAAACATTACTTAAGCAGCACAGCTTCCTATCGTGACATGAAATTAAATTTAGTTAAAACAGCCCTAAGCAGCCTACATGGATTACTAAAAGATATTCAAAATGACCCTGTGAATACCTTAACCGATATTGAACTCGCTATTGCTAAATTTAAAGATATTGGAGTCGTCTTTAAAACGGATATTTTGAAAAAATTAGAAGATTTCAATACACAATATCGTCCCAGTTATTCGAGGCATTTGGCTTTTCAATTAGGTTTTTTTAAACCCCGTTTGAACGCAAGGTCATTAATTAAAATTGCAGATAACATCAGTCAGGTTGTCATCATCCAGAATCCGCTCGAACACTCTTTTCGTAGATAAGGGTCTGTCACAACATAAAAATAGCTATCTCATTGGTTAGCCAACAACTGCTCTAATTCTTCAACAGAGGAAACTTGATAATGAGGCATGATACCTTCCGGTACGGGTTTATTATCTACATTAAACCAACAAGTATCTAAACCCGCATTTATCCCGCCAAGAATATCCGACTCTGGATTATCGCCTACCATCAATACTCCTTCTTTAGCGGGATTCCCCATTATCGCTAATGCGTGATCAAAAATACCCTGATGTGGTTTAGCGACGCCGACTTCTTCTGAAACGACTAAAAAATCAAAATGATCTTGTAATCCGAGTCGTTCCAGGCGAGCTCGTTGCAATTCAGTAAAACCATTTGTGATAATGCCCAATTTTACCTTCCCTTTTAAAGCGGAAAGTAAACGAGTTACGCCCTCAAGCGGCGAAGAAATCTCGACCATGGTTGCCAAAAATGCTCGGTTTAAATCTTGAGGTAATACCTGCAACTGAGTCGCCCAGGACAGAAAACGCTGTTGTTGCAATTGTTTCGCTGTGATATCACCTCGTTGGTAATGAACCCAAAGCAATTTATTGATTACTTGATACTCTTGATATTCTTTTTCAGTAAAATGAACGCCAAATCGTGAAAACATCAACCGCAATCCTTGAAAAGCATCAAAATGAAAAAGTGTGTCATCTGCATCAAAGATAATCCATTCATACGTTTTCATTTTTTCTTCCTTCACCGAATACGTTTCATTTTGAATCGTTGATTGCGGTAGTTCGATTTTCTTAGCAATGTAAGATTGCTTTTAAAAAGGGTCCTTGTACGCTGTAATTGCTTAAGGTATGGCTCATTGTGTCCACGAAAATACCGCCCGTCTGCATGGGCTCATTGCTGACTAAGCTAGCTGGTATATATTGGCTAATCGCATTGATATAAACTGCTGCTTGATAACCCGCAGATAGCGTCAATAATACATCATGGCTAAAAAGATGCTCATAGCTTACGCCTAACTTCCCATCAAATCCAGGAATCACTTGTGTCACATGTTGATCTTTAATTGTTTGATAATTCACTGTTTGGCCATAGAGATCCAATAACTCTTGTGATGAGCTGATGTAAGCTGTTTTGGAATAATTAGAACCGATTAAAGCAGATGCTGCCGCTTCGCCAAAAAAGACAAACCCGCGATCTGTGAGGTAGCTGGCATCAAAACCAAAACGTGGACCAATACCTGTAAAGTTGGCTGTCACTTTTTGTTTAGTACTGAAAGGTCCGAAATGTCCCGGTGTTGTTATTATAGTTACCCCAGAATAGGTTGCATTCACTTGTTCACGTAAATAGCCATTGCTTAATCCCATGAAAAACCGTGTTTCAACATGCTGACCAAAATCAAGCGCTTGTCCGGCATTTAGGTTAATCACGTCGTATTTGAATTGAGCTGATCCAACTGCATGACGAATCTCAATCCCATCTGGGCCGATTTCATAATCTGGGCCAAGAAAATACGAGGCATTTGGCGCAGAAATAGCATTATCGCTAGAGCTATTTAAATGGGTCCAATCTAAGCTCACATACCGTCCTGCCGAAAAATGATATTTAATACCTAACTCAAATGCAGCAGTCATTTGGGTATCAATTTCTTTTTCAATCCAAGTGGGTGACTGAACCGGTAATTCTTTATTATAAATAACATAGTTTAAATTAGTTGCTGCTGGTTTTAAGCCAATGAGTGCCACGCTATATTCCACAACATGTCTTACTTCAGGAGTTGTAATTTCAAAACTATGACTGCTTGTTGATGCCTTATCTGCATAAGAGGTCATGGAACTGACGGCAAGCCCAAGAGTAGATAATAAAACGAATGATTTTTTTCCTAACATAATAATCCCTTCCTTGATTAAACCCATTAATTCACTAAAAATAAATGATAAAATTAACATAGAGTAGGATCCTAATAAACTTCTACCTCCATTTTTTTGGTAAAAAGATGCATTCCTAATAAATTGATACCCAGGCCACCTACAACGAGTAAACCCGCGATGAGCTTCCATACTTGCAAAGGTTCCCCTAACACAATAATTGAACTTAACAATCCAACCACAGGAACTAACAAAGTAAATGGCACTACCCTATTAACAGGATAACGACTCACTAACCAATTCCATACGCCATAACCCACCCATGTTGAAACATAGACTATATAGAGTATTGCTGATACACCCAACCAACTTATCTGATGATATGCCATGACAATACCCTGTGTACCTTCATACAAAAGAGATAGTATTAGCATAGGTAAACAAGCCACCAAACTCCCCCAGACAACCAAAGCCATCATATTGACCCTTTGAAGTTTTTTCGTAATGAGATTACCCACACCCCAGGTCGCTGCCGCGGCAAGAATAAATACAAAACCAATCAATGAAACATGTTGATCAAAATGCATAGCAACGATACCAATACCGGCAAATGAAACCAAAGCACCCGTTATTTGCCAAATACAGGGGATTTCTCCCAAAAATATTGCTGCAAAAAAGATACTAAAAAAGATTTGTACCTGCATAATCAATGATGCCATGCCTGGCGTCATACCAGCATACATGCCGATAAAAAGCAGACCGAACTGCAATGCGAACATCACTAGCCCATATAAAGCAACCATTCTAAATGGCGCATTGGGTAATTTAACAAAGAAAATAGCGGGCACACTTGCCAGGAAAAAGCGCGTGGCGCATAACAACAAAGGCGGCATTTCCTCTAAACTGAGCTTCACAAAGAGAAAATTAATACCCCAAATGACTGCCACTAAAACAGCTAATAAGAGATGGGAAATTGGCATATAAGATTAAAATCGCTTTAAAAAAGCTCATTTTACCTGGAAACTTCGGAGATGGCCACGAGTTATTCACCTTCTCACTCCACCCCGCCTACTGATGTGACTCAGGCAATACATTGGCCTTGAATTTGCCAAGGATATTTCCAGCAGGACTGTATTCACAAACCCAGAATTTCCAAGGTGTCCCTCGTTTGTCATGGCATTGAGCGTAACCACACCCTAGTTTTTTAGTGCTTTTCCAGACGAGTTGAGTAAAGTGCCCAGTTGCCATAGAAAAACCCGGATGTGCATACGAATAAGCTATATGCTCTGCATACCACGCATTGATGGCTGCTGTCATAGACATATAACCGGCAGCTAAATTTTCACCATAAGGTGAAGAAGAATGTTTGAATTGACAATGTTGCGCGTGACGCTCTGCATAATCGGCTAACGTGTTGTCCCAAACCAAGTTGGGCGCATGATGACGCACCCTAAACTTGTTGTGCCGGGCCAAGGCTTGTCCTTGATGTTTATTTTTTTCAGATGCGTTGGCAAGCTGACCAATAGTGGTACAACTCGTCATCATAGCGATAACACCCAATAAACTAATGATTAGCCGTATCGAATTGAATAGTGTGAGTATTTTCATAGCTTACTTCTTAATATATGTTTAACCCCTTTGTGGCAAGGATGCGAGTCAAGGCGATCAGTTTCACTCCATCCATTCACACGCCTAACGAAAAATAAAAAAAACTGCGCCAATTAAACAAATACCAGCGCCTAAAAAATTCCATGAAACAGGTTGGCGCATATATAACACCGCATAAGGGACAAAAATCAATAACGTTATCACTTCTTGAAGAATTTTTAATTGTGCCAAGCTAATGATGTGACTATTAAAACCCATTCGATTAGCGGGTACCTGAAATATATATTCAAAAAATGCAATTCCCCAGCTCGCTAAAATGGCTATCCAGAGTGCTTTATTATTCAGGTATTTTAAATGGGCATACCATGCAAACGTCATGAAAATATTTGAGAAAATTAATAAGATAATGGTTTTAAAATAAATTGACATAAGTCTATCATCCTGATGGAATGTCCAAGATAGTCATTTAGTAAATCACTTTATAATACATAAATTTAGGTAAAAAATAACAACATATTGCAACACCGATCACGCATAATACCCCACCTGATACAACCGATGCCGTCACCCCAAAAGCGGCTGCCACCATACCCGCTTCTGTGTCACCTAATTTTGGGCCACTTAAATAACTTAGCATTTCAATACCTGACAAACGGCCCCGATATTCATTAAGAACAGTGTCATTCCAAATGACTTGGCGGAATATACTGCTCACTGCATCAAACGCACCGGCAAGGGCTAAGAAAAATAAAGCAACCCATAGGTTGGTCGACAAACCAAAAAAAATAATGGCAACTCCCCATAGCATAGCTGCTACCGCAACAGCAAGCCCATGGTATATCACCCGTTGCGTCCAGGCGCTGAAAAGCGAGATGATCAATGCACCCACTGCAGGTGCAGCATAGAGCATACCTAAGACTTTTACGCCACCATGCTTATCAGCAATGGCAGGAAATAAAGCCATTGGCATACCAAAAATCATCGCGATAAAATCAACAAAATACGTACCCAATAATGCTTGCTTTGATTTGGCATAATAAAATCCTTGCATTAATGAAGCCCAGGTCGATTCATCACGAACCCGGTGCGGCTTAGGAATAGCTGTGATTAATAACAAAGCGCCTAGTGAGACAAAAAAAGTAGAAAAATCTACTAAAAATGTAATCACAATACCAAAATGAGAAATAATCAAGCCAGCTATTGCTGGCCCCGCTATCATACTCATACTAAATTTGAAAGTAGCTAGCGCACTGACTAAATAAAAATCTTTTTTCTCTACGAGTTGCTGGGTCATACTATCTAATGCAGGACGATGTAACCCATTTAAAGCCGACATACTGGCTGAAACTAGAAAAATCACCCAAATAGAAGGTGTAGTAACTGATGCATTGAGGGCCAGCAATAAACAACCTATCGCCATAAAACACTCAGCAATCAATAATAAAGTCCTACGATGATGGCGATCGGCAAGCACACCTCCTAATAACGCAGTGAAAATAAGAGGCACTAACTGGGCAAAACTCAATAGACCTACCATCAAGGTTGATCGAGTCATATGATAAATTTGATAGGGCAATGTCACGCTAGTCATCATTGTGCCAAAAAAAGAAACAAATTGGCCTATATATAAATAGCGGTAACGTTGATTACGATGCAATAAAGAAAGGTTGATAAACCAGCTCATTCCAGGCTCAACATAATCGACAAACGGGTCTTAATGTTACACGAATTCTAATGGTTAAGCATCATTGAATACCCACTCTCCAAGGGATGTCCCATTAAAAATAATTGCATAGAATAGGTCCATTGATTAGTAGAAATAGAAGTTATTTTTAAAAAAATGCAACTCAGCCCTCTTTAAGACTGAAGAATGCCACTATTTAGTCATTACGCAACAAGCCCTAATAGACCGTATATTTTTTTGTCTTGTGGTTTTTTTTTTAGTATAATGTCTTAAATTTATCAACCACCCAGCGAGGGAACTGAATAATGAAGAACCGAGTAGGTTTGCTAGCTGCTACGTTACTAGTCAGCATGACCAGCTTTGCGGCAACTAATGACTTAAGCGCTCCTTCTGTTGTGCCTAAGGCAAAGCAGAGTAGTCCAGATTCAAGATCTCCAAATAGCTTAATTTATGGTGGAAAAGATATTATTTCTCATCCAGTGATTGCTGTTGCAAATGAACAAATATGGACGAATGAAACAATAGGGATAGGCTAGAAAGAACGCTTCTACCCAAAACGAGAGATAACCCCTCTTTCTGAGTTGGACGTTAGTCTCTTGCAT
>JAKBCU010000056.1 GCA_021807565.1 Pseudomonadota bacterium | reverse complement strand
GTTTCTTTTCCTGGGCTTTAATCTCTTCATCTGTGTAATGATCACCAAAATACCGGCTCAGCACTTGGCTAGAGCGCATATGCGATGCCGTGATAATATCGCCGCCGTATTCGGTGAAACCCGCGAGTCTGAATCCACCCTCCATTCCAACCATGGTAGCGATCAAGGGTATTGCCACAGGAGCACCAATCACTTTGGCATTGGTTTTACGTCCTTCAGGATGGAAAAGTGAGACGGCTTTCCCGGTGATTCTTGAAGAACCATATTCAAACGCATTCAATACCCCTTCATAAGGCAAACGAACAGCTAAATACGGTAACGTATAGATTGCAGCCGCGACACCTAAGCAAACACGATCTGACCACTGACTGTCATTGGAATAAAAACGAGCACCATCCATCATTTCATTCTGAAATCTTCCCCATCGGCTCAGGGGAATGTCTTGTCCCTCTTTTTCCTCCGGCGGTTCTGCTTTTATCCAACGCCAATCATGCTCGCCCAAAAAATTGTCTGAAACGGCATGCACGTCAAGAAAAAACTCTTTCCCGCTTTCTTTAATTTGTCCCCATCCCATGCTAATTGTTCCTTTGTAATCATTCGGATTTAGTTTTAAACTGAATAATAATATAACTCCTATAAGGAAATTGAGTCAATTTTAACTTGGCCTATATCCTAATTCCCACTCTTTCACCCATTTCATATTCTTGCTAAGATGCTGCTTTTCTGTGGAGGGAAGCATCATGATAAAAATGACGGAATTCGCCAAACGACGTAAGCAACTCATTCAAAAAATCGGGTCGAATGGTATTGTCATATTAGTCGCTGCTCCCATCGCCATCCGCAATAATGATTGTGCTTATTTTTACCGCCAACAAAGTGATTTTTATTATTTAACCGGCTTTGAAGAGCCTGACGCCGTCGCTATCCTGCTTCCTCATAAAAAAAACGAGAAATTTATCTTATTTAATCGAACGCGCGATCGCGAAAGAGAAATTTGGGATGGGTTCCGTGCCGGACAAGAAGGTGCATGTAAACACTTTGGTGCGGATGAAGCCTATCCTATCGAAGCGTTAGCAACTCGGTTACCTGAAATACTAGAAGATCACGAATGCATTCATTACGCATTAGGTTTGAATAAATCATTTGATGCTGTATTAATGGATAGCCTCAATACGTTACGCGGTAGAGTTCGTCGCGGATCAGAATCACCACTGGCGATTGTCGATCCCTCTCACACGATCCACGAAATGCGTTTAATCAAAAGCTCTGCTGAAATTGCTTTAATGCGTAAAGCAGCAGAAATTTCCGTGGATGCGCACATTCGTGCCATGCAGTTTTGCAAACCAGGAATGAACGAATACCAACTCGATGCAGAGCTATCGCATGAATTTCAACGACAAGGCGCGCGCTTTACTGCCTATCATTCCATTGTTGGCAGTGGTGCCAATACGTGTATCTTGCATTACCACAATAATAATCAAGTCATTCAAAATCAGGATCTGGTACTCATTGATGCAGGCTGCGAATATCAATATTATGCGTCGGATATTACACGCACCTTTCCGGCAAACGGCACCTTTTCAGCAGATCAACGCGCAGTGTATGACATTGTTTTAGCGGCACAAGAAGCAGGCATTCACACCATTAAACCCGGCGCATCTTGGATAGCCGCACAGCAAGCCATGGTAAAAATCATGACGCAAGGGTTGATCGAGTTAGGTCTATTGAAAGGCAAATTGGCAACACTGATTGAAGAGCGCGCCTATTTCCCGTTTTATATGCATCACTCAGGCCACTGGTTAGGATTAGATGTGCATGATGTGGGTCGCTATAAAGCGTTAGATAAATGGCGTACATTGGAACCCGGCATGGTATTAACCGTTGAACCAGGTATTTATCTGTCGCGTGATATACCCGGTATACCAAAACGTTGGCATAATATCGGCATTCGTATTGAAGATGACATATTGGTTACCGAAACAGGACATGATGTATTAACAAAACGGTTGCCTAAAAAAATAAAAGAGATTGAAGGTTTGATGGCCCAATAATGACTTATGATATAGCAATTATTGGTGGGGGCATGGTAGGAGGAGCCTTGGCGGCTGCGCTACATGACTCACCTTTTCGCATCGCCTTAATTGATGCCGCACCAAAAAATACAACAATGGATCATCGTTTGATTGCACTCAATCATAACAGCTATTGTTTGTTAAAAAATATAGGTGTCTGGCCGGCACTGCGCGCACACGCTGCTGCCATTCATGAGGTTCATGTTTCGCATCGCTATCATTTTGGCAGTACTCGTTTGACTGCAGCTGAAGTGGAACTTCCTACCTTAGGTTATGTGCTACCAGCCTGCCATATCGCTGATGCTTTGTCGCAACAAGTCAATCTGCTTTCTCACATCACAACCTATCCCGAGACAAGCGTAACAGATCTGACTCAAACCGAATCGGATGTGGTCTTAACGCTGTCCTCTGGCAAACCCATTCGCAGTCATATCGTGATCGCAGCAGATGGAACGTATTCTACTGTGCGCGATTTGTTACATATTCAAACTGAAACCGTGGATTATCAACAACGTGCTTTAGTGACAATCACCCAGTTGTCGCGTGATCACCAACACATTGCTTATGAACGATTTCACTCGTCGGGCGCTATTGCCATGCTGCCCTTAACCGGGCAACGCGTTGCAACCATCTGGACAGATCAATCGGATACGATCGCTGCATTGATGGCGTTACCTGATGCCGTCTTTCTTAAGCAATTACAAGCTCAATTTGGTTATCGCCTGGGTCGATTACAACACATTGCGCAACGTTATACCTATCTCTTGAAACAAATTAAAGCAAAACAGCAAATCGATCATCGAGTGATGCTCATTGGCAATGCGGCGCATACGCTACACCCTATTGCGGCCCAAGGATTAAATATCGCTTTTCATGAAATCGCTGTACTCGTTGCCGCTCTACAAAACCAATCCGCTCAGCCATTATCATTACAGAATGTACACTTATCTATACCTGCATCCAAAACATCCGGTATGGCTTTGTCACACTCGCTCACTCAACTTTTTTCTATGGATTTTTTCTTAATCAAAATAGCGCGCCAATTGGGAATGGTAGGTTTAAATCTCTCGCACACACTTAAAAAACGTTTTACCCGCTATGCGATGAATATGACCCACTCTCTACCGCCCCTGTTAAGCGACAAGGAATGTTATGATAGAACAACACCCCCCTATTGAACAAAATGTGTTTCAACTGATACAAGCCTTTTTGACCGAATCAAATCCAGAATATCGGATGCGTGCCTTACACCTATCCGATTCGTTACAACAATTAGGTATTGACAGCATTGCCAAAGCAGAATTATTCCAGCGCATAGAAAACCAATTACACATTGAATTACCTGACAATGCATTGGGAGAAGTCAATTCCATAGAGGAGCTGATGAGTACGGTTGAGAAAGGCGCACCGGCAGGCACCTCTTTTTCCAGACCACAACTGTCTGTCAACCCTACGCAAACCGCTATTATTCCGGATAACGCAAAAACCTTAATTGATGTGTTAGTAGCGCACGCATTGAGTGAACCCAATCGCATCCATATTTATCTGCAAGATGAACACGGCCATGAAGAAACCCTGACGTATGGGGCCTTACTGGATCATGCATTACGTGTTGCTTGTGAACTCAAAAAACGCGGCTTAAAACCCCATGATACCGTGGCCATTATGCAACCCACTCAAATTGGGTTTTTTTATACTTTTTTTGGCATATTACTGGCAGGCTGTGTTCCTGTGCCCATTTATCCACCCTTTCGCGCTCATCAACTGGAAGCCTATGCCAAACACGAGGCGGTTATTTTGCGTAATGCAGAAGCGCGCCTGTTGGTGACCTTCAAAGAAGCAGAAACATTAAGCCATTTGTTACGTGCGTTTATTCCTAGCTTAAAAGAGGTCACTACGGTTCAGTCTTTATTGCAACATAATGAAAAAATTGATATTTTTCCTGTCATGTCGAAGGATGCAGCGCTGATTCAATATACCTCTGGCAGTACGAGCTCGCCAAAAGGCGTTTTACTAAGTCATCAGAATTTACTCTCCAATATCCGTTCTTATGGGAAAGCCATCCAAGTCTGCTCGACAGATGTCGCTGTCAGTTGGGCACCGCTTTATCATGATTTAGGATTGATTGGGATGTGGCTTGGCAGTTTATATCATGGCGTTCCATTGGTACTCATGTCACCCTTAACGTTTCTCAATCGCCCGGCAAAATGGTTATGGGCAATTCATCATCATCAGGGTACCATTTCGGGCGGCCCTAATTTTGCTTATGAATTATGTATCACAAAAATCACTCCCGAATCGATTGAAGGATTAGATTTAAGTAGCTGGCGTTTAGCCGTGAATGGCGCTGAGGCAATACAACCCAGAACACTCACCCAGTTTACCAAAACATTTGCACCGTATGGTTTTAATCCTAAAGCCGCTTTTCCTGTGTATGGTTTGGCAGAATCCACCGTCGCCGTTTCAACATCTCCGTTAAATCGACTCCCTAGAATAGATACGATTGAAAGAAAATCCTTTGAAGAAAAAAAGTTAGCCATCGCCGCACAGCATGCCGATGAAAAAGACGTCGTACAATTTGTGTCTTGTGGCGTCGCTATTCCGGATCATCACATTCGAATTGTGAACGACCATCAAGTCGCCTTGCCCGAACGACAGGTAGGATCGATACAGTTTCAAGGTCCATCGAGCATGCAAGGTTATTATGGCAATACTGAAGCCACACAAGCCATTTATCACCAAGGTTGGTGGGATACGGGTGATTTAGGCTATTTAGCGGATGGTGAATTATTTATTACAGGCCGCAAAAAAGATATCATTATCAAAGCGGGTCGTAATCTTCACCCGCCTGAAATAGAAGATATCACGGCGAGCATACCGGGTATTCGCAAAGGTTGCATTATCGCATTTGGCATCACAGATGCTCAGCGAGGCACGGAAAAACTGGTGATTGTGGCAGAGACAGCAGAAAAAAATAAAAACGCCAGACAACAGTTGATCGAACAAATTACCGCAAAAATCAATACAATACTCGATGTCATGCCAGATCACGTGATATTAGCCGCACCTCGCACCGTTCCCAAAACGTCTAGCGGTAAATTACAACGCGTTGCCTGCAAGACAGCCTATTTAGCTGGCAAACTGTCCCCCAAGGGAATTCCTATTTGGTTACAGTCAATCAAACTCGGTTTACGTTTTACTGCCGAAAAAACAAAACAAAGCTTACTGACGTTAGCAAAATGTGTGTATACCTTGTACGTCGACTCCGTCATACTCGTATCACTCATTCCCGTTTGGCTAGGTGTGTGGCTATTACCACGAAAAATCGCCGCCATCATCACGAAAGGGTGGGCACGATTACTCTTTGTATTGGCATTATGTCCGATTAAGCTCATCGGAAAAGAAAATTTATCTGCAACGCAACCTGTAGTCTATGCGTCAAATCATGCAAGTTATATCGATGGCTTACTCATGGTAGCCTTGTTACCCTTAGGCACTCGCCTCGCGGGTAAATCAGAACTCATGTCAAACTGGGTAACACGCGTTTTTATGAAAAAACTCGGCTATATTCCCGTGAATCGTTTTGATTCCTATCAAGGGATAAAAGATACAGAACAGATGGTGGCATTACTCAATTCAGACGCATCCATTTCCATTTTTCCCGAAGGCACATTCCAATATGGCGTTGGATTACGTACTTTTAAATCAGGTGCTTTTAAAATTGCTGTCCAAACGGGAGTGCCGATTTGCCCGATTGCCTTACAAGGAACCCGCTACATCTTACGTGATGGGGAATGGTTGATGTGGCCAAGAAAAATCACTGTGCGATGTCTCCCGCCGATAAAACCGCTGCATCATGATTGGCAAGAAATCATTCGTCTCAAAAATGAGGTACGTCATGCCATCGCTGCTCATTGCGATGAACCGATTTTTGACCTTCTTAATCAACAAGCCATTAACGAATAAACACAACCACAGGATTGCACTATTGATGCTCCATCAAAAAAGAAAAATTTGGGCATGGTGTTTGTATGACCTCGCTTGCTCAGCGTTTCCCATTATTGTCATCACCTTTATTTTTGCGACCTATTTTACAAGGAAAGTCGCCGCTAATGAAATCATGGGTACGTATCAATGGTCTCGAGCCATGGCCGTCGCCAGTCTCCTGATCGCTATACTCAGTCCATTTTTTGGTTCAATTGCAGACCATAGTGGAGGGCATAAACGTTGGTTATTCCTCTTTACTCTGATCTGCGTCATGGCAAGTGCTTCATTATGGTACGTCTACCCTGGCACATCCAGCGTGCCTCTCATGTTAACTTGTGTTGTCATTGGCACTATTAGTGCAGAAATGGCTATTGTTTTCTATAACTCTTTTCTCCCCCATATTGCTCCAGCTACCTATCTTGGAAGAATCTCGGGATGGGCTTGGGGATTGGGTTATTGGGGCGGCATTGCTGCCTTATCCATTGTTTTATTTGGTTTCATTAAAGTCCCTCCCGCCTGGATCAACACAATCACCGCCGAAGAAGTGCGAATTTGCGGCCCTTTCACTGCCATTTGGTTTGCCTTGTTTTCATTGCCTCTTTTTTTATTCATCCCCGATACACCGCGCAATCAATTGCCTCTCCGCCAAGCCATTTCCGTCGGCCTAACCGATTTGTTATCGACGCTAAAATCCTTGCCCCAAGAAAAAAATTTATCCCTTTACCTGATTGCCCATTTGATTTACGCCGATGGCATCAATACCTTATTGGCTTTTGGTGGTATTTATGCGGCGGGCACATTTCATATGACGCTCGCTGAAGTCATTTTATTTGGCATTTGTATGAATTTAAGCGCTGGAATAGGTGCTATCTGCTTTGCTTGGGCAGATGATTATTTTGGTTCAAAATGCATGATCGTATTTTCCCTGGGATGTTTATTCTTATTTGGAATCGGTATTTTACTGACCAAAACGGCTTTTTATTTTTGGCTTTTTGGCTTAACCATTAGTCTGTTTTTTGGGCCAGTACAAGCTGCCAGCCGGACATTGATGGCTAGATTATCTCCCGTCGGAAAATCCACAGAAATGTTTGGATTCTATGCATTCTCAGGGAGAGTGGCGGCTTTTACTGGCCCCTGGCTATTAGGTATTACGACCTTATATTTTCATAGCCAACGCGCTGGCATTGCCACCATTTTAATTTTTTTTATGGTAGGTGGCTTATTGCTGTGCTTTGTCAAAGAACCCCGCCGTACGCGTGCACAACTAAAGCTTGCAAAAGCTAATGATGATTGACTACTATCATCTATCAACAGACAACTATCGTTTTTTATTCCAATTTTATTTTTAAGGTAATTTTTTATGAGTCATCAGACAATCAGTATCAGCGATAACACATTTGAAACAGAAGTCATTGCCTCCAACACACCCGTACTCGTCGATTTCTGGGCACCTTGGTGCGGTCCTTGCAAAGCCATTGCGCCCATTTTAGAGGAAATTGCGACACACTATACAGGTAAAATAAAGATAGCCAAACTCGATGTAGACGTGAACCCTGCGACTCCCCCTAAATTTGGCGTGCGCGGCATCCCGACCTTAATCCTATTTAAGGATGGCCAAGTCAAAGCCACTCAAGTGGGGTTAATCTCTAAGAAAGACTTGATGGGATTTATTGATAGCCATATTTAACCATCACAGGATTGCGGTTGAAGAGCGCTCTATCGCCTGCAAGAAATCATGTCCCATCTTGCCAGGGTCTCGTTGGACCATCACAAAATGGGTAGTTTCTGATGGTCTAAGAAAAATGAGCTAGATATTCACTTAAATTAGTGTTATTTTAGTGCCTTAAGGGATAACCTCGTTTTAGAGCCTATCGATTAATTCACGCTATGATTAAATAAAATTAACGTTGAGTCGGCATTTGTCCTAGTAAGATGTTCTTCAGTGGGAAAATCTTGCCACCTCTCCTGTTAAGTCGTTTCATCCATAGCCACCTCCAAACATGTTTAGGATTTTTAAGCAAATGAGCACAGCAATTAACCAACCCGTCACTATCAACCTTACTTCACCATGGGCATAACATCATTATGAATCTCACCGAACTTAAGAAAAAAAGCGCAGCCGAACTGATTCAACTCTCCGATGAATACGGCTTAGAAAACATGGCAAGATCGCGTAAGCAAGATATCATCTTTGCTATTTTAAAGGCCCATGCTAAACGGGGCGAAGATATTTACGGCGATGGCGTATTAGAAATCCTACAAGATGGATTTGGATTTTTACGTTCCGCAGAAGGCTCTTATCTCGCAGGACCCGATGATATTTATGTATCGCCCAGTCAAATTCGCCGTTTTAATCTGCGCACAGGTGACACCATTTCAGGAAAAATCCGGCCCCCTAAAGAAGGTGAACGTTATTTTGCTCTTTTAAAAGTGGATCACATTAATTTTGATGCGCCTGAAAATGCCAAAAACAAAGTCCTATTCGAAAATCTCACGCCATTATTTGCAAATGAACGCCTTAAAATGGAATGCGGAAATGGCAGCACCGAAGATATCACAGCCCGCATCATTGATCTTGCCGCTCCCATCGGAAAAGGCCAACGTGGCTTGATTGTATCCCCGCCTAAAGCGGGTAAGACCATGATGCTACAAAATATTGCGCACTCTATTGCACAAAATCATCCCGAATGTTACTTAATGGTACTGTTAATCGATGAACGTCCGGAAGAAGTGACTGAAATGACACGTTCCGTGCGAGGAGAAGTGATAGCCAGCACCTTCGACGAACCTGCCAATCGACATGTACAAGTGGCTGAAATGGTGATTGAGAAAGCAAAACGCCTTGTCGAGCATAAACGCGATGTCGTTATTTTATTAGACTCAATTACCCGATTAGCAAGAGCTTACAATACCGTGGTGCCCGCTTCTGGCAAAGTATTAACCGGTGGGGTCGACGCTAATGCGTTGCAACGTCCCAAACGCTTTTTTGGTGCTGCACGAAACATTGAAGAAGGCGGCAGCTTAACCATTATTGCTACAGCGCTCATCGAAACCGGTTCTAAAATGGACGACGTCATCTACGAAGAATTTAAAGGAACGGGCAATATGGAAATCCACCTTGGCCGCCTGATTGCTGAACGCCGTATTTACCCAGCTATCAACATTAATAAATCCGGTACGCGTCGAGAAGAATTACTGGCTAGCCAAGAAGAAATCCAAAAAATGTGGATTTTACGCAAATTACTACATCCTATGGATGAAATTACAGCCATTGAATTCATCCTGGATCGCTTAAAAGCAACTAAAACAAATGAGGAATTCTTTGATTCCATGAAACGGTAAAACAAACTATAATATCCCGCGCCAACCCTCACGCGCGGGATACATCCCACCTGTCACAGGCTGATATGAACTATTGGTTATTTAAATCTGAACCCGAGACATTTAGCATTGATCATCTGATGCAAACACCCAAGCAAACAGAACCTTGGGATGGTATACGCAATTATCAAGTACGTAATCTGCTGCGAGATCAAATACAATTAGGCGACCAAGCGTTTTTTTATCATTCTAACTGCACACCACCGGGTATCGTTGGCATAATGGAAATTGTTAAAACAGCTTACCCTGACCTAAGTGCTAGAAACCCGGCATCTGCCTATTATGACCCCAAAGCCACCTCTGACAATCCTCGCTGGTATACCGTAGATGTTCATTTTTTAAAAAAATTTCCTCGTATCATCACGCTACAGGAAATCAAACAACACCCGGCTTTACAAAACATGCCTCTGGCTCGGAAAGGTAACCGGCTTTCTATTACACCCATTACCCAGGAGGAATGGCAAATCTTATTAACGCGAATTCCGGATAAGCTCAATGCTATTTCTGTCATGCCAGCATGATTTTAGCTGGCATCCAGTGTCTTTATGAGTCTTATAAAATAGAGTTGTACACATCATTCCAA
>JAKBCU010000004.1 GCA_021807565.1 Pseudomonadota bacterium | reverse complement strand
ATCTGGAAGTAAAAACCCCCCTTTTTTATTATGAAATGTAATGGATGTATCCAAAGGAAATTCACTGATAGGGTTGTGCCAATTCACAGGCAAACATTTTAGTAAATCACAAGAAATAGTTTTGGCAGGCAATAGAGTTTCTGTATTAATAGGATCTGAAATAGTATCGCAGACCATTTTGTCACAATCGGTTTTAACAGCAGGCCACATCATTTTTAGTAAGCTATTCGCTGTAGGCTTGACACATTGATCATGAGTTTTTTCGATATTAAAAAGAATATGCAATTCATTTTTAGCTCGAGTAGCGGCTACGTATAATAAACGTTGACTCTCAAAGCCACTTTTAATAGTGAGTTGTCTTTTAATGTAGTCATAAGTTGAATCATTATCCTGACCAATTGCCTGAGTGGGAGCTAAAATAAGAGCGGTTTTTTCATTCTGTTGTGTGCGTTCCATCCACAATAATAATTGTTTGTCATCGGATAAACTTTTACGCTCTAAATGAGGTAAAATCACCGTATCAAATTCTAGTCCTTTTGCGTTATGAATCGTCATAATTTGTAACGTATCATCTGCTTGGTAGTTTGCTGCAGCATAGAGTTTGTTGACATGCTCATTCAATGCACTGATAGAAGGTAAATCACCTCCTTGATCCAACTGATCCAATAATTCAAAATAAGCGGAAGCATCTTGTAAGTCTCCTAAATCGAGAGCGGTAGCAGGACCTCCTAATAAAAACCAGGTTGACTCAATCCAGTAGCGTAAAGAGGAACGACGACGTTCATTCATGCTTTTCTGAATGATTGGAAAAATTCGTGCTAGCTTCTTTTGTCCATTTTCGCTGAGACGTTGAGTGACATGAAGGGAGGTTAGTGATTCTAACATCATGACGTTTTGATCACCGGAAACAACCAGTAAATCATCTAATGTCAATCCGCACCAGGGCGCACGTAATACGGCTAGCCATGCCACTCTGTCAGCGGGGCGCAGTAAAGCTCGAGTGAGAGAGATGAGATCTTGAATAATTTGTCGATTAGTGAGCGGATCAATATCAATTGCTCTATAGACAATGTGAGCTTTTTTCAGTGTGCTCATGATTTCAGTTAAGTGAGTTCTGGATCTCACCAAAATGGCCGTTTTTTTATGGGGGGCCGTTTTTTTTTGGTGTAGGATAATGTCTACTATTGTATTAGCTTGTTGATCTGCTTCATGGGTTAAAAATGGATATAGTTTTACCTGGCTATTTTCATTTGCCATGAGGCGATTGGGGATACTAGGGCTATAAGACACAGCTCCCGAGCTCATATCATCAAACGATGGAAATATTTTTTTAAAAGAGGTATTTACCCAATCGACTATTGTTTTAGAAGAACGAAAATTGACAGATAAGGTTAAAGGAATTAATGGTAAATGCGCTATCCCTATTTGTTTTGCACGAATAAATAATCCTACTTCGGCCTCTCGAAATCGATAAATAGACTGCATGGGATCGCCTACCAAAAATAAAGTGCGCCCATCGTTCGCCTCCCATCCTAAGATGAGTTTTTCGATTAAACGATATTGACTATTTGATGTGTCTTGAAACTCATCTATTAAAATATGTTTTATTTGATAATCTAACGCTAAGGTGAGATCCGTTGGATCATCCATCGTACCCAATGCCATCAAACCGGCTTGAGCATTTTCGATATAATCCATTTTACCTGTTTGCTGAAAAACAACCTTCAGTTGTGCTACAGCAACACAGAGTACTTGGTGGAGTGCTTCTAGTGTTTTCCATTGTTGTTCCGAGTAATGGAGAGCAGGCGCAAGGCGTAGTTCAATTAATGCGGCCCTAAACCTTTCATACTGACTCAATTCGGTCAGTAAGTCTATCATACGATTTTTTTCATCCATTAGCTGTAATTTAGTCTGTTTATCTTTACAACTTGAAGCGGGAAATCCCATGGTTTTATCAATACGTTTTCGCCATTCATGCTGACTTGTTAGTAATAGATTTGAAACGCTCAACCAAAATTGTTTTTTTTCAATCATATTCTCTGGTACGGCAGCATGATAAGATATGAAAGAGGGTGTATTTTCTTTCAAAAGATGATTCGATGCGATTTGTAACAAAACAAGTAATTCTTCAAGATGCTTTTTTGGAAAGGTTTGATTGATGGTACTTAATATATCTTGAGTCAGCAGACGCAAATTATCTTCTAATTCAGAACGCAAGAATGGGTTATATAGATTAGGAGTGATATGAGGTAGCCATTGATCACGTTTTGCCAATAACGTCATGAGTAATTCAGCTACTTTATTCAAATCGTTATCTAAATGGAGTAATAAGGTTGCAATAGCTTCTGACCAAGCATGATCTTCTTCTAAGTGAGTCAAAAATTCATAAATGGCTTGACGATACAGCGAGACGGCATCTTCAGCAATACTGGGAGGCGCACCAAAGTGAGATAGTAACGGTAGATGTTTAGTTAAGCTGCTATTAAACGAATCAATGGTTTGTATTCTAAGGCGATTTGGGTTGTCTAGCAAATTCCATTGATAGCGATCATTTTGTTTTAATACTCGTTGGGCTAGTTGAAATGTTTTCTCAGTATGAGCAGAGATGGGCTGAATGCCTTTTTGCGCCAATGTTAAGGCATTGATAATACGAGCTTTCATTTCAGCGGCTGATTTTTTAGTAAAAGTAATCGCTAAGATTTCTTCAGGTTGTTTGACCTCTGCAAGCAAGATTAATACTCGCTGAGTTAATAGTTCTGTTTTTCCAGAGCCAGCAGGAGCTTGCACAATAAAAGATTGGGTAGGATTCAGTGCTTGATCTCGTTCTGCTTGGTCATGAATCACTGTATTCATGCGGTTTTCTCACGAATGCGGCAAAGTAAAGATAAATGACATAATCGGCAGGTTTCGTTTCCATTTTTTGGATCCACCGTGGCGATACCTTGCAAAAAATCATCGCCTAATTTGCTCAATACGGTTTGCCAATGTGCTACTTGATCGCTCCATGCGAGATGATCTCTGCCAGCGTATTCTGTTAATGATTTGATTGAGTGAATACCAATATCATCTCTGCTAATGCCTTTTAAACGCATCTCATCAGGATGAATTTGTGCGTAACTGATGGCATGTATTTCCTCATCGCTAGCAATACAATATAAGGGAAGTTGAGGTTCACTTGGTCTATCACTAAACCAATGGGTTATGTCATTATGTTTGCCCGTTTTGTAGTCGATAATCATTTGTTGCCCGTCTTCTAGTTCATCTATTCGATCGATTCGTAAGATAATTGGTATGTTCCCAATAGAGATTTTTTTTTCATATTCAGTGAAAATGACTTTAAAAGAGGGCCTGAGTAACTCTATCTCCATCCACTGTTTTAAGACTCTTTTGAGTCTTTCTAATTCAAGCATCTTATAACGCTGTTGAAACATTTTACTGAAACGCTTTAACTCAATCGCTGTAAAAGCGGCAGTATGAATGATTTCGTCTAACTCGTCAGATGAGAGTGCAGCTAAGCGGTTAGAGTCTTTAATTTGTTTCCAAAAGAATTCCATCGCTTGATGGACAAGGGTGCCGCGATCTTGAGTTTTTATACCTAAGGTGACTGGATCGGGCTCATTTGCATATAAGCGCAATTCAGCAAATGCCTTAAAAGGGCAGATTGCTTGTAATTTTAAAATAGTGGTGCCGCCTCGAATTTTTTCAATATGCGTGACCGGAGAAGCTTTTTTATCTTCAAATAGATCAAGGGATTGGTGTTGAAAAATAATTTCAGCAACACTGGTATATTGACTGAGCGGCAGTTGGTTCAAGTCAATTTCTTCTACGTGATGGATGAGTGAGCTAGGTCTTAACTCTGTATCACCGCGTTGCATGGGGTAGCTAAAAATAACATTTTTGACAGAGCACTGTAATTGTTCAATTAACTTTTTATAATACAAAAGCTCTCTTTCTGGTGTTGCATGAGGCATTTGTAAAGTTTTTTGTAAGCGCTGTGGTAATAGGGGGTTTGGTTTAGGCGGAGTAGGCCATTGACTATCTTCTAATTGTGTCACCCATAAATAATCAAAAGGTAATCCTGCGGCTTCAAGTACCCCCAGAATCTGTATGGGCGCCTCAGGTGTTTGCGGTTGAAAAATAGTATCCTTTGTTATCTGAACTAAATAGTCGATCGCAGTTTTTATATTCATTCTTTCAAAACAAAAATCAAAACCGGAGAATTCATGCAGTAACGTGAGCCAGCGCTGTGTGGCCTGATATTCAATGCTGTTTAGGCTTCTTTCTCCAGGCCATCCTAAGATATCCAATAATGTCATAAAATGCGTTACCCATTCACGAGGTGAAGCATACTCTTGCAGATTAGCAAGATAACCCGCATATTTTTTAAAACGTTTAAAAAGCGCAGGGCAAGTATGAGATAAGGCATAAGAATCATGAGGGTCTATTAAATGGGATACTGTAACGACATGTTTATTGGCATGATGAATTTTGTTATCAAAGTGTGCTCTTTTTAATTGTTCTTTTTCGGCATCACCTAAGAAGGGAGAGCGTAATATACTGCTCAAGGTATCGATATATATGTGCCCTGTATGCAACGCTAACAATTCCAGTGCAGCATAAATACAGGGAAAGGTTGCTAAGCTCTGACCTGCAGAAATATTAAAAGGCAGGCTGGTGATATCAGAATGTAACTTATTTTTTTCTGAAAACACATCCGAAAAAATCTGTAACACCGTGTAGCGTATGCTTTCTAGTTGAGGAATAACGCAACCAATTAAAAAAGGTTTTTTTTCTTGTGCCTGATCATACAATGATTTTGCCCAACGTGCCATGGTGCGAAGTTCAGTTTCATCATCAGGCATGGCTATTTTTTTTATTGACGATGCGCTTGTGGTTGAATGTCGATGATGAATGCAAGAGCCCATTGCCTCACATTGAGAAAAGAGATATTGATATTGTGGTGATAGTTCATTGAAACCGACTAATACAATATTTTGAGGGGGGAGAATATTTTTTTTTTGAATTTGCTCGGCGATCAAATCCGCTACACTTTGAGTGTCTACCCAATGTTGTTTTTTGCATAATAGGTCAAATTGTTTTGCCCAGGTTTGAAATGAGCGTCCGTCATCGGTTAAAGCGAGTTCAGGATCGGTGATTTTTACTCGCCATTGTTTTAATAAACTCCAGGCTGATTTAGCTAATTTAGCCGTATTGGTTACTTGGAGCAAGCAAGCGCTTTCCGGGGATTGTTTGATCAGGTCTAACCATAAGGCATTTTCCTGATGCGTGGTTAATACCATTGGTGTGTCAACCCAACTTTGTGATATCCAGTCATCCCAAAGGCGCTGAATCCAACTGGCTATGGGCAAAATATCTAAGCTGATCCAACAATTCTCTGACTGCTCGATTTGATAGTATTGGTGTTGTTTTAGTAAAACGGCCGATAATCTTCTGTTCGGTGTCATCCAAGTCGTGTTGCTAGGGTCTAAGTCAATGAACGATGAAATCATATAAATCGCTAACTCGGGTTGCAAACAGCAGGAAAAATAACATCGAATTGTAAACCCTCTCCATTTTCAGGAGTGCTTAATTCAATGGTGGCATGATGTAACTCAGTAATTTGGTGTACTATAGCAAGGCCCAGCCCGCTGCCTTGTGTGGCGGTACCCGGTATGCGATAAAATCGTTCAAACACGCGTTCGCGTAATTCAGGAGGGATTCCAGGACCCGTATCGGCTACTCTGAATATCACATGCTTATTCTTATTTAAAATGAGAATCTTAACTTCTCCATGGGGTGGTGTATAACGCATGGCATTGTCGACCACATTACGAATGAGAATGCCTAGTGCGACATCATTTCCTAATACAATCGTTTTCGGTGGAGGTGGTGCAAGTTCGACTTCAATATTTTTTTCTAAAGCAGTTGGGACCAGGTAAGCAATCATTTCTGCGGCCAATTTATGAATGTCAATGGGATTTATATCATTCAATTGTTCTTCTTGACTTAATCGGCTTAAGGTAAGCAGCTGTGCTACTACATGAGAGCTGCGATCAACTCCTTGCACTACTTTTTTGAGCGCATCATATTGTTCCACTTTATTATTTGATTTAAGTGCAACTTGTGCTTGAGTTTTTAAAGCAGCCAGAGGCGTTCGTAATTCATGGGCGGCATCACTTGCAAAACGTTTGTTGCGCTCAAAAGCTAATTTTAAATGGATAAATAATTGATTGAGCTCGATAACCAGTGGTTTAATTTCAATGGGAAGATTGTCTGTTTTTACCGGTTCTAAATAAGTGGAGGCACGATTGGAAATTTCATTAGTGACACGTGTGATGGACTGTAGTGCAAGCCCAACAATAATCCAAATTAAAATACCGAAAATAGGGTAGGATATCAGTAAAATATAACCATTGTTGTGCGCAATGTCGTCCGCCAACTTGTTACGAATTTCCAAGGGTTCAGCCACTATGATTTTATTACCAAGCCTATCCATTTTTGCATAAGCTCGCCATTGATTTCCATTGATAGATTTATCGCTAAAACCGAGCGGCATTGTGAACAATGAAAGGGTTGTGCTATTTGGCGAATATAAAATAATTTTTTGTTGAGCATCCCAAACCTGATACAGTAAGTCTCCCATTTTTGCTTTTGAGGAAAGATTAAATTCACCCATCAATCGTTTTTCGGTTGTTGCTACGTTAGAAGAACTTGATAAAATTTCAAGAAAGGTAATGAGCTTGATTAATTGCTCATCTAAATAGGGTTGTACGACTTGTCTATCTAAAACATAGTTTCCAATGGCCGTAATGGAAGATGCAATAGTAATACTAATTAAAAGGCTAATCAGTAAAAAATGTCGAATGGATCGAATCATGTTTCATCTTTATCTTTATTAATCATGTAACCGATGCCGCGTATCGTGTGAATAAAATGTTGGCCGAATTTTTTTCTGAGATTGTGAATATGTACTTCCAACGCGTTACTATCGACATCTTCACCCCAACCATACAAGGATTGGGACAAGTGTTCTCTTGAAAGTACTCGACCCGTATTTTCTAGCAATTTTTGCAGCAAAGCGAATTCACGTCGGGAAACATTAATCAATTCGTTATTCAACGTGACAGTATGCGCAGCAGGATCTAATATAATATTTTCGTGTGTTAATAAAGGATCGGCTCTTGAAGAAAAACGACGCTGCAAAGCACGTAGCCTAGCGCAGAGTTCGTCTAAATCAAAGGGTTTAGTGAGATAGTCATCAGCACCGCTGTCTAAGCCTTTGACCCTGTCATCAATCGATTCTCTGGCCGTCAGAATTAAGACGGGCATGGTTTGCCCACGCGTACGCAGATTTTGTAATACAGTGATACCAGCCAGTTTCGGTAATCCCAGGTCGAGCACGACTAAATCAAAATTTTCGGTTTTTAAGGCTTGGTCAGCTGAGATGCCATCTTTTAGCCAATCAACAGCATAACCATATTGTATGAGACCCGTCCTCAAACCATCGCCTAGTAATTCATCATCTTCTATTAAAAGTATGCGCATAGGATATCCCTGATCAAGCTATTTCATAACATTAACTTATTTTAGGAAAGTATAGCAAGTTTTGGTATCACTATTCACCGCTCGCAGCAGGTCTATTTTGTGTTTCGCAGAAGATGCATGGGTTGGAATAAAGCTAAAATCTGTTTGTTATGTATGAAAGATAGATTATAGGGATGTTCACTTTGTATTATTTGGACGTCAGTAGTATCGATCAGCTGGGTAATAATCTGGGCCAATTTTCCGAATAAGATAAGTTGCGTCTTTGGATAAAAACGAAGTAGGTCGTTTAATACGTAATGCATAAATGGCCGCCAAGCCATGGCATCTTGACGTTTGGTCTTAATTTGTAATACGGGGGTTGCATTTAAGAGTAGAAATCCTTGGTTCAACAAGTTGTTGAATAAATCGGCATTGGTCGTCACTAAACCGGTTTTATCCATATTGGCTATGGCGGATTGACTGGTATCAAAAGGATCTAATTTTTTTTCAGCGACAAGCAACATTTTGATCATATTGCGTAATGAGGTGGCGCGATTAACGGTTTTGCTTAACCCTGTGTGAGACCAGAGTTCTTGTACGGCTGCATCCCAAAAAGCGTAGCCATTGGCAGATTGGGCTCTTGGATAAGGCGATTCACCCAATAATACATACTGAGTTTGATCCATGGGTAAAGAAAATGAATTAAATAGGTTATTATGGCCTGGCAACCAAGTATTGCTATTGTATAGTTTTTGCAGATAATGCAAGTCAAGTGTTTTTAGAGCCCGATTGAGACAGGACCGCCAAGAAGGATGTACACTATCTAAGTTAAATAATTTCATTGGTTAAGTGAGGTGTGGCTATTCTATGGATAAAAACTTATTAGAAATATTAGCATGTCCTATCTGTAAAGGGGAATTATTGTTTGATAAAACGAATCAAGAATTGATTTGTAAATTTGATCGTCTTGCCTTTCCCATTATCGATGATATTCCTGCTTTGCTTGAATCACGAGCTAGACGATTGGGCAGCGATGAATAACATGACGCAGCGATAGTCTTAATATGAGATCAGGCACACAGTTTGTGTGGTCGTGTGCCTGATGCAATGCAGCTAGGTATCCCCAGAATCTTTTTTAGTGCTATATAAATCTTCGCCTGCTTGGTGTAAGACAGGAAGATTGTCATTGCCTGATGTATCAGTGGGCTTATTCGGTTTTTTGTACCGGTGTTTAAAGCGCTTGTGCCGTCTTTGTTTAGCAGGGTAGCGTGATTTTTTATTTGTATTGTTTTCTGCTGAAGTTGAAGAAGTCACGGATAATGCGCAGGTTGATGGTTCCGCAGACGTTGCCTGGCGGTGGTTTTCTATGGTCGATTCAAACTGTTGATGTTGGGCAGTTTCGATCACCTGGGAGGTTTCTGTTTGAGAGTGCCGGGGCTGAGTCTGTAGAGCAGATTCAATCGATACGGTTGGTTCCGAGGGTTTTTCGTCCGGGTGTGAGACAGGCTGGTGTGAATGCGAATGTTCATTTGATCGAGGAAGATGTTTTTGAGAATGGGCATTTCCACGCTCACCACGATCTGCATGATGTCGTCTGCGTCCACGATTCTTACTGTGTTGATGCCTAGGTTTTCGCATCGGTTGGGCAGACGTGACAGGGTGCCGAGGCCGTGGATTTCTGACTTCCTGTGTTTTTTCTTCTGTAGTAGATGCCTTTTTTTCAAAAAGATAACTCATAAAACGTTTTAATAATCCATGACGGTTATCCATTTGTTCTGTCGTCATGGCATGTTGTGGAGTGGGTTGCTCTATTACCATGTTTTTAATAGCAGGTTCTTGATGTAACCGTGGTTGGATAGGCGTTATGGTAGCGGGTTCCACCTCTAACTTGGCTGCTAGTTTATAACTTTGTACTTTTTCATCACCGTCTCGCACCTCCGATAAACGAATGCGCTCAACCTCATATTGGGGTGTCACAAAATGCGGATTAGGCACAACTATTACGCTCACCTGTTGGCGATTTTCAATATCCATAATCGCCTGGCGTTTTTCGTTTAATAAAAAAGCGGCAATTTCAATCGGTAGAACAGCTCTTACCTGAGCCGTGTTTTCTTTGAGTGCATGTTCTTCAATAATGCGAATAATGGATAATGCGAGTGACTCAATACCGCGAATACTGCCTTGACCTAAGCAGCGTGGACAGCTTATCTGGCTTGATTCACCTAATGAAGGACGTAGGCGTTGGCGTGACATTTCAAGTAATCCAAATCGTGAAATTCTACCAATTTGCACTTTTGCTCGATCCATGGTTAACGCATTTTTAATACGGTCTTCCACTTCACGTTGATTACGGATAGGGGTCATGTCGATAAAATCAATCACAACTAAGCCGCCTAAATCTCGCAAACGCAGTTGTCTGGCAATTTCATCAGCTGCTTCCAAATTGGTTGATAGCGCTGTTTCTTCAATATCAATGCCTTTGGTGGAGCGCGCTGAGTTGATATCAATTGAAACTAATGCTTCAGTATGATCAATGACAATGGAGCCACCTGAAGGCAGTCTGACCTCACGCTGAAAGGCAGATTCAATTTGGCTTTCAATTTGAAAGCGAGTGAAAAGCGGTGTTGGATCTTTATATAATTTAACTCGATGGATAAAGTTGGGTCGAACCAATTTGATGTGATTGACTATTTCCTGATACACATCGGGATGATCAATTAATACCTCATCAATATCTTTGCGTAGATAATCGCGTACTGCGCGAATCACGACATTGCTTTCTTGGTAAACTAAAAAAGGAGCTGCACGTTCTTCAGAAACTTGTTTAATCGCCTCCCAATGTCTGAGTAAGATATCTAAGTCCCATTGTAGTTCTTCAAAGTTTCGGCCACTGCCGGCTGTTCTGACAATTAAGCCCATCCCTTCGGGGAGGGTCAGATTAGCTAGATTTTCACGCAATTCAGAACGTTCATCGCCTTCAATGCGTCTTGAAATACCGCCGGCACGGGGGTTATTAGGCATGAGTACGAGATAAGAACCAGGCAACGAAATGAAGGTAGTCAGCGCAGCTCCTTTTGATCCACGTTCTTCTTTGTCGATCTGAACAATGAGTTCTTGGCCTTCTTCAAGAATTTCATTAATGGCGATACGTTTGCCTGTGTCTACATAATTTTCTCGAAAACAAGAACGTGCGACTTCCTTGAGCGGCAAAAAGCCGTGTCTTTCTTCACCATAATCTACAAAAGCTGCTTCAAGACTCGGTTCAATTCGCGTGATTTTGGCTTTGTAGATGTTCGATTGTTTTTGTTCTCGTGTGGAAGATTCAATAATCAGATCAAACAGTGTTTGACCATTGGCAAGAGCAATTCGCAACTCTTCGTTTTTGTGAGTTGCATTGATAAGCATTCTTTTCATAACTACCCATTATTTCGTTATATTACAGTACGGCGTCGCAACATGGCGTTTGGGTGGCGAATCATGAGAAAGGTTTTTAGAGCGGCGATGCAGGCAATCTTATGCTGGGATAGTTTACAGGACAGCATCAGCTTAAGTTGGTATCATTTATTCTAATGGTTTCGCTGGGCCTCTGGTATCGGTCGTATCACAAAACAGCTAAACATGCCTATGTACCGACTATCTGCTTTTTAGTGACGGCAGACTTGTCAGAATTCAATTTCTTCGCTCTAAAACTCGACTCAGTCACCCATTCATCTTAGGTGTTGGAGCGCCAATTTTTAGTTTATCATCTCGTTTGTTAATGGCTAAAGGCCAATTTACTTCACTTCTTTATAACACTGCAATTCATCGTTCAGATGCATCGTCAAGACTCTTTAACCCCGGATAGGGTTATTTTCTAACGAGTTCAGCAAGTTACTTAATGTGTTCATAGCACTCTATTGCTGCTATCCTTTTCGCTTCATTCGTTTTATTATGCGCCTCTATTGCTTAGCCAAACACGTTCATTTTATCCATGCAATGTGTTAGCGAATATACCAGTATTTTCAGGTGGTATCAATCGATTATATTCATCGATTGGGTGAATGACATTTTTTGAAGTAGAGCTAACTCTAGGATTTTTATGAACAAATCCGCTATTGAATACATTACCATCACGATGGATTATGTGAATCAACGCATTGATAATTTTTTGATTACTCGGTTGAAGGGTGTTCCTAAGACACGTGTTTATAGACTATTGCGTAAGGGTGAGGTACGGGTTAACAAAAAACGCATACCCCCTAGCTATCGTTTGCAGGCAGGTGATTGCGTTCGTCTGCCACCCTTGAGGCTACCGGATAATAAACCGATGACATTAAAACCAAGCCGGTCCTTAGCGGCCCTGTTAGCTGACAGAATATTATATGAGGATAATTATTTATTCATTCTTAACAAACCGTCTGGTATTCCAGTGCACGGTGGAACGGGTGCGAGTATGGGAGTGATTGAGGCATTACGAGTCATGTATCCCCATTTACCCCATCTTGAATTGGCGCATCGACTGGATTTGGGTACCTCAGGCTGTTTAATTATAGCCAAAAAACGAAGTATTCTCAAAGAGTTACATGAGTTATTTCGCTCTGGTGAAATAAAAAAGAGGTACTGGTTACTGACAAAAGGACATTGGAAAGAAAAAGAAGTGCGAGTGAATGCGCCGCTTCAAAAAAATCAACTCAGTAGTGGAGAACGTTTCGTGAGAGTCTCAACGGAAGGCAAATCGGCTACAACGTTGTTTAGGGTATTGAAGACATTTGATCATGCCGAATGGGTTGAAGCCACCTTATTAACTGGCAGAACCCACCAAATTCGAGTGCATGCGCAATACAGTCACCACCCCATTGCCGGGGATGATAAGTATGGCGATGCTTTGTTTAATAAGGAAATTCGTGCCGCAGGATTAAAACGAATGTTCTTGCATGCGCATCAAGTCGAGTTTACTCTATCTTCTCTTAATCATTCCATCAAGGTCGAGGCACCTTTGGATCATGATCTTACAGCATGTCTTACTTGTCTAACCTAAGTTATGAATTGACAGTTTTTTAGCATGAGAATAGAATCCCGCAGCTATGCATAAAGATACTATACCAATAAAAGTGGATCCAATTCGTTTTGCTGAGAATGCAGTGCATTTGCAGGGTAGCTTATTCCTTAAGGATATGCCTCGGTTATGTTCGAGTTTGCAGTCAGAGGATGGTGTGGTAGAAATTGATATCCATTTTGGTGTGGATGAGCAGAAGGTTAAATTTCTGAAGGGCCATATTGCGACCAAGCTTTTATTGCAATGTCAGCGATGTATGGGTTCTTATGAATATGATGTAACGGATGATTTTGCGTTGGGTATTTTAACATCAGAGAAAGAAATTGAAGCATTACCGAGCTCTTATGAGCCAGTGATTGTGAGTGATGGGTCTCTTTCTATTAGCGAGTTGATAGAAGACGAATTAATGATGAGCCTGCCGATTGTAGCAATGCATGAGACAACGCATTGCAAGGTTAAATTGCCATGGGTCGCGCAGTCTGGTTCGGCTATAGAGGAAGAGAAAGAAAGTCCATTTAAAGTGATAGAGATATTACGTTCAAAGCGCAATTCAACACCGAATGATTCAAATTAGTGATGAATGTGACAGCGAAAGCATTATCCTAAATTCGGCGGTTAAAACCGTAACGAAAAGGGCTAATGCGTTGAATCTAAAAGTTTTTTTCACTTATTTTTTTCGAGGCAGTACTCACCTGTACGGTGAGAAAAAAATAAGTGAAAAAAACTTTTAGATTCAATGCAGTAGACCTTTACAGTCGGTTTTAACTGCTGAATTTAGGATTATGAGTATGCTGAGCTTGTGTTTATTATAGTGAGGAGTTTAAAGTATGGCAGTTCAAAAAAGTCGAAAGTCCCGTTCCAAGCGCGGTATGCGTCGCGCGCATTCAGCCCTAACCGACCCAGCGTTATCAGTCGATGCTGCAACAGGTGAAGTGCATAGACGCCATCATGTCAGCCCAGAGGGTTATTACAAGGGTCGTAAAGTGATCGATAAAAATCCGGTTGTTGAAGAAGAAGAAAACAACGAAGGGTAATTTCATTGAGTAATGTAACCATTGCAATAGATGCGATGGGGGGCGATCATGGCCCTCCTGTCGTTGTGCCCGCTGGCCTGCAGGTATTAGCTCGCTATCCGCTGCTCCACCTCATTTTAGTAGGTGATAGTGAGCTCTTGGAAAAAGAGTTGGCTAAGTTTCCTAATCGTACAGAGAGGCTCACGATTCAACATGCTTCTGAGTGTGTTGAAATGAATGAATCTCCGGCCCATGCATTGCGTACTAAGAAAAATTCTTCCATGCGTATTGCTATTAACTTGGTCAAAGAAGGGAAAGCGTCGGCTTGTGTTAGCGCAGGAAATACAGGAGCGCTCATGGCGACGGCACATTTCGTATTAAAGACATTACCTGGTATTGATCGAGCGGCGATTATTTCAAGTTTTCCTACTAAAAAAGGCAGGGATGTGCGCATATTAGACTTAGGGGCCAATGTCGATTCTGTGCCAAATAATCTGTTTCAATTTGCCGTTATGGGTTCTGTGATGGCTTCAGCGATTGATACTATCCCTACGCCTCAAGTGTATTTGTTAAATATTGGACACGAAGACAATAAAGGAAATGAGCTTGTAAAACAAACAGATCGGCTGCTTACTCATTCAAAAGCCGTTCATTATGCAGGTTATATTGAAGCAGATAAAATATACGACGGAGATGCGGATGTAGTAGTTTGCGATGGATTTGTTGGGAATGTCACATTAAAAACAACGGAAGGCGTGGCGATCTTAATTAGTCAATTATTAAAAGACGCATTTTACCGTAATGGATGGACAAAATTGGCCGCATTGATTTCCTTGCCTGTATTAAAATCCTTAATCAAGCGAATGGATCCCGATCGTTACAATGGAGCTATTTTTATTGGCTTAAAAGGGGTTGTCGTTAAAAGTCATGGTGGGGCCAAAACATCCGCTTTCGCTTGCGCCATTGAGAAAGCAATTGTTCAGGCTGAAAAAAATATTCCTCAGAAAATCAGTGCCGAAGTTGAGCGATTATTGAAGTTATCTGCTCACGATAGTTAAGTATTCCATTGGGATAAACATAAAAAATAGCTATTCATGCTTCTACGTCGTATGAGTCTATTTTTTTGCAAGGCAAAGTAGAAGGTTAATTGAGTATGACATATGCTTGTATTAAGGGTACAGGGGGTTATTTACCTGAAAAAGTATTAACCAATTTTGATTTAGAAAAAATGGTAGATACCACAGATCAATGGATAGTTGAGCGAACCGGTATCCATCGTCGTCATATTGCCGCAGTAGGTGAAACAGCGCTTTCCATGGCGGAACAGGCAGCTCAAATAGCAATAGCAGATGCGGGTCTTGAGGCGCGTGACGTGGGTCTTATCATTGTTGCGACGACCACACCCGAAAAAATGTTTCCCAGCACCGCTTGTTTATTGCAACAGCGATTACAAATAGCGGGCTGCCCTGCCTTTGATTTGAATTCAGCGGCTTGTGCAGGTTTTATTTATGCATTGGCAGTTGCAGACCAATTTATTCGAAACAATACGGTCAAAAATGCGTTGGTTATAGGCAGTGAAGTGATGTCAAAAGTATTGGATTGGAATGATCGAAGCACGTGTATTCTATTTGGTGATGGTGCTGGCGCTGTCGTATTAGGAGCCAGTGACTCTCCCGGTATAGTATCAACCCATTTGCATGCAGATGGTACACACAAAGATGTTTTATCATTAGGCATCGGATTAGGTAAGCCGCTCGCCGTCGAAGAAGCGCTTTATTTGAAAATGTCAGGTAATCAATTATTTAAACTCGCGGTTAAGCGACTAGGCGATTTATTTGATGAAACATTAGCGGCAAATGGCTTGGATCGTTCATCAGTGGACTGGTTAATTCCGCATCAAGCCAATATACGTATCATACAAGCCATGGCCAAAAAATTAAATTTACCACTGGAGCGTGTTGCGATTACCTTACAAGATCAAGGTAATACATCGAGTGCTTCTATTCCATTAGCGTTAGATAAAGCGATTCGTGAAAAAAAAATTAAGCGTGGAGATAGGCTGATGCTCGAATCGTTTGGAGGCGGATTAGCCTGGGGATCAGCTTTAATTAAATATTAGTTGCCCCGTTCAATCAAGGGGAAACAAGAGAGGAGAATGGCGAACATGTTAGGGTTTGTTTTTCCAGGCCAAGGGTCACAATCTGTTGGAATGTTACACGAGATTGCTGCCGTTTATCCTGAGATGGATACGATCTATAAGAGAGCATCTGATGTGTTGGGTTATGATTTATGGAGGCTGACGCAAGAAGGTCCTGCCGATAAACTGGATATGACTGTGTTTACACAACCTGCCTTGCTGACCGCCTCTTATGCCATTTGGGACGTGATTCAAAAAAGAACGACGTTACAGCCAACTGTACTAGCGGGACATAGTTTAGGTGAATATACTGCCTTGGTGGCTGCGAAGGCGATTTCATTTGAAGATGGTGTTCGCTTAGTTGCTGCTAGAGGAGAATATATGCAAGAGGCAGTTCCGGCTGACCAAGGTGCGCTTGCTGCGATTGTTGGCTTAAGCCATGAGGCGGTAGCTGATCTTTGCCAAGAACAAGCACTGGATCAAGTGTTGGCTCCTGCTAATTATAACTCGCCAGGACAAGTCGTGATTGCTGGAAATACAGAAGCTATCACTCGTGCTATTCAATTTGCCAAAACGAAAGGAGCAAAACTGGCTAAACAACTCGCTATCAGCGTCCCATCGCATTGTGCGCTAATGACCCCTGCAGCAGAAAAATTAGCGCTTTTATTAGATAAAATAGAATTAAATCAACCTGTTATACCTGTGATGAACAATGTAGACGTAATAGTGTATAATAGCGCCTCAACTATTCGGGATGGTTTAAAAAGACAATTAGTGATGCCAGTGCGCTGGGTTGATATTATTCAAACCTTTGTTACCCAAGGTGTGACGCAGGTGGTGGAATGCGGCCCGGGTAAAATATTAACAGGGTTGAATAAGCGAATCACAGCAGACATTCAGTTTTTTAATACAGCAAGTGCAGCTGATTTGCAACAAATATTAGCCATGTCCTTTGAAAGCTAGGAAATTGATGTTATGTCACAAGAAGATAGTGTTGCTTTAGTAACGGGAGCCACAAGAGGCATAGGTCATGCGATTGCGCTTGGCTTGGGGCATGAAGGTAAATGCGTGGTTGGTACGGCGACTACACCTCATGGTGCAGAGAAAATAACAAAATCATTTGAAACAGCCAATATGAATGGGGTAGGGATCGTTTTAAATGTCACTGAGCCAAGTTCGATTGATGCATTGATGGCATCGATTAAAAAACATTATGGACGTATGCCATCCATCCTGGTTAATAATGCAGCTGTGACACAGGACAATTTATTATTACGCATGAAAGAAGAGGAATGGGACAATGTTATCGAAACCAATCTCAGTTCTCTTTATCGTGTTACTAAAGCCTGTTTGCGAGATATGATCAAGGCGCGTTGGGGAAGAATTATTAATATTGGTTCGGTAGTAGGTTCTATAGGCAATCCGGGTCAAGTGAATTATGCAGCTGCAAAGGCCGGACTTTTAGGGTTTACTAAGGCACTTGCTCAAGAAGTAGGGTCGCGTGATATTACCGTCAATGCTATTGCACCCGGCTTCATTGATACGGATATGACTCGAAATCTGACTGAGGAACAAAGGCAAGCTTTATTACAACGTGTTCCAGTCCAACGATTAGGTCAGACGAAAGATATTGCTGCAGCAGCGCTTTTTTTAGCGTCAAATGCGGCAGGTTACATCACAGGCCAAACGTTGCATGTCAACGGTGGTCTTTATATGGATTAAACCGGTGTTTCACTATTGTCCATTGAATAAATTCACAAATTTGGCTTGAATCTTGTTATTTTTTAACTAAACTAACAAGTTATTTAGATCCTGCTTAGCTAGGATATTTATTTTTATTTTTATCGTAAAGGGGAAAAAGCGTTATGAGTACTGTTGAAGCACGTGTTAAAAAAATCGTAGTGGAACAGCTGGGTGTTAAAGAAGATGAAGTTAGCAATGATGCTTCGTTCGTAGATGATTTGGGGGCGGATTCTCTGGATACGGTTGAATTAGTGATGGCACTTGAAGAAGAATTTGAAACGGAAATTCCCGACGAAGATGCTGAAAAAATTACAACAATTCAGCAAGCAATTGATTATATTAGCGCACATTTGGGCGAGCATACCGAAAATTAATAGTGCTTTTTGGCGACAATCTTTTTTCAGTGAAAGTGACGCTACGCTTTTTGTGCATGGGCGGGTGACTCTTTTGTTTAAAATCAAGTTAGGATAAAGGAGCTTGTTTGAATAAACGACGCGTAGTAGTAACAGGCCTCGGTATGATTACTCCATCTGGTCTTACTGTAGAAAGTACCTGGCAATCTATTTTGGCGGGAAAAAGTAGCGTAAGCCAAATTGATCATTTTGATACATCGGATATGAGTTGCCGTATTTGCAGTCGGGTGAAACACTTTGACCCTCTGCTTCTTATGTCTGAAAAAGAAGCCCGTAAAAAGGATTTATTTATTCATTTTGGCATTGCAGCCGGTGTGCAAGCTATAGCGGATGCAGGTTTAACGGTCACTGAAGAAAATGCACATAGAATTGGGCTTGCCATTGGATCGGGTATCGGAGGCCTTTCCGTGATTGAAAAGTCTCATGCTATTTTAATGGAATCCGGCCCCAGACGTATTTCTCCTTTTTTTATACCCAGTGCGCTCATTAACATGATCGCAGGTAATTTGGCCATCATGTATGATATGCGAGGCCCAAATATTGCTGTAGTGAGCGCTTGTACAACAGGTACGCATAATATCGGATTAGCAGCACGCACCATTGCTTATGGTGATGCAGATGTGATGGTGGCGGGTGGTGCTGAAATGGCAACAACCAAATTAGGTATTTCTGGTTTTGCCTCCATGCGCGCTTTGTCAACCCGTAATGATGAACCAGAGAAGGCAAGCCGTCCTTGGGATAAAGATAGAGATGGATTTGTATTGGGCGATGGAGCCGGTGTTATCGTACTCGAAAGCGAGGAACATGCTAAACGTCGTGGTGCCCACATTTATGCTGAATTAGCGGGATTTGGTATGAGCGATGATGCATTTCATATGACCACACCCCATCCTGAAGGTTTAGGCGCAGCGACAGCCATGAATAATGCAATGGTTGATGCAGGGCTTTCTCCCGACAGTGTCGATTACATTAATGCACATGCGACCTCTACTCCTGCAGGTGATGAACTAGAAGTCAATGGAATAAAACGTAGCTTCGGCAAGCATGCCTATGAATTAGCAGTCAGTTCCACCAAATCGATGACGGGACATTTGTTAGGAGCGGCTGGCGCGGTCGAGGCGATTTTTAGTATTTTAGCTATTCGCGATCAAGTCGCACCGCCTACCATTAACTTAGATCATCCAAGCGAGGGATGTGATCTGAATTTTGTGCCACATCAGGCACAACAAAGACGGATAGAGGTTGCTTTGTCCAATTCGTTTGGGTTTGGTGGTACGAATGGCAGCTTACTCTTTCGTAAGCTGGTTGAATAATGACTCTTTTAAACCATAGGGTGCTGATTGCAGGTGCTACTGCTATTGTTGCTCTGTGTGTATGGTTTCTGCTTAGTTGGATTCTTTTTTTGCGGGCTCCGCTTGTTTCTGATGATCAGGGTTTAAAATACGTCATTCCTGAAGGTTCTTCAATTCATTACGTCATTCATGATTTATATTTACTGAATGTGATTAAACACCCTTATTTGTTTAGTTTATTAGTGACATTACGACATGACCAACATTTATTAAAAGCAGGTGAATATCTATTTCCAAAGGGGGTAACTGCTCCTCGATTGTTAGATCAGATTACGACAGGCAGTGGTATGGTATACCATACATTTACCATTGTGGCTGGCTGGAGTTTCAAACATCTTAGACGAGTCATGGATAAAAATCCTGATTTGCAGCACTCTTCCCAATTAAGTAACGCAGACATTATGGCAAAGCTGGGTCATCCTGGTGTAGATCCTGAGGGTTGGTTTTATCCCGATACGTATTTTTTTATGAAGGGTTCATCTGATATTGCTTTATTAAAGCGTGCGTTGCGAATGATGGAAACGAAATTAGATGAAGCATGGAAACAAAGAGAGCCCGGCTTACCTTATAAAACCCCATATGATGCATTGATAGCTGCTTCATTAATAGAAAAAGAAACAGGTATTGAACAAGAGCGTGCTTGGATCGCGGGTGTGATTGTGAATCGCTTGCGCAAAGATATGTTGTTGCAGATTGACCCAACGGTCATTTACGATGTGGGTGCGCGTTTTGATGGTAAGATTTACAAGGAAGACTTACTCAGAAACACACCGCATAATACGTATTTTCATAAAGGGTTACCGCCAACGCCGATTGCCATCCCTAGTATGGACTCCATTATTGCAGCATTACATCCTAAGCATCATGACTATATTTACTTTGTCGCCAAAGGGGATGCAGATAGTGAGCATCAATTTTCACGCACGTTTAAAGAACACAGCGAAGCCATTATTCAAGCAAAAAAAAGAAAATATCGACCTACATATTTTAATTCGAATTTAGTGCGGTATTATTTTATGAAAATGGCGCTGACTAAGCTATATAATTAAGTGTCTATCGGTTAGCTTGCTTAGGGGATAGGTAATATGAATAATGCACTGTCATCCAATACTATTTTTCTGACTGTAGAAGGCATTGAAGGTGTTGGAAAAACCACAGCGATTCAATATATTCAGCACTATCTCACTACCTATCAACAAGCCCATATTGTAACGCGAGAGCCGGGAGGTACGCGCATTGCAGAAGAATTAAGACGTATTTTATTGACATCCCCTACTGATGAACCCATTACACCTCAAACCGAATTGCTATTAATGTTTGCTGGCAGATCACAACATATTGATCATGTGATCTTACCTGCATTGCAATCCAGTAAATGGGTGGTATGTGATCGATTTGTTGATGCGAGCTATGCCTATCAAGGTGGTGGTAGGCAATTACCTATGGAGCAGATTATCGCGCTGGATCGATTAGTGGTTCAGTCGTTGCAGCCAAGCTGTACTATTTTATTGGATGCGCCTCCAGAGGTTGGTCTGATGCGGGCCAAGAATCGGAGTCAGTATGATAGAATCGAACAGGAAAAAATAGAGTTTTTTGAACGTGTTCGTGCTGTTTATTTGGAACGCGCTCAGCGATACTCAGCACGTTTTCATGTGATTGATGCAACAGAGTCACTTGAAAAGGTGCATCATCGTATTAAACTCATATTAGACCAACTGTTAAGAAGTGAAACCTTACAGTGAAAACGATGTTACCATGGCATGCTGCAATCTGGCAGTTTTTATGGCAACGAAAAGTCAAAGCGCAGCTACCGCACGCATTATTATTTACGGGTGTATCAGGCGTTGGGAAACAGCATATTGCCAATCAGTTTTTGACGAGTCTGTTGTGCATTAATCCAGATCAAATTGGAGAAGCTTGCGGGTATTGTCGCCATTGTTGTTTGATCAAGGCCGGGAATCATCCCGATGTGTTGCGTGTTTCACCTGAGGAAGTAGGACAGCGAATTAAAATCGATGCTATTCGAAAGGTTACAGCTTTCGTCAATGAAACCGCTTTGTTGGGCGGTTATCGTGTTATTTTGATGGATCCGGCTCATGCCATGAATCACAATGCAGCGAATGCCTTGTTAAAAACGTTAGAAGAGCCCACTCCACAGGTCTTGTTACTATTAGTGACGGAACACCCATCGCGTTTGCCATTAACCATTACCAGTCGATGTCAACGCGTATTATTCTCATGCCCAGCTCATGACATGGCAACGGCTTGGCTGAAGGAAGCGCTGCCCTCTTCATTGACGACTGGAAGTGATTTGACATTATTACTCAGACTGGCGGATCATGCACCTCTCAAAGCAAAAGACATGCTTGAAAAGGGAGTGTTGAAAACTCGACATGATTTATATCAACTATTAACCGAGTTAAGTCAAAAAAAACGCGATCCCTTGCAGTGCGCCACACTATGTCAAGATAACAACACAGAAATTTTACTATCCTTATTAATGAGTTGGTTAATGGATTTGATGCGCTATAAAATCACACAAGCAAATCTGATCAATACAGATTATCAAGCAATAGTGACAGTATTATCTAAAAAGCTATCCTATCCTAAGTTGTTACGCTATATGGACCATGTGCAAACTCTATATGCGCATACTTTACATTCCATTCATCTTAATTCTGCATTATTAATCGAAGATCTTTTTATTAGGTGGGTGCAGTTATGTTCTTAGTGGATTCACATTGTCATATTGATCAATTAGATTTATCACCCTATCACGGTGATTTAACTAAAGCGATTGAGGCTGCAACACGTGCCGATGTCAAACATATCTTATGTGTTTGCATTACATTGGCTGACTTTCCAGCAATGATGACGACTATTAAGCCTTACTTGCATATTAGTGCGTCGGTGGGATTGCACCCGAATGAGTTAGTGGACACAGAACCATCAACAGACGAACTGATTGAATTGGCCAGTCATGACAATATTGTGGCCATTGGTGAAACTGGGTTAGATTATTTTCGTACTACGGGGGATGTTAGTTGGCAGCAAGAACGGTTTCGTCGACATATTCGTGCAGCGATTGCAGTCAATAAACCTTTAATTATTCATTGTCGACAGGCGAAACAAGATGTGCTGACTCTTTTGCGTGAAGAACGGGCTGAACAAGTTGGCGGTGTGATGCATTGTTTTTCCGAAGATTGGGTGACTGCAGAAGCAGCAATGGCAATGAATTTCTATATATCGCTATCAGGTGTTGTTACATTTAAAAATGCCAAAGAAACACAAGAAGTGGCTAAAGCACTGCCTTTAGATCGAATGTTAATCGAAACAGATTCACCTTATTTAGCGCCTGTGCCGTATCGCGGAAAATCAAATGAGCCTGCTTACGTGAGACAAGTAGCAGAATATATTGCTGCATTGCGCCAAGAAGCACTGAGTGACGTTGCAGAACAAACGACCCAAAATTTTTTTACGCTTTTTAAACAGGCGAAACGATCACTTTATGCGAAGGCCCTTTGAATAGCGCCTTGTAGGAGATATATGTTTAGACCAGCAGCTATTTTCATCGGATTACGCTATACAAGAGCAAAGCGGCGCAACCACTTTATTTCATTTATCTCTCTCATGTCGATGTTTGGGATTGCTTTAGGTGTGTTGGTGTTGATTACAGTATTGTCTGTGATGAATGGGTTTGATCGCGAAATCAAAAAACGTGTATTTAGTTTATGGCCTCCTATTACGGTTAGCGGCGTATCGGGTTATATTAGTAATTGGCATGAAGTGCAACGCATCATCGATGACAATCCTTCCGTGATTGCCACGGCTCCTTTTGTTAGCGGGCAAATCTTATTAACCGATAATGGCCAAGTCCAACCCGCTATGTTAAATGGCATTGACCCAGCACAAGAAAAAAGGTTATCTGCATTGGCAAAAAAAGTTGTTCAAGGCCATTTAACTGATTTAGTAGCAGGGGGATTTGGCATTGTGTTAGGGGAAGATTTGGCAAATCGTTTAGGTGTCATGTTAGGTGATAAAGTGACCGTGGTGACCACACAAATGTCAATATCGCCAGCGGGTGCCATTCCTCGGTTTAAACGGTTTACTGTCGTTGGGATTTTTCACGCGGGCAGTGGTTTTGGTTTTGATATCAGCTTAGCCTTTATTCATTTAGCAGATTCGCAAATACTTTTTCAAATGGGAAAATCCGTATCCGGTTTGCACGCCAATATTAAAAATATTTATGCAGCGCAGAAAGTCGGCGATGAGTTAGCAGAAACCCTGGGTCCCAGCGCTAGAATTTCAGATTGGACGCAGCAATTTGGTCCATTTTTTAGTGCCGTTAAGTTAGAAAAAACCATGATGTTTTTTATTTTGATGTTGATTGTAGCAGTTGCGGTATTCAATTTAGTGTGTAGCTTAGTGATGGTAGTGAATGACAAAGAATCCGACATTGCAATTTTAAGAACGATAGGCGCAACACCTCGCTTAATCGTGGCTATTTTTGTAGTCCAAGGCGCCATTATTGGTGTGGTGGGTACAGTGCTGGGTGTGATAGGTGGAATTGCCTTAGCCTTGAACGTCACGGCGATCGTCGCATGGATAGAGCGCGTATTTCATGTACAATTTCTTTCTTCCAGCGTGTATTACGTGAATTATTTACCCTCTGAATTATTGTTTAGTGATGTCATTCAAATTAGCGCTGTTGCTCTTCTTTTGAGTTTGCTTGCCACATTGTATCCCGCCTGGCGAGCGTCCCGAACTGAACCTGTTGAGGCATTGCGGTATGAATAATCCTGTTATTGAATGTATTGCCTTAGAAAAAACGTATTATGATGTGGCGGCGCACATTCAAGTGTTACAACACATCAATCTCACGGTCATGCCTGGAGAGTTAATTGCCATTGTTGGAAATTCTGGCTCTGGGAAAAGTACATTGTTACAATTATTGGGCGGTTTAGATAAACCCACCCGTGGTGATGTATTGATTGCAGGTAACAAGATTGCTTCTTTATCCGAAAATGAAAAAAGTCGGTTACGCAATCATTATCTTGGCTTTGTGTATCAATTTCATCATTTATTGCCTGAATTTACGGCACTAGAAAACGTTGGTATGCCTTTATTGATTCGTGGTGTCATGCCTTCAGTGATTCAAGAAAACGCCTTACACTTATTAGAATTAGTCGGCTTAAAAGATCGCATTCATCATAAAATAGGTGAATTATCGGGTGGAGAGCGCCAACGGGTGGCGATTGCGCGTGCATTGGTGACAGATCCTTTGTGTATTTTAGCGGATGAACCGACGGGAAATTTGGATCCTCGGAATGCAGAGAAAGTATTTCAACTGTTTATTGAATTACAAAAAATGCGTCTGACAAGTGTCATTATGGTCACTCATGATGTTACATTGGCTAAGCATGCACAACGCCTGTTTACCTTAGCAGACGGGAAATTGATCTTGCGCTAGGATAATCACAAAAAAATCTTTATGAATCATTTTATTACAAATATATTCTACTAGCTTAAGCAGGTAGGGTGATAACGTCCGCTTTGTATCAAGGTGTTCAATATAAAAAAGTGAATTTTCATTTATAAATCTATCTGCTGATCCCTTATTATCGTGGTATAATGCCGCAACTTCGTTATCAACCCAAGATAGACATTCAAAATACATTGAGATCTTATGGATACCCCGATTGCAAAAGAGATACAAAAAGTCAGTGTGGAAGATGAGTTAAAACAATCTTATCTTGATTATGCTATGAGCGTGATTGTGGGTCGTGCATTGCCTGATGTGCGCGATGGTTTAAAACCTGTGCATAGACGTGTTCTGTTCGCCATGCATGAATTGAATAATGATTGGAATAAACCCCATAAAAAATCCGCCCGTGTAGTGGGTGATGTTATCGGTAAATACCATCCACATGGTGATACGGCTGTGTATGATACTATTGTCCGTATGGCCCAGCCCTTTTCCATGCGCTATTTATTAGTGGATGGCCAAGGGAACTTTGGCTCTGTCGATGGCGATGAAGCAGCCGCTATGCGATATACTGAAATCAGAATGTCGCGTTTTGCGCATGCTTTATTAGCTGATCTTGAAAAAGAAACAGTTGATTTTGCGCCAAATTATGATGGCTCAGAAATGGCGCCTTTAGTATTACCCACGCAACTACCTCATTTATTGGTGAATGGCTCATCGGGAATTGCTGTCGGAATGGCAACCAATATTCCCCCCCATAATTTAACCGAAGTCGTGAATGCATGTATTGCCATGATAGAACGTCCTGATCTGACCGTTGAAGATATCATGCACTTTATACCAGGGCCTGATTTTCCCACAGCAGGTATTATTCACGGACGTGCAGGCATTCTTGAAGCGTATCGCACGGGTCGTGGCAGAATATCAGTTCGCGCCAAAACCCATATTGAGGTTGATGAAAAAGCGAATAAAGAACGCATTATCGTTACGGAATTGCCTTATCAAGTTAATAAAGCACGTTTTGTTGAACGAGTGGCTGAATTAGTCAAACTCAAGAAACTTGAAGGCATTATTGGCCTGCGTGATGAGTCCGACAAACAAGGTATGCGAGTGGTGATTGAATTACGGCGTGGCGGTAACTCAGATGTGATTCTCAATAATTTGTTTGTACAAACCCAGTTACAAACGGTTTATGGGATCAATATAGTGGCACTGGTGGATGGTCAACCTAAAATTTTAAATATTAAACAAATTATTTATTATTTCTTGCGTCATCGACGCGAGGTAGTAACGCGTCGTACGATTTTTGATTTACGCAAAGCAAAAGAACGCGCACATGTGTTAGAAGGTCTTGCCGTTGCTCTTGCTAATATTGATGCAATGATTGCTTTAATTAAACAGGCTAAAGATCCCGCAACAGCCAAACTAGAATTAATGAATCGTACATGGCATCCTGCTGATGTCATTACCATTCTCACTCGTGTTGATGAAGCTCGTGTCCATGGTCTAGCGGACGATGGTTATCATCTTTCTCCAGAACAAGCTCAATCCATTTTAGAGATGCGTTTACATCGTTTAACTAATTTGGAACAAGATAAAATTATAAAAGAACATAATGAATTACATGCATTGATTATCGATCTGACTGATATTATCACTCATTCAGAACGATTAATGCGTGTGATTCACGATGAATTAATTGCAGTTAAAGAACAATTTGGTGATCCGCGGCGTACTGAAATTATCGATAATATGGGTGATTTTTGCTTGGAAGATTTAATGCCCGAGGAAGACCTAGTTGTAACCTTGTCGCATGAAGGTTATGCAAAATCTCAATCCATTGCTTTATATCAGGCACAGCATCGTGGCGGCAAAGGAAAATCAGCGACCAATGTGAAGGAAGAAGATTTTATTGAGCGAGTCTTAATTGCCAAAACGCACGATACAATATTGTGTTTCTCTAATCATGGAAAAGTCTACTGGTTGAAAGTGCATCAAATCCCACAAGCGAGCCGTATATCACGCGGCAAACCTATTGTGAATTTATTGCCCTTATCCGAAGGTGAAAAAATCAGCGCGATTTTACCAGTGAAAGAATATTTGGAAAATCAATATGTCTTTATGGCCACACGTCAAGGCACTGTCAAAAAAGTGGCTCTAACTGAATTTTCTCGACCCCGCAGCAATGGAATCATTGCATTAGAATTATCTGAAAATGACAAATTAATTGGCGTTAATATTACAGCGGGTCAGCAAGAAGTGATGTTATTTACATCCGCTGGTAAGGTAATTCGTTTTTCGGAAGAAGAAGTCCGTTGTATGGGACGAACAGCAAGAGGTGTCCGAGGGGTTAAATTAAATCAAGGTCAAACAGTTGTTTCACTGATTGTTGTTTCGCCAACAGGGGATATTCTCACAGCGACTGAACATGGTTATGGTAAACGAACCTCGATTGAAGAATATCGGGTGACAGGCCGCGGTGGACAAGGTGTCATTTCTATTCAAGTCAGTGAGCGCAACGGCCAGGTAGTGGGTGCGGAGCAGGTTGAGGTAGAAGATGAAGTCATGTTAATTAGCAACAAGGGAACGTTGGTTCGAGTACGTGTTCAAGAAATTTCATTGGTGGGTCGTAATACTCAAGGTGTCAGGTTGATTCATTTAACCAACGATGAATTGTTAGTTGGTCTGGAGCGCATTGCTACCTTACAAGAAGAAGGGGAAGGAAAGGAATGATCTCTAAAAAACCCGTCATTACGATTGATGGTACAAGCGGCACAGGAAAAGGCGTAGTAGGTCAGTTGGTTGCAACACAGTTAGGATGGAATTTATTGGATAGTGGAGCACTGTATCGTGTGCTTGCTTTAGCGGCGCAACAGCATGGTATGGCGCTGGATAATGAAGCCGCCTTAAAGGTATTAGCTGAGTATTTGGATGTCCAATTTATAGCAACTTCCGTGAGTACTCCACCGCGTATATTGCTTGAAGGTCAAGATGTCACGGATACTATTCGTACCGAGAAAATGGGTAATGCGGCCTCAAAAGTGGGGACGTTTCCGGCCGTTCGTGTTGCTTTATTAAGCCGCCAACGTGCTTTTCGTGAGTCTCCTGGCTTAGTGACTGATGGTCGTGATATGGGTACTGTTGTATTCCCCGATGCAGATGTCAAACTATTTTTGACAGCCAGCCTCGAAGAACGGGCTCGTAGGCGTTGTAATCAGTTGAAGGAAAAAGGTATTAATGTTAACCTGAGCGAGCTGGTAGAGGAGCTGAGAGAGCGCGATAAGCGTGACCAAGAGCGAGCAGTCGCCCCGTTAAGGCCAGCCGACGACGCTATTATTATCGATACCGATACGTTATCGATAGAAGAGGTCGTCGCAAGCGTGATGCGGGAAGTCAGGAAAGTCTTTCCTGCCATTCAAGCAGTCAGCGGCTGATCTGACCTTGGCTAGAGTCAATCAGTTGCGACAGTATGAGGCTCAGTGTTTGTCCTGATAATCTCAGTATTCTCAGATAACCATTGATTTATTAATTAACCGTGTTTTTTTGGAAACAAAAGTATGATCGAAAGTTTTGCGCAGTTGTTTGAAGAAAGTCTTAATGAAACCCCTATGGTACCGGGTGCGATTGTCAGTGGTACTGTGATTCGTGTGAACTCAGATTACGTTGTCGTGAGTGCCGGATTGAAATCGGAATCCATTATTCCAGCGGAGCAGTTCTATAACGAACAAGGCAAGCTGGAGGTCAAAGTGGGTGACCAAGTCAAAGTGGCGCTCGAAACCATCGAAGATGGATTTGGCACAACACGCTTATCGCGTGAACGCGCAAAACGATTAGAAGCTTGGGCTGATTTAGAGCACGCGTATGAACATAAAGAAATTGTTCGCGGTGTGATTCAAGGTCGAGTTAAAGGCGGTTTTACAGTAGAAGTTAACAAGATTCGTGCATTCTTACCAGGATCCTTGGTTGACGTAAAACCAGTACGAGATCCTGAGGCTTTAGAGGGCAAAGAATTTGACTTCAAAGTCATTAAGATTGATGTAAAACGTAATAATATTGTGGTGTCACGTCGCTCTGCTATGGAGGCTGAAAACAGCGTTGAGCGAGAAGCTTTACTTGAAAAATTACATGAAGGCGATGAAGTGCTTGGTATCGTTAAAAACTTAACTGATTACGGCGCATTTATTGATTTGGGTGGAATCGATGGCCTGTTACACATCACCGATATGTCTTGGAAACGCATTAAACATCCCAACGAAATTTTAGCGATTGGCGATGAAATTAAAATAAAAATCCTGAAATTTGATCGTGACAATGCACGTGTATCATTAGGATTGAAACAATTAGGCGATGACCCTTGGGCTGATATTAGCAAACGTTATCCCATTGGCAAGCGTTTAACAGGTCATGTCACCAATATCACGGATTATGGCTGTTTTGTTGAAATAGAATCCGGTATCGAAGGGTTGGTTCACGTTTCTGAAATGGATTGGACAAACAAAAATGTGAACCCCAATAAAGTCGTTCACTTAGGCCAAGAAGTTGAAGTGATCGTATTAGATATTGATGGAGAGCGTCGTCGCATTTCGCTTGGCTTAAAGCAATGCACCGTGAATCCTTGGGAAGAGTTTGCTAATCGACATCAAAAAGGTGACAAGATCAGTGGTAGAATTAAATCCATTACTGATTTCGGCATCTTTATCGGTTTGGATGGTGGCATCGATGGTTTAATCCATTTATCGGATATTTCATGGAATGAAGCCACTGCCCAAGAAGCGATTCGCAAATATCAGAAAGGCGATGAGTTAGAGACTGTTATTCTGGCAATTGATGCAGAGCGTGAGCGTATTTCACTGGGTTTAAAGCAATTAGCAGATGATCCTATTGCGCATTATCTGGGTGAGAATGAAAAAGGTACCGTCGTATCGGGTACAGTCGTCGAGGTCGATGCTAAATCAGCTGTGATTGAGCTTGCTGAAGGTGTGGTTGGCACGATTCGTGCTTCTGAAATTGCCCAAGAAAAAGTAGACGATGCACGCGTTTACTTGAAAGCGGGAGATAGGGTGGAAGCCAAGATTATAGGCACAGACCGTAAAACACATACGATTACACTTTCTATGAAAGCAAGAGATGGCCAGCCAGCCGCTAGTACCAAAAAAACAGCGACGGCAGCAGCAACGCCTCGTGCTAAGAAAAAGGATAAGTCGTCTGATACGAACGCATTGAAAACAACGTTAGGAGATTTGCTAAAAGCACAAATGGATAATCAGGCGGATGAAGATAGCAAGTCGTGATCGTTTTGTTCGTTTAGCCAGCTGTGGGGTGGATTATAGGCGTTCTTTGCCGTAATCCACCACCTTAACTGGATTGCATCTCTCAGTATATCAAGTTAGCAACAATCTCTACCCAATCGCATCTATGAATGATAAAATCCTTGATTGTTTTCTGAACGCATTCAGGAAGGTTTAAAACCAGGAGTCTTTGTGCGCTTTGTATCGTATCTATTGTTATTGGCAGTGGTCATAGTAGGCGTTTCATTTGCTACATTAAACTCAGAAAGTGTAGTCATTAATTATTATATTGGCCAAGCGAAGATGGCATTATCATTTTTATTGGTGTTAGCTTTTGCCGGTGGTTGTGTCATAGGGTTGCTTGTAGGAATCTGGTTTTATTTGAAAGTCAGATTTAAAAACCGTGGGTTAACCTATCAGCTCAGAATGGCAGAAAAAGAAGTGCAAAATTTACGCAATATTCCCTTGCAAGATAGGCATTAAATAATGGGATGGTTAATACCCCTTATCGTTTCTGTGGTTGGAGCATGGTACTTGGGTTACCATACACGCTCAAGGCGTTATATTGCGGATAAAAATGGATTGCCTAGAGATTATTTGGTTGGGTTAAATTTTTTATTAAATGAGGAACCTGACAAAGCCGTTGATGTCTTCATTAAAATGCTAGAAGTGGATAGCAATACGGTTGAAACCCATTTAGCAGTAGGCAAACTATTTAGGCGTCGAGGCGAAGTTGATCGAGCCATTCGTATTCACCAAAATCTGATAGCACGCCCTCAATTAGATAAAACTTACCGAGAGCAATCTTTATTTGAGTTAGGACAAGACTATTTAAGTGCAGGCGTGTTAGATAGAGCGGAACGCATTTTTTTAGAAATAGTAGGAGTCAAAGAATATGCTGTGCCCGCACTGAACTCTTTATTAGATATTTATCAACAAGAAAAAGAGTGGGAAAATGCTATTCAAACAGCTATGAAATTAGAAGCTGCCACCAAGAAAGATAAGCATCTTATTATTGGACAGTATTATTGTGAATTAGCGGAGCTTGCTTTTCAGAAAAATCGTACCGAAGCAGCTCATCAGTATTTAAAGCAAGCGTTAGAAATGGATGCTAATTGCGTTCGTGCGAGTTTGTTGTTGGCTAAATTTGATATTAGCCGAAACGAATATAAATCGGCATTAAAAAATTTAAAAAAAATAAAAAATCAAAATCCAGATTATTTATCTGAAGCGATTGATAATTTAGCCACGTGTTATGAAGGATTGGATGAGGAAGAAAAACTCGTTTCCTATTTAATGCAAATTTTAGAAGAACATCCTTATGTGCCGGTTGTTTTAATTCTTTCAGAACGTATCCGAAAACGCAAAGGAGATAAAGTCGCAGCAAAATATGTAGCAGATTATGTTCGACGTTATCCTTCGTTGCGAGGCCTGCATCTGTTTATCAACCTGTATGTGTCGAGTGCAGAAGGTCGTGCTAGAGATGATTTAATCATTTTGCAGAAGCTTACTAAAAAATTGTTAGCAGCTAAACAAGATTATCAGTGTGTATCCTGTGGTTTTTCTGGAAAATCGTTACATTGGCTGTGTCCGGGTTGTAAGCAATGGGGATCCATTAAACCGTTACATTGTTTAGAAAATGAGTGTCATGCAGTTTAGTCGGCTAGTGTCTATTGCTCCGATGATGGAGTGTACTGATAAACATGATCGCTTTTTTTTGCGCTTGATTGCGCCGCATGTATACCTTTATAGTGAGATGATTACTACGAAAGCACTCATTCACGGTGATTGTCATCGATTATTAGCCTTTAACGCAGAAGAACATCCGCTGGCACTTCAGTTAGGCGGCAGTGACCCTAAAGAGCTAGCGTACTGCGCACGGTTGGGTGAGGCATTTGGGTATGATGAAATAAACCTTAATGCAGGCTGTCCTAGCGCCAGAGTAGCATCGGGTCGATTTGGTGCTTGTTTAATGCGAGAGCCAGCACTGGTGGCAGAGTGTATTTCAGCAATGCGCAACGCGGTCACTATTCCCGTGACAGTTAAATGTCGTATTGGAGTGGATGAACAGGATTCTTATGAACAATTAGTTCATTTTATTGAAACCATCGCCGAGGCCGGTTGTCAAATAGTGATTATTCATGCCAGAAAGGCCTTGCTAAATGGATTCAGTCCAAAAAAAAATCGCCACATTCCACCGTTGCGCTATGATATCGTCTTACGACTTAAACAAACCTTTCCTCAGTTAACGATAATTATAAATGGCGGGATTAAAACGATACAAGACATTCAATCTCTTCTGAATGGCGTTGATGGGGTGATGATTGGTAGAGAAGCGTATGGTAATCCCTATTTTTTAGCAGAAATAGAACAGACATTTTTTTCTGCCGAACAGGATCTATTAACCCGACATCAAGTAATAGAAAAAATGATTCTCTATATGGAAAACGAGTTATCGAAACGTACTAGATTATCTAGTATGGCACGTCATATTTTAGGATTATTTCAAGGACAACCCGGTGCAAGAATGTGGCGAAGATATTTAAGCGAAAACATGCACCATATAGGAGCGAATACTAACTTAATCAACGAGGCGTTACATTATGTATGATATTTTATTAAAAATGTCTGATCCAGTGGGAATGATTGGCGTGATTGTCATTCTTATCGGTTATTTATTTCTCAGTACAGGTCGTTGGCCTGCGGATAGTTTGATATTCCAATGGTTAAATTTCATTGGCGCTTGGCTAATTCTTTTTTCATTATATTTTCACTGGAATTTATCCTCGGTTGTGATTGAAATTGCATGGGTCATGATTAGCATGATTGGAATAGCGCGTGCTATCTACTTAAATAAAAAAAGGCAAGTTCAATAATCCCTAGGTAGTAGGTAGATAAAAAATATTAAGTATATACTTAATATTTCCTTAATCTACCTTTGCTACTTTATTCATTTTCCAACTGCGTGATAATGCTATTAAACACTCAATACTAAGGATGGTATCGTGCAAAAAAAATCTTCTTCGTCACTGCAAGCGAATTTACTTTCTGAAGATGAACAAAAACGTCTATCGGATGACAGTTCTGAACGTAGTCATTCAGCAAGTATTTTAATTCCAGTTCGTTCTAATGATGTTCAAAAAATTATTAAGGACTTTGAAAAAAGTGCCGAAAATAGCCAGATTCATTTATCTGTTACCGCGACCTCTATCCCAGGGACGAAAGATTACTATGTATTTGGTGTCAATTTAAATTTTACCTCTGAAGTGCAACAGAATATCACCACGGGCACGTTAGTGAAGTTACTTAAAGTTATTTTTATTCCAACGGCATCCCTGGCCGCTATTTTCTATTGGAATTACGCAAAAGCTTGTGTCAGAAATACGGAATGTGTCAAACTTGTTTCATTTACTTCTGATGATTTAACAAGAAAAATTATATTAACGGTATCCGGTGGATCGGGTTTTGCTTTTGCAAATATGTATTTTGCTAATTTAGCAGCCGAGTCCATAGTTGATTTTGTTAAAAAGACGGGACTCGCTAGGGCCACTCTTTCTTTATTACCCTATATTGCGCTACAAGTATCGATGGTCACATTTGCAGCACTGGGTGCTGAGGATTCAGAATTTCTTAGTCCTCAGGTATTATTGCCAGCGCTGGCTGTTATTCCGTCTGCCATTTATAGCAAATTAGCTGCGGGTAATAGCACATCCGCCCGGTATTTTTTTTCTGAAGTACAACAACTCACTTCTCTTATTTACCAAAAAATGGTTCCAGCATTTACCGCTCAAGAAAAAATCGCAAGAAAAGAAAGGGAACATTATCGAAATGAGTTTCATTTATTTCAACGCCGGGTGGACTATGCGCAACATCAAATTTTATCTAATATCGAACAAAATGTGTTAGCAAAATGCAATCAATCACCCGAACAAATTTTGTTAGAACATTTTAAACTGGATTTAAGGAATACACATGAAAGAAGTCAATGGCTCAACACCATTATCAGTATACCAGGTATCTCACTTGCCACTATCGTTTCAGCTACATTTGTTGCAAATATTTATGAGCAAGTGCCGCGCATTGGTCGTTGGGCTGAGGGCCCAATACAACTGTTAACGACACTCATTATAGGAACGATTTCGAATATCCCCAGTTATCAGTTATTGGTTCCAACAGTCAATGCATTAATGGGTATCATACTCTGTCAATTACCTCAATCTGTGGCCTTATCTTTATATTTGAAAACAACACTTGCCATCACAGCCATCAGCTTTCTATCGCAATCTGTTTCTCATTCAGCCGTCTATAATTTGTTTAATGATACCTATGATGGTCCTGGGAAGTCTGTATTGATTTGGATAGCATGCGCAGGGATAGTATTGTATCACACAAAAGGGGCTTTAAACTTAGGACTCGCTCTTCTTCGCGGAAGAGTAACAGACAAAGCCAGTGAGTTAGCCTTTTATTTAGAAAGTCATTACAACCAATTAGTATGGACGCCATTTTCTGAGTTTTTAAAAGAAGTAGAAACCATGCCAGACGCTAAAAGAAAACAGTTTGGTATTACTACCTTTGATGAAGTACGAAAAATAGAGTCTCGCAGTGCGCCATCTACCATTGTTAGACAAGAAAAGGAAGCCGTCTCTAAACCAGAAGAAAATAGCAAACGAAAATCCTGGTGTACTAGGTTATTTTGTTTTTTTAAACAGTATCCCAATGATAAACATGACGATGAACCGGATTTTAATCAGACTTCTAATGCGAAACAGAATGGCGATTATCGGCCCATTCCTTCAAACGCTTAAGATTATTAATTTCTTGGTGCTATGACACTTTGAAAGCTGAGTGAGCAATTAGGATGGTCTGTTAATATGACCCTTGTCCTCATATTCAGGAACAGAATAGGGAGTATCTCTTTTTGTCAAAAAAGAAAAACGAGACATAAACGTTTTCTCATTGGTTGATGCGTTACTTATTTTTTTTATTCCCATAGCCCGTTGGACATTTACATAGGTTTGATGCATTCGTGTTTCATTTTCTGATAGTTTTGGAATATGTGCTTCAGCAACTGAGCTGTACGAGTCAAGAAATTCTTTATATGGTTTGCTCTCTCTAACTGCAGGTGTAATAAATTGGTTATGATAAAAACCGTGATTATACTCGATAGAAAATTCCAGTTTTCTCGCCAAGATCATACATTCATACATAGAATGATGGCCACATGCTGTTAATACAGCACCTCTTACCATCAAATATTCTTTTAGTTCAATATCAGTTAAGTTCATCTTCTCTTTGAGAGGCGCTATTATTTTAGTCGTTGTTCCAGAGGCACCAGATATGAAAGAAATATCACGACCTATCATTTCTTCACGAAAAGTGATCGCTTGATGCTTTGAATCTCGATTTTTTTGGGCCTCCTCATAAGAAAGACGCTCACCTTTCAATTTATAAAAGTATTTGCTGGGTCGATGTTCTCCAGGTTGATTTTCAAAATAATGAGATAATTCTGCTGGAGTTTCTACATCAGGCATAATTCCCCATGCACTGGAACGATAAAACGGATGTTTACATTTGTCTAAGCCTCTCTTCAGGCTAACAGTCGGTCCTCTATTTTCTGGAGCAAATAAATCATCTGTTCGTATTTTTTTATAAGCAGCAAGATTGTAATAAGCTCCCTCTTTATCAATTTTAGGATAGATTTTTTCAAAGAATATGCCATGAAATAGAATGAGATTAACCCAGTTATTCGATTTCAACAAAAACTGTTCTGCTATGGTTAGAAAATTTTTTTTATTAACTGAAAGACCCGTATGCTCTTTTAAGCTATCAACAATTAATGAAACCATTTTTTTATTTTGTTGGTTATCTTTGATAATATCATATATCCATTGATTAATTTTCAAGATAAGAGGGCGCCAAGTTTCATCATTATCAAGAATAGCTTTTGCTAAGTGAGATTCAAAAAGAGTATTTTCATATCGATTATTTTTTGTGTCTCTCTTGTAAATAAATTTATTATTATCTTTTTCTAGTTTTTTCTCTGCAAAAGAAATAAACTCCTTGCGTGACATAGTGAGCTCAATGAATTGTTTAGAAACTTTTCCGCCTATTTCTCGCAAAAAGCGATATTTACTCTCTCTTAGCCATTTCGTAAGCCTTGGAAATTTAAGTTCCTGAAAAACAATTTTTGAGTCTGCTAAAAAACAATCTGCCGGAATGTTTTTTACTGCATACACTAGATTTTTCAATCCGGGATGGTAATGACCACTGAAATTGGTTAATACAGCAATTTTACCTTGTTTGACTTTAATCATTCCCGTTGCTGAAACACGGTTTCCACCTTGCAAAGATGCATGAACATCTCGTCTAGCTTGATGTTCTGCTAAAAATAGCTGATTGTTTGCTGACAATGAGTAAGCAGCAAACCCGGGAATTTTTCCCTTATATTCTGTCGTATCGCAAGGTTTGCCATCAAGAAATAATAGACCATCTCTCCATTGCGCATGAATTTTCTCACGTTCTTCGTCAGAAACTCGATACACCATTCTGGGCAGCAGTTTTCCAGTCCTTTCCTCTTTAGTATTGAGCCAATCAAAAAAGTTTTGAGTTGTGTTAGATTTTTTCCAGATATTAAATTCTTCTATTAAATTTTTACCACGACGATGCTGCGGGTCTAATTTTTCTAAATGGTATGCCGTTTCGCTTAAACCCAATAAAGGAACAGACGCATTATCTTGTCTTACATTGGATCTAACCGCATCTAACGCTTTTTTCCAACGTTGCTTAGCGATTAAATGCTGGGCAGGAGTTAATAGATCAGCTTTAACCTTAACAAAAGTCATAGCGTGAAGCTCAGTACCCTTTCTGACCTGATTGACAGGCCTTTTTTGGCGATCTCTCTGGTAGCTCGAGAATCTCTTCCTATCGCTCAGTTTTTTTGGCTGTGGCGGTAGATAATAAGTCATTCAATTCACCCTATTATGTATCTCAACTAGTTCACTAGTATAGCATAAACATTAACATTTATTTAATAACTCACCTTACGCAGCAGTTTTCAATTCCCGCAATTCCTTGAACATAATTTGATTAGCCTTCAGTAATAGTTTGTGTTTGATCGCAAAATGGTTCAAAGCCGTTTTTACTTTCAGCAATTCCAGCTTACAAAACGCAATCATTGCAGCAAAAAGATGATTGCCTTGCGTGCGAATTGTTTTTGTTGGTGATTTAGACAAGCTGGCATTTTGTTTAACGGACTTATGAAACTCTTCAATTCGCCACCGTTTTTGGTAGACTTCGTAAATGCGGTCGGCGTCAATGGATAAATCATTAGTGACAAGGTAAAGCGTTCCAGTTGATCCGTCTTCGTTTGTGAAGACTTTCTTGAGAAGCTTAACAGGAAAAGCAATATCTTTAAGATAGACGGTGTTACAGTCACCATCTTTCCAGTCGAGTGAATTAACTTGTTGAAATTGGCCGCTCTTAGCATCATTGAATGTCATCGCAACACAGCGATTCGATTTGATGCCAAAAATGAAGGATTTCTGCAGTGTTTCATGGATAAATACCATGTTTGCTTTTGAGCCAAACCAGTTATCTGCCAGTACATAATCAAATAGAACATGATTGTTAACTGCTTGTTGAATGATAGCGCGAAACAAATCGTTTTTGCCAACACGAGATTTTCTTTTTTGGCGCTTTGTTTTCAAATCAGAGTAGAGAATATCTTTTCTTACAACTTCATACCCAATTGGCAGTGCTATATCGCCATAACGCACCAAACATGAAAGCAAATTAATTCCTTTAACATGTCGATGCTTTGCATGGGAAAAATGCCAACAGTTTATCGCATTTTCATCCGTATAATTTTTTTCTGAAATTGTGTCATCCAATAACAACACGCCTCCGGTAGCTTGTTCATGGCGGCGAATTTCAGGTTTGATGTATTCCCAGAGATTTTTTGAGCGTAAGCGCTAATTTCCGCGCCCGCCCAGCAACGAGCGATCAATATTGAATGGCAATAGCGCTGCTATTTCATCATCAGATTGGCATAGGGGAATTTGTTTTAATACGTAGCGAAACCAGTCGAATGGTTCGACATCATGATGTTTGCAGGTTTCAACAAAGCTAAACAGCGTGGCAGCGGCCTGTGCACCGGCAACGCTATCAGCAAATAACCAACCTTTTCTACCGATCACAAAGGGTTTGATAGCGCGCTCACTAAGGTTATTGTTGTTTTCTAATCGGCCATCTTGCAAATAAACCAGCAACTTTGGCCACTGGTTAATTGTGTATGTTATCGCTTGTCCTAGAGCGCTTTTAGGGTAGGTGCGATGGTGCTCATTGATCAGATAATCATGCATATTATTCAAAATTGTCTTGGCATTTTCCTGTCGAATAACGTATTTACTTTCCGACGAATGATCTTTTATTTCAGTTTCAAGATGCGCCAATCTTGCAATATAGTTGACGACAGTGTGCGCAACACCATCAGTCGCTTTTGTCAGCTTCGTGATTTCGACAAATTTACGCCTGACGTGATACATGCAGCCAGACAAAATAATATCAGGTGACTTTGCGGCTAATGCATCGTAGCCGGGATAGCCATCACAATGAATATAGCCTTTGTAGCTATGAAAAAATGTTAATGGCACATCATGAGACCGTGAGTGATGATAATGATAGTAGTAGCAGAATTTGCCTGGTTCACCACCGGCAAATAACCACATGTATTTCTTACTTTGCACGCCTTTATTGGGATCTTTTAAGACTTGCACGGTAGTTTCGTCACTGTAGGCAATATCATATCGATGAATGATATTTTTCATCATGCCCAGCATTGGTTTTAATAACTGATGCGCGCGAATCACCCATAAGCTTAATGTCGATCGCTGAATATCAACACCAATACGACGTAACATTTGCTCTTGTCGAAACAAGGGCAGATGATCTTGAAATTTTGATACAATCACGTGACTTAATAGCCCAGGCGCTGCAATACTACCAGGAATGGGTTGTTTTGGCATGGCTGCAGTTTTGATAGTTTCTTCGCAGTGTTTGCAGGCATATTTTTTGCGAACATGTTCAATCACATAAATTTTGGCAGGGATAATTTCAAGCTGTTCTGATTTTTCATCTTTAATGTGTTTTAATTCATGACCGCAATCACACATTTTTTCATGATCTGCTAAGTCATATATGCGCTGTTCGCGTGGAAGATCTTTTGGCAATGGCTTTCTGCCAGGTGTCTTGCGCGAATAGGATGCGACACTAATAGCCACCTCTGTTTCTTCGATAGCCTCTGCCTGTTTTGGCAGTTCTGCCTCATCAAATAAACTGATTTGATCGGGCGATATCTTTTCTGATTTTTGAGCGAATTGACGCAGTCGATATAAATTAACTAATTCGTTCAGTGACATGATTTGTTTTGCTTGCTGTTCGATGATCTTAAGTAATTCTTCTTTCGATTTTTCTTGATAGGCTGCATTCGTTTCCACGCGCGCATGATAGCAAAATACAGTATAAATTACCTCATTTTTTAAAATAAATTTTCATAATTTATTTCATAAAACTCACCAATAATCTCAAAATTTAGACCCGCCAAAAGACCAGCTAATTGCATTTCATTAATCTGATAGTGTACCTGGCCTGACTTTGGCAGCACATAGCGATGCTTCTCCAGGCGTTTGTAATGCAAAACATAACCATTGCGATCCCAATATAAAATTTTAGCCTTATCATGTGACCGATTGAAGAATACAAACACATGCCCCGAACGCGGATCTTGCTTAAATTCATCAAATACCAGCATTGCCAAGGTATCAATTGATTTTCTCGCATCTATTGGCTCAATGCTCACATAAATTTGAATCCCATCTCGCACTTTAAGCATGCTGCGCTCCTATTGCTCTTAGCAAGCTAACCATGTCATCTAGCTTCATAGTCATTGGCAAATATACCTGATGACCAGAAATCAATTTGATCTGTATCGCTCGTGGTGCCTCCATCTGCATCGGTGTAGTAGTTAGCCTCATAGGAATGAAGTTATTTTTGCTTTTTTTAGGCTTTGCTTCACTGAGATACACACCGCGCCAATACACAAACGAGTGGTAGCTAATCCCTGATTGCTTACAATAGGCTTCTTGCTTTAATTTGCTTAACTCCCAATCCTTGATATGCTCAAACCAGTATCTACGCTTTGATGCTTCATCAGATCCGATTACTGCTGTATTTTCTAATTCCATCACGCCTCCTTCAATTAACAACAGCGACATCATGCATTAGATTAAATTTAATTTGTAGGTGTCGGGAAATTAGCGCTTACTATAATAAAATTTGTGTGCGCCAGTGAAATAGGCAATACTGGCGTCAATTATGTTTGTTTGCCCGATTTTCAACATTCTGATTTTGTTGCAGAGAGGCCCGCAACCAAGTCAAGTATAAAGTCGATTCAGATTAAGTCATTTCTTTTTTAGTAAAAGGTTTTGGAAAAAACCCAACATCACAGAGATAATGGACATAGCGTTTTAATAATGCATCACTAATTTCAGGAAATGATAGCTGAATTTTTTTAAAAAT
>JAKBCU010000055.1 GCA_021807565.1 Pseudomonadota bacterium | reverse complement strand
AAATAATCCATATTGGAATGATCTGTACAACTCTATTTTATAAGACTCATAAAGACACTGGATGCCAGCTAAAATCATGCTGGCATGACAGAAATAGCATTGAGCTTATCCGGAATTCGCGTTAAAAATAGGGTACGAAAGGATGCACAAATTAATATTCGGTTATCGAGTAATGATTTAATTCGATTAAAACAAAAAGCTGCTTTCGAAGGGATACCCTATCAAACGTTAATTTGCGAGTATTTTACATAAATATGCTTCGGGTCATCCAGATAAATAAATTCACTCTACACAGTGAACTTAAGAAACATCATAAAAAATAATACGTTTGATCTTTAACACCTGCATCAGAAAATCCCTTCATTCTTAATTTGCAACTATCACATTTTCCACAAGCATAACCCGCCTCATTTGCTTGATAACATGACACTGTCATCGTGTAATCAATGCCTAGCGATAACCCCAGTTGAATGGTTTCCGCTTTGGATAAATGAATCAAAGGTGTTTGGATATGGATACGACCTTCCTCAACACCTATTTTAGTGGCCAAATTGGCCAGTGTCTGAAATGCTTGAATGTATTCAGGACGGCAATCGGGATAACCGGAATAATCCACGGCGCTCACTCCGATAAAAATATCTTTTGCTTTTAACGTCTCCGCCCATCCTAATGCAAAGGATAAAAAAATTGTATTTCTTGCAGGAACATAAGTAGAAGGAATTTGCGCAGAATTTCCGGCTTCTGGCACATCCCATTTTTGATCTGTTAATGCCGAATGGCCATATTGATCAATCGGCAAATTCATAATAATATGTTTTGCGCCTAGATGTGCGGCGATTCTTTTAGCTGCGTTTAACTCAGATAAGTGGCGTTGGCCGTAATTGAAACTCAGTGCATAGCAGTTGAACCCTTGCGACTTTGCATAAGCCAAACAACTGGTGGAGTCCAAACCACCAGAGAATAAAATCACTGCATTTTTCATTTAACACCTCAACAAACCCAGAAAAGGAATAGAATTTTAAAAAAATATTTCGCAAACCGCATCCTTTCCTTTTTGGCTCCAAGATAGCTTACTCGCATCATTACTTAAATTAAGATTTTCTTTAAAAGCAGGCGTTCCTTCATGTATCCAGTTAGGCGCAACGTATAAATATGCGTGTTGCAGTAAGTTCTGCTTTAGTAAAGAAGCAAACAATGTGCCGCCCGCTTCCACCAGTAGGTCATGAGTACCCCGTTTACCGATGGCAGCAATCATTTGTGTCAGAGATAATTTTCCCTTCTCTTCATCAATCCCAATGCAATCTATGCCCATAGAGGAAAATGTTTTTACATTGTCACTTTCAAAGCGATTTGAATGAAATAACGTGATCGATTTCGCTGAAGAAAAAATGATGGAATCTGATGGAATAATGACATTGCTATCAAGAAGATAAATAGGTTTAGGAATGATTTGATGTGGCATGCGCGCATTTAATTGAGGATTATCAAAAAAAATGGTTTTCGCTGTTGTTAAAACAGCATCGGCTTGCTTACGCTTTTGATGGGTAACATCATGAAGCGCTTCATCTGAAATTTGGATTCGTTGATTGCCCTTCCCGGCAATCATGCCATTTAAACTCATGGCAAGTTTCGCCGTGACAAAAGGTGTATTTGTTTTATGCCAATATAAATAACTCCGATAAAATTCACCAATCCCTTGATGCAAAATACACTCACACTGAATGCCTGCCTGAATCAGCTCTTTTTCCCCTTTTCCAGCAACTATTGGGTTTGGATCCTGGCAACCATAAATAACTCGTTTAATACCTGATTTGATGATCGCTTTGGTACAAGCAGGGGTTCTGCCCTGATGACAACAAGGTTCTAAGGTAACATACAAAACACAGTTTTCCGGAGATTGCTTGAGTTTTTGTAAAGCATCTACCTCAGCATGAGGAAATCCTGGACCCAAGTGATAGCCTTTGGATAGAATCTCTCCTCGATCATTCACGATAATAGCACCTACAGAAGGATTGGGAGCACATTCTCCTTGTCGAATTTCGGCTTGCTGCAAAGCAAGACTCAATAAGTTAAGCTTTTCACCCAGCATCATCCCTTTAGTTTCCTGGCTCGCTTTTTGGGATAACGAAAACAATCTTGGGTATGGTCATTCACCATGCCTACGGCCTGCATAAACGCATAACAAATGGTACTACCCACAAACTTAAAGCCTCTTTTTTTTAAATCGATTGACATGAGATCAGAGGTTGCTGTTTTGGCGGGTATTTCAGCTAGGGATTTCCAATGGTTTTGAATGGGCTTGCCATCAACAAACTGCCAAAGGTAATGAGAGAAACTGCCGAATGCTTGCTGAACTTGCAAAAATGCCTTGGCATTAATCACTGCAGACTGGATTTTTAATCGATTACGAATAATCCCTGGATTATTCAGGAGTGAGCTTAGCTTTTTTTCATTATAGGTGGCAACACGCATTGGATTAAATTGATCAAAACTGATTTGATAATTTTCTCTTCTCCTTAAAATGGTTAGCCAGCTCAAACCAGCCTGCGCTCCCTCTAAGATCAAAAATTCAAACAATAATCGATCGTCATACACGGGAACACCCCACTCTGTATCATGATATTCGATATAAAGCGGGTCTTTCGTGACCCATGCACAACGTGTCTTTTTGCTATGTATCATATTGATCGTCTCGCTATTTTTTCTTTACCCATGAAATCACGCAGTACCTTAGGAATCATAATGCTACCATCTTTTTGTTGATAATTTTCAAGAATGGCCATTAACGTACGACTTAATGCAATGGCAGTTCCATTGAGAGTATAGACATATTGTTTCTTGTGATGACTATCGCGATATTTAATATTTAATCGGCGTGATTGAAAATCAGTGCAGTTTGAAGCAGATGTCACCTCACCGTATTTTTCATCTGAACTTCTACCCGGCATCCAGACTTCAATATCATATTTTTTATAAGCGGCAGCACCTAGATCACCGGCACAAATACGCATGACTCGATAAGGCAGTTCAAGTAGTTGATACAGTTTTTCTTCCACTTTAAGAATTTCGTCATGCGCTGCTTCGCCCATGTCTGGTGTGGTAATTTGAAATAATTCAATTTTAGAAAATTGATGGACACGATATAACCCTTTGCTTTCTTGACCTGCAGCGCCGGCCTCTCTTCTAAAACAATGGCTTTCTGCTACATATTTTAAAGGTAACTGAGCTTCCTCTAGTATTTCATCTGAGTGCAACCCACCCACAGGAATTTCAGCTGTCGCAATTAAACTTAAATCCATCCCTTCAATAGAATAGATGTTTGATTCTTCTCCTCTAGGAGAAAATCCTGTACCGGTTAAGATGGATGTTTTGGCCACATCAGGTGTAATCAGGCTCACAAAACCAGCCTCATTCGCTATCTTCATGGAAAATAATTTCAGCGCTAGCTCTAATAATACCGCTTCATTTTTTAAAAAATAAAATTTTGAACCTGCTACTTTTGCACCCGCATCAAAATCAATCAAATCGAGTGATTTCCCCAGTTCGACATGATCTTTTGGAGCAAAATCAAATTGTCTCGGCGTAAGATGCGTTCTTAATACCACATTTTCATCATCACTTGCGCCAATAGGCGTATCCGATGGCAATATATTTGGAATGGTCAACATGGCCTCGTCAAATAAAGCGGATACCGCTCTTTCTTCCTCTTCAAGCGCTGAAATTGACTGATTCAGTGCACGGCCTTTGTCTATCCATTCTTTTTTTTCTGTCACCGCCAACGTGGGAATTTTCTTAGCAATACGATTCGACTCTGCCCGTTGATTATCTAAGGATGTCTTAATTGATTGACGCTTGGAGTACAATGCAAGTAATTCATCTACATTTGCGTTTACTCCCCGTTGTTGAATGCTCTCTCGCACTGTATCCGTATGATTTAGGATAAACCGAATATCTAACATAATTAACCCTTTTTTATTTAAAGCAATTTGCCGAATACGTTATCATAAAGGACAGCTTCTGTCCCTCATCCATGGCTAAAATAAAATATTGATTACTAGATATTTAGGTTCTTTTAGGTAAAGATTGACGTGGTTGACTGGAGAAGCTTCTTTGACAGCGCTCAAAGCCGCCAGATCCAGCAAACGTTCTTTGCTGGTTTTAAGCAGCTTCACACCCGTAATTTGGCCATTCGGGTGCAAGGTGAGACCTATTGTCACTGTTCCTCGTAAATACAATTCTTTGGCCACCTCAGGATAGAAAAGATGTCTTGTAATGGCATGGCCCAATAATTCTTTCAAAGGGTCATCCAGCAGCTTATCACCTATCATATGTAAAGGCTGAGTATAGCTGCCGACTTGACTTGTTTCGGTGGTTGGCCAATCCGTTAATTGCGCTGATTTGCCTAGCTTCTTAGTGATGTCTTGATAAAGTTGGTCTTGATGAAAAGGATTATGATTCGCGACCTCAGGCAATTTGATGGTTTGCGGCGTATTGTCTGGTTTAGCCCTAACCACAGAGAGTGTAGCGTCCTCTCGCGCAAGTGATGTCGTTTGATCGTGATACAGATAGGCAGGCTCATAGTAATACTCGCTCTCTTGCTTAAGCTGAGGAACCATTTTGATTTCATATGAGATTGACAAAAAAAACAAAAGATGCAGTAAGAGCGAAAATCCTATTACACTGGGTTTAACTCGTGTCCTGATGTGCTTCGTACTTGCCATATCCAGCATAGCCTAAAAACAATATTGTCTATCTATACTATCCTAAAAGGATAGAGTGATGCACCCACCGTTCAGCATGTCAAAGCTAGAGCGTTTCTGATATAGTAAAGGGATGAAAAAATTAGAAAATACTGTTTCAATTCAATACAATACACATTCATAGCGAAGTTCAACTGCCAACGTTAGGTTTAAAAGGAGTTTAAACCATGCATACCCTACAAGAAACCCTTGGAATCATGGCGGGTATTCTATCCTTAGCAGGTTACATTCCCTATATTTTTACTACGATAAAAGGCCAAACACAGCCCAATAAAGCCACTTGGTTTATTTGGACGCTGGTGGGTGGTTTACTGGCTTCCTCTTATGGCGCTGAAGGAGACTTAAAAGCGATTTGGTTACCCATCGGGTATTTTATAGGTCCTTTAATTGTAGCTATATTATCCATTCGTTATGGTTATTCTATTTGGACGCTCTTGGATAAAGCCTGCGTTGTCGTAGCACTCATTAGCATTGTTCCATGGCTTATTTCAAAAAATCCCACATTCACCTTAGTAATCAATGTATTAATTGATTCGACTGGAGCAATCCCTACCATTGTCAAATCCTTTCAAGAACCCGATACAGAAGATATTCACGCTTGGTTTATCTTTTTTGTTGCAAATACGCTTGAATTATTGGCAATCAGTCAATGGGGAATCAGTGCGCTGTATCCCATTTATTTGTTTTTCTTGGCAGGGATTATTGTTCTCTTCCTATTAAGAGGAAAGCTAAAGAAAAAAGTATGTTAGGTATTGATCTTTCTAAAGCGTATGAATACCATGAGAGACCGTATTGAGTCATGACATAGGGAGTCGCCATGAAGTTATCCGCAATCACCATAATCTGTTTCAGTCTATTATGCAGCAATGTATATGCCGCCGAGAATCCAAACACGGCGCCTGCTGCGACAACCAATACAATGCCACCATCAGCTCAATCCATCGAAGCTAAAAATCAAATGGAAGGCAATGCTTTTTTAACAAACAACAAAACAAAACCTGGCGTTGTCACTTTGCCCGATGGTTTACAATATAAAATTATCACGGCGGGCACAGGTGCAACACCCACTGATCAAGATAGCGTTGTTGTTGATTATACAGGTAAATTGATTGATGGCACGGAATTTGATAGTTCTTACAAACGCGGACAATCAGCTACTTTTCCCGTCACCGCTGTTATCCCAGGCTGGGTAGAAGCGCTGAAATTAATGAAAGTGGGCGCAACCTGGGAATTGTACATTCCAGCTTCACTTGCTTATGGTGAACAAGGAGCGCCGCCTGCAATTGGTCCAAATGAAACACTCATTTTTACCGTTCATTTAATTGACATCAAAAAATAACATTTTCATGGCATGTTGCTGAATGCGGCATGCCCTGTTGTCCGTGCTGTGTCAGTTGAGGATAGTCTGCATGTTACGCGCCTTGTTAGTCACAATTCAACTTAATAGTTCAGTTAAAAGAAGTGAATAGTATTTACTCTTCAAAAATAGGTCAATTATGTATCGTTCTTTTGTATTATTCTTTTTAGTACTTTTTTGTATCCATACAACTACCCAAGCTCTGCCATTAAAAAATACTCCGATACATCACGTGATTTATATCACAGTCGATGGTATTCGCTGGCAAGATGTCTTCTTAGATCGCACCAGACTGCCTAAGTTATGGCAAAAATATGCGGCTAAAGGTATTTTTTATGGAGAACCTGATGGTCAGTCTGTCATCGAAGTCGCCTCCATTCCCTACAGTATGCCCTCTTACCAAAGTCAATTAGCTGGCGTTGTACTTCCTTGCAGTGATAATTTTTGTAAACGACTTTCTGTAGAAACCTTTCCAGAAAAAATGATTCATTACCTGCAACTAGAAAAAAAAGATGTGGCTGTATTTTCTTCTTGGTTGGGCATTAAACGAGCCAGTGAACACATAGCCGGCACCGTATTTGGTAATTATGGCAATACATGGATGGGAGATCCCAAGACACATCTTCCTGATCCTATCATGCTATACTTTAATCAAAAACAAACCCTTGACCCTGCCGAATTTTTTGATCGTTATGATCAATATACGTTTGCACAAGCACTGCATTATTTTGAAAAATATCAACCACGATTTTTATGGATAGCATTAAATGATGCCGATGTCGCCGCTCATCAAGGTGATTCAATACGTTATTACCAAATTTTATCTTCTTATGATGATATGTTTGATGCTTTATTGAGTTCATTAAGCAATTTAGGCTTGGATCATGAAACCTTAGTGATTTTCACCACAGATCATGGCAGAGGAAATGGTAAATATTGGACGGAACACGGACCAAGCTATCCTGAATCAAAAAAAACCTGGGCTTTTGTACTCAATGGACAATTAAAACCTCTTTATAAACAAGAAGATATAAGCTACTACAGCACATTATCCATCCGCCCTACTATTGAAAACACATTGGAAATCTATTAGAATGCGTATCCGGTGCCGAACGGATATGATGCGCACTCTAACATAGGAAAATAGTTTATTATAAAGAACCTACAGGATATCGTGAGCTTTTTTCAATTGTATTAGTTTTGTACTATTTTTTTTCAACAAGTTATATAAATGCGTTCTTTTTTTATTCTCAAGTGAATAACCTCTATAAAAATAGTGCATTCTTTTTTAGTACATCTTGATCTGTCTAGATCCGAGTTTATTGAGTTATACACTATGCTGCATACTATATTGAATTCATCCATCAAAAGAGAAATTAAAGATACGCTCATTATTAGCATTCCGCTCATCGTCGCTCAACTGATCTATGCCAGCAGCAGTTTTATTGGAACAGCATTGGTTGCAAAACTTGGCGAAGATGCACTCGCGGCCAGCGTTCTGGTATCTATGATCTGGATTAGTTTATCCGTATTATTCTTTGGTATTCTGAATGCTATCAGCGTGCTTGTGTCACATCAACATGGCGCAGAGAATGACAAAAAAATCAGTGACATTATGGGCCAAGCTTTTTTGTTAGGCATTCTTGTCTCTCTATTGATTATTTTAGTGTTAAGTGCCATGCCCATTTTACTGCGCTTAAGTCATCAACCACCAACGGTATTAACACTCTCTTACGATTATATGCGCTCATTACTTTGGACAGTGCCAGGATTAGTCATCTTAATTATTTGCGAACAATTTTTGGCGGGAATTGGCCGTGTCAAACTCGTGTTACAAATGAGCTTATTAGTTGTCCCTATTGAAATTCCTTTGATTTATTGTTTAATCTTTGGAAAATTTGGTTTACCTCATTGTGGTGTTGCTGGAATTGGATATGGGTTTGCCATCACGTACACTTCCACTGCTATTCTATTAATTTGGTATCTGACGACGTCTCACCATTATGCACGGTATCAGATATTTTCTAAAATGAACCGGATAGACTTCACCTATCTTAACGCTTTTTTTCGACTGGGTTTACCTATTGGTTTAATGCATTTGATTGAAGTGAGTACATTTGCCGCCGCCACTTGGTGGATAGGACAATTTGGTACAACCTTATTAGCCGCTCATCAAATGGTCATCCAATATTTAAATTTTGTTATCACAATTGTCTTCGCCATGTCGGAAGCCGTCACTATTCGTGTAGGGCATGCGGCAGGAAAACAGGATTTAATGGGCGTTCATTATGCCATTTATACAGGCATGTTATTGAATTTCTGTTGTATTAGCGTTATTGCCTGTGTATTTTATTTCTTTCCGCACCTATTGTTGCAATTTGATCTCGATATCTATCTTCCAGCTAATGCAAGCTTGGTAAATGACGGTTCTGTTTTATTATCCATTTGCGCTATTTTGATTATTTTTGATAATTTCCGAATTATTGGATTTGGCGCATTAAGAGGATTAAAAGATACCCGATTTTCGATGTTGGCTACATTCATCAGTTTTTGGTTAATTGGATTATCGTTATCCTATTTTCTCGGTTTTACATATCAGCTAGATGCTGCCGGTATATGGTGGGGATTAACATTGGCAATCGGTTGTGGCGCTATTATCATACTAGCTCGACTGAGACACTTATTAAAAAATATGAATTTGACAAAACTGATTGCATTGGTAAGCGTATAATCCTAAATTCGACAGTTAAAGCCGTAACGAGATGGTTTTAACTGCCGAATTTAGGTTAAACTATTCCATCCCCCCAAAGCATTTCTAAAAACAGTTTCCATGGGATACATTCAATATTTTTCTCTAATTTTTTAGGTTCAGTTTCAAAGGAAATAATAATAGATCGTTTTAGTTTATACTCATCCTGCAAAGATTTAAGTGATTTGGCAGCGTGATGATCTACTCTGGTGGAAGTTTTAATTTCAAGAGCGCAATCCATTTCTCCCAAAATAAAATCTACTTCAACACCAGCGCTGGTTCTCCAGTATGAAAGAGATAATTCTGGATTTCGATACGCTTGATAGGCCATTAGCTCCATCATGATAAAATGTTCAAATGATTTTCCAAATGCAGGTGAGCCAATTTTAGGTTGTTGTCGAGCTAAGTAATTAGCCACTCCTACATCAAATAAATAGAATTTTTCGGTTTCAACCAAACGTCTATCGCGTGATTTTTTCCAAGGTTGAAGACGATATCCTAGCAAAGTATCTTCCAATATTTGAAAATAATTTCTGACAACTTTGGCACTTACACCAGATTCTCTTGCTACATTGGTATAATTGAGTATTTCTCCCGAGGTGACGGATGCAACACGTAAAAATTCTGAAAAAGCCGGAATATTTTGTACAACAGCCTCAGCAGCGATTTCCTCTTTTAAATAATCTGCGACATAGGCTCGCAAATCTTGAATGGGATCGAGTGATAATAAGTGTGGGGGTAATAGCCCGGATACCATCACTTGCTCGATGTCCAAATTATCAATCTCCGGAAAACACAAAGGTGTCATTGTATATCGCCATGCTCGGCCGCCTAGTAAATTAGCATGGGTTTTTCTTAATTTTCTTGCGCTGGATCCAGTCAATAAGAAAGAAATGTGTTGATTGTCTATGAGCCATTGTACTTCATCAAGTATATCTGGAACTTTTTGCACTTCATCAATGACAACTAAGCGATCAGTCTCACTGTATCGTTCACGTAAGAGTGATGGCCTGGAAGCATAATCTGCAAACACATCTGTTTTTAACAGGTCAATAATAATTGAATTGTTCATGTGTTCACGAATCCAGGTGCTCTTGCCAACCTTACGTGGACCCCATAAAAATGCAGATTTTGTCGGAGGTAAATGAATCGATAATAAGCGGTTGCGTATCTTCATATTGCTATTATATTTCTAAAATATTCCATGTCAAGGCATAATTACATGTAAATATTCCCTTATCAGTAATCTTTATACATATAATATAATCAATATGTTAGGTGATTTTGTCATATATGGACTCGCCTGTTGATGCAAGAAGAATGTTCAGTAATGCCAAGAGTTGATGAGTTGTAGTCATATATCCGGCTTCTGTGAAGGCCAACCATCAGTTAATACTATTAAACTTGGAATCTGAAAATCGATCTGATAAACGAGTTAATATATAAAACGTCAGTATTGTCTAAGCAGCCATTTCAAGCATTAAACTTTTCTCATTGGTAGCAAGGTTCAATGACGGTTTTTTTGGCTGCAAACAATACGCTGCTAAAGCACCTAGCATGTTTACCCTAA
>JAKBCU010000054.1 GCA_021807565.1 Pseudomonadota bacterium | reverse complement strand
GAAAAATAATCCATATTGGAATGATCTGTACAACTCTATTTTATAAGACTCATAAAGACACTGGATGCCAGCTAAAATCATGCTGGCATGACAGAAATAGCATTGAGCTTATCCGGAATTCGCGTTCGTAAAAAATAAGTGAAAAAAACTTCTATCTTCAACGCATTAGCCCTTTTCGTTACGGTTTTAACTGCTGAATTTAGGATAATCAGACGTCAGTTTCTATCTGATTACAGCGTTTTTGGTTTTTTCTTAAAAAAAGGCTTTTGTCGAATCACGCGGGTTACATTGCTGCTTTTACGAATTTTTCTGAGAATTTTCGCTAAATGTATTCGGTCACGAGTAGTAATGGTTAAGTTAATTGAAGAAAAGCGTCCATCAAATTCTTCCGCATTAATGTGTTCAATGTTGGATTCGGCTTCAGCAATAATAAGCGCCAATCTGGCTAAGCTGCCGCGTTGATTTAAAATATCAATGCGTAAATCGACGGGAAAATCGCCGTGCACTTTTTCCTCCCAACGAAGAGGGATTAATTTATCTGGAATATGACGATAGTTTTCTAGAAAAGGACATTGTTCGATATGGACCACAATGCCCTGTCCAGGCTCAATATAGCCACAAATAGGATCGCCGGGAATTGGACGACAGCATTTGGCGTAAATGACGACGATGCCTTCCGTTCCTTTGATGGCTAATGGGTGAAAGAGTGCGGCGTCAGATTTAATAGAATTGTGATCAAGGTTTAATTTTGCTAATTGTCTTGCAGCGAGCAATGCAGTGCGATTACCCAGACCCACTTCTTCAAACAAGTGCTGTAACGAATCCAGCTTTGTGGTTTGCATGACCATTTGAATATGTTCTTCAGGGATGTCTGAGAGATTTAAATGAAAAGTTTTGAGTGATTTTTCAATAAGACGTTTCCCTAATTCAATGGATTCATCACGATGTTGTTTTTTTAGGAAATGCTTAATGTTACTACGTGCTTTACCAGTGACGACAAAATTCAACCAGGCAGGATTCGGTCTGGCACCAGGCGCAGTAATGATTTCGACTTGTTGACCATTGCTTAAAGGAGAGCTTAAATGTGACAGCTTGCGATCTAATTTGACTGCGACGCAGCTATTTCCTACGTCTGAATGAATCGCATAAGCAAAATCAACAGGCGTAGCACCCGCAGGTAATTCTAAAATATTGCCTTTGGGTGTAAACACATAGACTTCATCAGGGAATAAATCAAATTTGACATTTTCAATAAACTCTAATGAATTTTTAGAACTTTTATGCATTTCTAGCACGCCTTTCAGCCATTCTTTGGCGCGATTTTCTGCTTCACTAAACACGGCTTTTTCGGTTTTATAAAACCAGTGCGCAGAAATTCCATATTCTGCCATTTTATGCATTTCTTCCGTGCGGATTTGAACTTCAATGGGCACACCAAAGGGACCAAATAGCGTCGTATGCAAGGACTGGTACCCATTGGCTTTCGGAATAGCAATATAGTCTTTAAAACGCTGCATAAGGGGTTTATATAAACTGTGCAATACACCGAGCACGCGGTAACAGGTATCGGATTTGTCGACAATCACTCGAAAGCCGTAGACATCCATTACTTCAGAAAAAGATAAGTGCTTGTCATGCATTTTTTTGTAAATACTATAATGATGTTTTTCTCGACTGGATAAGACGCGAAATGAAATATTGGCGTTTTTCAAACTTTTACGGATGTCAGCATCAATGAGCTGCAGGATTTCATGGCGATTGCCAAGTGATTTTGCAACAGCTTGCTGAATGATACGATAACGCATGGGATAGTAAGCGGCGAACCCTAAGTCTTCAAATTCTACGCGAAACGCATGCATGCCTAATCGATTCGCAATCGGTGCAAATATTTCCAGGGTTTCTTTGGCAATGCGGCGACGTTTTTCTGGAGGTAAGCAACCTAACGTACGCATATTATGTAATCGATCAGCAAGCTTGACTAAAATCACGCGGATGTCACGGGCCATCGCCATGATCATTTTACGAAAGTTTTCAGCTTGGGCTTGTGCGCGACTTTCAAATTCAATTTGGGTTAATTTGGTGACGCCATCCACCAAGTCTGCTACTTCTTTACCAAATTTTTGTAAAATTTCATGTTGCTCGACATGGGTATCTTCAATCACATCATGCAAAATGGCCGCCATGATAGTGGGTGGGTCCATGCGCATTTGTGCCAGTATTAAAGCCACAGCAAGGGGGTGGGTAATATAGGCTTCGCCAGTATAACGTCGTTGTCCTTCGTGTGCTTTTTTAGCGATCCCAAAAGCCTCTTTGATAGCCTGCACTTGTTTGCTATCCAGATAACTCTTTATTTCTTGCTGTAGTAGTTCAAATTCATCCACGAAGTAACCGTCTCCCTGGTAATCATCACTGGTGGTTCAATCGCCAGTGATCGTCTCAAACTGGCGTCATCTGAGTGGATCGGATGTTATTCGCCCGTATCAGAATGGCCGGTTTCCGGTATTTCATGACTCGCTTGATCAGGCACTACGGCAGGAAGTATCGCATGGATACTCGCTGGGGCATGAGGGTCGGTACTATCCACATTTCCTGCCGCAATTTCACGTAGGGCCACCACAGTTGCTTTATCGTTTTCCCAAGGAACAGTAGGGTCAATTGTGCCACGCATTAATTTACGTGCGCGCTTTGCTGCAATCAGTACGAGCTCAAAACGGTTATTCACATTTTGTAAGCAATCTTCAACAGTAATACGAGCCATTTACAACCCCTCTACAAAAACGAACATTTTAACTCATTTTTGTTCGTTTTAGGATAATAATTTTCACAAAAATGCTTGTCTTTTGCATGAGTGAATGGTCAAAGCGTGATGAGCGAGAGGTTGATTCAGGTCGAAAATTGTGCAAAACTAGCAGGCTAATAAAAATTTTATATCAAGTTGGAAATAGCCATATGAATATGAGGTTGGTAGGCGGAATTTTATTGATCGTTGGCACCACTATTGGTGGCGCTATGTTGGCGTTGCCAATTGCCATGGCGGAATTGGGCTTTCTTTATTCATGCGGCTTGCTCTTGGTTTGCTGGTTCATTATGACGATGAGCGCCTTTTTGATTTTAGAGGTCAATTTATGGCTGCCTAAAAATACCAATATTATTTCCATGGCGAAGGCAACGCTTGGGCCTTTGGGCCAGATCATAGCGTGGATTGCCTATTTATTACTGCTTTATTCGTTACTTGCCGCCTATATGACAGGCGGAGGTGATTTTTTTCATAATTTATTAACACATCTTGGGATCACGATTTCCCTGCATGCTTCGGCTGTGTTATTTACAGTGATATTGGGATCGGTTGTGTATGCGGGCATGTCGATTGTGGATCATGTCAATCGCTGGTTAATGGTTGCAAAGATGGGCGCCTATTTTTTGTTATTAGTGTTAGTGATTCCCCATGTTTCATTGAGTCATTTGTCAGGAGGGCAGCTATTTTTATTAGGAAACAGCGTAACGGTCTGCTTAGTGTCGTTTGGTTTTTCAATATTAGTGCCTACACTGCGTATTTATTTTCATGATGATAAAACACAACTTCGTTTAGCGATTTTGATTGGTAGCGCTATTCCTTTAATTTGCTACCTATTATGGGATCTCGCCATTATGGGGGTGATCTCGACTCAGGGTGATAATGGTCTGATTGCCATGTTACATTCGGGACGATCCACCAGTGAGTTTGTCGAACAATTAAATAGCCTACTACATCGCAATGAAATCACTGAAATTGCGCGATTCTTCACGTCGATTTGCTTAGCAACCGCTTTTTTAGGCGTATCACTCGGGTTAGCTGACTTTTTATCCGATGGGCTGTCGCTAGAAAGAAAGGGTTGGAACAATCTGCTGATTGCACTGATTGCGTTTCTACCGCCGTTGCTGATTGCTTTGTTTTATCCCGGCGCGTTTGTGGCGGCATTAGGGTATGCCGGTATTGTGTGCGTGATTTTAGTTATCTTGTTACCGGCCCTGATGACTTGGAGTGGGCGCTATCACAAAAAAATTGCTCACGGTTATCAAGTCATGGGGGGTAAGGCATTGTTGATTTTTCTCATGCTGGTTTCAGTGGGTGTGATTAGTTACAGTGTATTTCCTGTGATGAGCAAGTGATAGAGGCGCTGATAGTGGAAAACACTTTGCTCGCCGCTTGCAGAGTGTAGGCCACTTCTTTTTCGCTGTGTGCTGCTGAGACAAAACCGGCTTCAAAAGCAGAAGGTGCAAAATACACCCCTTCTTGCAGCATGCCGTGAAAAAATTGCTTAAATAGTGGAATGTTGCATTGCTTCACTTGTTCAAATGTCGCAACGGTGCTGGCCTCTGTAAAAAATAAACCGAACATCCCACCGATTGATACAGTATGACAGGCAATGCCTGCTTGTTTGGCCAGTTGTTTTAATCCCGACATGAGTTGCTCAGTGAGGTGAGTGAGGGTTTTATAAAATCCGGGAGCAGTCACCAAGTCTAGCGTGGCTAAACCTGCCGTCATCGCGATGGGATTGCCAGATAAAGTCCCTGCTTGATAGACAGGCCCTTCAGGCGCAAGGCATTGCATGATATCAGAGCGTCCACCCAATGCGCCCACCGGCATTCCACCACCAATAATTTTACCTAGAATGGTGAGATCCGGTTTAATATCAAAATAACCTTGAGCGCCGCCCAAGGCAACGCGAAAACCCGTCATGACTTCATCAAAAATGAGTACGCTTTGATAGTGATTGCACAGTTCGCGTAACCCAGCAAGAAAACGCGGCTGGGGTAAAATGCAATTCATATTGCCGGCGATGGGTTCCACGATGACGGCAGCAATATCTTCACCATGAAGAGCAAAGAGCGCTTTGACCGTGGCAAGCTGATTAAACTCCGCCACCAGCGTGTCTTCAGCGATGCGAGCGGGCACACCGGCTGAGCTGGGGATGCCCAGTGTTAATGCACCAGAACCTGCTTGTACTAAGAGTGAATCCGCATGCCCATGATAGCAGCCAGCAAATTTGAGAATTTTGTTACGTTTAGTAAAACCTCGAGCTAGGCGGATAGCGCTCATGCTGGCTTCAGTACCCGAGTTTACCATACGGATTTGTTCAATCGCTGGCATCAATTGGCAGATTTTTTCTGCAAGTTGTGTTTCTAACCGAGTTGGTGCGCCAAAACTCAAACCGTGTTTAATGCGATGTGTGACAGCCTCTATAATATGCGGATGAGCGTGCCCCGCAATCATGGGTCCCCATGAGCCTACGTAATCGATATAGCGTTTATCCTGTTCATCGACCAAATAAGCACCTTGTCCTGACTTAAAAAAGAGTGGTTCTCCGCCAACGCTTTGAAAAGAACGTACGGGCGAATTGACACCGCCGGGAATATAACGTTTAGCTTGTGCAAATAAGTCATGTGAATGGCCCATAAATACTCTCTAATCGGTATAAATGATAAAAGTGAAGCATTTTAACTCGAATTGCCGCGCTTTTAAAGGTATTATACTGACACTCAAAAAAAGGGGAGGGTGATATGTCATACAAACGCTATATGTGTTTATTATGTGGTTATATTTACGATGAAGAACAGGGCTGGCCTGCCGATGGTATTCCTGCTGGAACACGTTGGGAAGAGGTACCCCTGACTTGGCAATGTCCTGAATGTGGCGCGAGCAAAGATGATTTTGAAATGATCCAAGTGTCGTAACATCTTAATGGTACGGAATGATGCCGCAAGCTAACGCGCGTATTCCGCCGCCGTTCACTTCCGGCGAATCTGAATAGTTATCTCCTCCCACGTTAATCACTAACGTGCGGCCAACAATGTCTCTTAATTTAAGACGTGGCGCTACAACAGGCAGTGCTGCTTTACCATTGTGTTGAACGATGAGGACGGGTAAATCACCAATGTGGCCATGGCCATTGTAGGGTCCTAAATGCACATTGGCATTATTGATATCCAGATGTCCACCTGCCGCTTTAGCATAGTTGGAGCAAAAGGGTAACGTATGAATTTGCCAGCCATGAATACCAGCAGGAATAGAATGTAATGTTGGAGTGAGTAGCAAGCCGTAGAGGGTATCATCCAATTTAACACTGCCCACACGCTTACCGTTGTTATTCATGCTGACTAGGGTCATGGGTACAATAATGCTGGCATAACTGGCTTGGCTAATACAATACGCTAACGTGATAACCCATAACCAAACGATTTTTTTTGAATGCATGGTATGCTCTTTTATTTTATTGCAAAACGCGTGTGTTCTTGCCATGGTACTTGCTCCTGTGTCACATTTGTCACATTCGCTAGCTCTGGGCCTTTTTTTAGCCACTCATAAAGAGAGGCGAGCTGGGTCTCATCACCGCATGCAATTAATTCTACCCCGCCCTTTGGTAAATTGCGAACCCATCCCGTTACGCCTAATTCTTTTGCTTTATCTTGTGTGCCAAGGCGAAACCAAACGCCTTGAACTTTTCCTGATACGACATAATGCACACAGGCTTTCTTCTGCATAGCATTTCTCTCCATAAAGTTGTTATGATAGGACATCATCTGAAAGTTGCAACTAAAAGCAAATGCATGAATCAAACAAATATCTTCGATTAATCGCTCCGCGCTATTGGCTTGCTTGGCTAGGGATAGGTTTGCTTTGGCTGATGACGCTACTACCGTATCGCGGACAATTATATTTGGGAAAAACCATCGGAAACATTTTTTATTTTTTTCCTTCCAAATTGAAATCGATCTCACAAGTGAATATTCAATTATGTTTTCCAGAATTATCGAGCACTGATCAAAAACACCTGGTGAAAAAAAATTTTAGCTCACTGGGAATGGGGTTAATCGAAGCGGCGATGGCTTGCTGGGGATCGGATCGTCATATACAGCATTTAATTAAATTTAAGTTAGAAGGAATGGACTATTTAGAAAAAGCGTTAGCGAAAGGTAAGGGGGCGATTTTACTGGGCCCGCATTTTACGTGTCTTGAAATCGTGGGGCGCCTCATCAGCATGTATTATGCTTTTGCGGTGATGTATCGTCCACATAAAAAACCTTTCATTGCGTTTATCCAGGAACGATTTCGCAAAAAAAATTATTTACAATATATTCCACGTGATCATATCCGCGAATTGATTCGTGCATTACACAACAATGTCGCCGTTTGGTATGCATATGATATTGATGCAGGGATTAAGCGCAGTGTTTTCGCCCCTTTTTTTGGGATACCGACAGCCTCATTGACATCCGTCACACGCATCGTTAATTTGAGCGGCGCAGCAGTTATACCCATTTGTTTTTATCGAAAAGAGGATGACTTGAGCTATGAAATCCGGCTCTATCCTGCATTAGAAAACTTTCCTACCGGGGATGCAGTAGAAGATGGTACGCAACTGAATGCGGCATTGGAAAGGGCAATTCGTCAAAAGCCCGAGCAATATGTGTGGCAATATAAACGGTTTAAAACACGTCCGTTGCATGAACCTCGCTTTTATTGATCCGATTTTTGCCATTTTTTGCTAGAGGTAAGACGCTATTCTATGTTAAAATCAGCCCATTTTATATCAAATGAATGAAATGGCTTATGAACATTCAACTACCTGATTTTACAAAAACGTCCATCCTCGTTATTGGCGATGTGATGCTAGACCGTTACTGGTTTGGTGAAACCTCACGTATTTCACCGGAGGCACCTGTTCCTGTTGTCAAAGTGAATCAAGTGGATGAACGCCCAGGCGGCGCGGGAAATGTTGCTTTAAATATTGCAGCATTAGGGACAAGAGCGATGTTACTGGGTGTGACAGGAAAAGATCAAGCCGCTGATATCCTCAAACAACAATTAACAGCAGCCAATGTGTTGCATGATTTGTGTCATATGGATTCTATTCCTACGATTACGAAGTTGCGTGTGATCAGTCGTCATCAACAATTATTACGCTTAGATTTTGAAGAAAAATTTCCTGTATTTGATCCCACGCTATTGTTGAACGCCTATCAGACCCATTTACCTAAAGCCAAGTTGGTTATCTTATCCGATTACCATAAGGGCACTCTGCAATATGCAGCCCAATTGATTCGATTGGCAAAACAAGCAGGTATTCCTCTCATTGTCGATCCAAAAGGCAGTGATTTTAGTATTTATCGTGGCGCTGATGTGATTACGCCCAATTTAAAAGAATTTGAAACCATTGTTGGTGTTTGTCATCACGAACAAGATATGCTAGATAAGGGGCGAGCGTTACTCGAACAACATGATATTAAAGCGATGTTATTAACGCGCGGTGAACGTGGAATGACATTGATTCAGCGTGAAGAAGAAGAATTACATTTTCCTGCGCATGCCAAAGAAGTGTTTGATGTCACGGGTGCAGGTGATACCGTGATTGCCATTTTTGGTGCAGCACTTGCTTCAGGATCTTCTTATGCAGAAGCGATGGTATTAGCTAATCTAGGTGCCAGCTTAGTTGTTGCAAAATTGGGTGCTGCATCGGTCAGCGCTGCTGAGCTTAAAGCGGCGTTATCGGTGGGTGGTTGTATTACCGGTGGTGTTGTCAATGAAGAGCAATTGTATTTGGCAGTGAGCGAAGCGCGTATCCAAGGAAAACGTATTGTTTTTACAAACGGCTGTTTTGATATCTTACATGCGGGTCATGTGACGTATTTACAACAAGCTAAAAAATTGGGTGATTATTTAATTGTAGCCATCAATGATGATCCATCCGTTAAACGGTTAAAAGGGCTAGACAGACCTGTCAATCCGGTTGAACAACGCATGGCAGTATTAGCAGGTTTGGGGGCGGTAGATTGGGTGCTGTCTTACTCAGATGACACACCCATTCGATTACTGAAAAAATTACAGCCGGATATTTTGGTCAAAGGCGGTGATTATGGTATTGATGGCGTGGTTGGAGCAGAGGTTGTTAGGGCGTATGGTGGCGATGTGCGGGTATTGGGTGTTGTAAAGAGTGTATCAACCACGGCTATTCTTGATCGTATCAAACAAGATACGTTTGATGAACAAAAAAAAGAGAGCGTAACACATGATTGAGCCAGGCAATGTATTTGTGATATCAGCACCCTCCGGCACAGGTAAAACGACATTGGTTAACACCTTAGTCGATCACATTCCTCGCATTACAGTATCTGTTTCACATACCACGCGTGAACAAAGGCCAGCAGAAACCAATGGTATTAATTATTTTTTTGTGAGTGAACCTGAGTTTGAGCGTATGGTTAGGTTGCATGAATTTTTAGAGCACGCTATCGTATTTCATCATTCCTATGGCACGTCACATCGCTGGGTGGAAGAGACATTGAAACAAGGTATTGATGTGATTCTTGAAATTGATTGGCAGGGATGCCAACAAATTCGCCGCTTATTTCCGCATGCAGTGAGCATTTTTATTTTACCCCCTTCGATTACGGCATTAGCACAACGCTTGAAACAACGCAACCAAGATTCGTTGACCGTCATTGAGCAACGATTAGCAGATTTTCAAGAGACGACTAAACATATGTCTGAATACGATTATATCGTTATAAACGATGATTTTCAGTCTGCAGTCAGTGATCTTACACATATTGTGCTAGCGAGCCGACTAGTAAGGCATCGCCAACTAAACAAGGTAGTGCGTATCATAAAGCACGATGTGGAATAACATCGAAGCTGAATACCGCTATGCCATGTTTGCAATATTGGAAAAACCGATCTGATGCCAGTTGACACAAGAAAAAATAAAAATCTGAAATAGTTAACATGCTCACTAAAATGTAACCCTTCACACTGTTTCACAATTTTTTTTAAACATCAGTTGCATCATTCTTAAAATTCCGGCTTAAAAAAGTTTTGTAATCTATTGATTCTATTCTGCCGACGCGCAGAGTCGAACTGCGGACCTACTGATTACGAAACAAAGGTATGTTTTTAGTTTTACTTAATAATCCACACCTTATGCTGGTTCAGCAGTGTTAAAACCAATCTAAAACTACCATAGTAATCGGTAAATCGACAGAAGTAGGTTACAAATCTGCTGCATGCGATAAAGATAATTTATTTGTTGCCATAAAGCAATTTTATATATCAAATTAATAATCAGTATTGTACACTTTAAAAGTGAATATAGGTGAGTTAGCAGTGGATATTTTTGAAGTTAAACTATCTAAACAGGCAGAAAAAATTTAAAGCATATACCAACGCACATTGTTTTTAAGTTGCAAGTATGGATTGATGGCGTAAAAAAAGAAGGATTACGTGAGATTCGCAAACGACCGGGATTTCACGATGAACCGCTGAAAGGCAAACGTCAAGGTCAGCGATCTATTCGATTAAATAAAGATTATCGTGCTATTTATGAAGTCGATACCTGTGGAATTATACATTTTGTAGAGATTATAGAGGTGAACAAACATGAGTACTAAAAAGAAATCTACCCCTATGAGTGATAAGAGTATGGCATTTCTTGAAAAGCTTACTGGGAAAAAATTAACGTTGGGTAATTTGCTCTGG
>JAKBCU010000053.1 GCA_021807565.1 Pseudomonadota bacterium | reverse complement strand
TTTTACTCATCATGATAAAAAACCAAAATTAGATATTGATTCATCTAATATGGCACTGGATGCCAGCTAAAAGCATGCTGGCATGACAGGAATAGCATTGAGCTTATCCGGAATTCGCGTTTGTAGGTTTCTAGTAATTGGTATGCTGTTGTTTTAGCAGCAACTAATACTCTTGATTTTTCTAACTTCCCAGCATAGGGATTCATGGATAACTCTAATGCCTCTCCAAGTTGATGCATAATCTCCGATTCCAAGGCATAACGACGTCTCATCTGGCCTACTATGCCCAGCAAGTCGCCTTCTTGATTTATTGTTTCTTTTTTGAACACATGGGAAAAATGATACGGATTGGTTTGATTCAGGTGTTGTAATAGTTTTAATTGGTTAATGAAATTTTTTTCTGCTTTCTGCTGGGTCTTCTGATCTGATAACTCTTCTGATAACTCTTCTGATAACTCTTCTGATAACTCTCGATCAAAAATATCAAGCAATGTCCGAAACTCATCGTGTTGCATATAATAATCCTTGTCAAATGTAGCACGATGAAAATGCTTGTCGGCCAACTCCAGAAAGGCTTCTATTGGATTTGAATTGTTTTCATTATTTCTATTACTTGCCATGCCGCCCCCTCGATAAACTACTTTTTTTATGTTACTAACCCATTTTCCTTAGTATATTTCCTTTATTATTTCGTCTACTACCACTCCATCATTATAGTACATCACAGCGTAATCCTATGAATTGCATTATTTTCTTGTAAAAACAGACTGTTATTCAACATAATGGCAAACATTCAGTCTAGACATCAGTAAAATCAATCAACTACCCCACCACCCCCCGATTTTGATATGTTAAGGCAACAGGAGGCATAGAGCCTACCTGGCGTTTGAAGGGCGCGTTGGTACATTGACTATCGTCAACGTATATCGCATAGTAGAGTTTTGTTTTCCACCTTAGGACGTTTGAAAAATGAATTTGTTATCAATGACTGATCTCTGTGAGCGTTGAGTTTACACTAAAATAAACTGACTCAAACAGAAAAGTTTCCGAAGCCAATTTCCGTTGTCTCCAGGGGGAAAGTCAAAATCTTTAGAGAAGAAGATATCAAGGCTTATGAGAAAAATAAGCCTTGGCTTTTTGATAAAGAGTTAAAAATGAGAAGGCAAAATTGGTTTGGTGTTTTAACAAATTCTAAACCTTAGAGGATTCAATATGGTTAAGAGAACTCATCAAGAATACGAAAAAGATTTTTACGCTTGGACAATCCACAATGCTCAACTTTTGAGAAAAAGGAAGTTAGAAGAGATCGATATAGAAAACATTGCTGAGGAAATTGAAAGCATGGGAAAAAGCGAAAAAAGAGAATTAATAAACAGATTGATAGCTCTAATGGCACATCTTCTGAAATGGAAATTTCAAAAAGTGAGAAGGAGCAAAAGTTGGGTACTCACAATTAAAAACCAAAGAGTAGAATTAAGTGATCTATTGGAAGAAAGCCCAAGCTTAAAGAAAGAAATGGAAGAGAAGTTCAAACATGCCTATGAGAGGGCTATAGGAATGGCCGCAGAACAAACAGGGATCGATGAGGAGGCGTTTCCTAAAAAACCACCATTTACCATCAAGGAATGTTTAAAAACGTCTTATTTACCCGATTAAGCGGTTTAATACCTCAAAAATCTGGGTCGTTTTGCAAAAATCTCAAAAAGAACATTTGCACATTTCTCAATTCTCCTTTACTCTTACACGCCATTAATCTTCTCATTTGATCCATGTAAAAATGAGATAGGAGAGATGGCCGAGCGGTTTAAGGCGCACGCCTGGAAAGTGTGTGTACGTTTATAGCGTACCGAGGGTTCGAATCCCTCTCTCTCCGCCATGTTATGGTAGCTAGTATTGGTCTCTTTGCGACGATATGTTGTGAACCCCGCCAGGTCCGGAAGGAAGCAACGGTAACGACAGATTCGGGTGCTGAAGTCAGGCTAATACTGGCGCCTCCTTTCTCTTGTACCACTTCCACTGACTACCCTTTCTTTCCCTCAATCCGTCCCATCTCTATTGATAAACAACCGTTACCCACTATCACGTTAAGGAATATTGATATGATTAAGAAAAGTATTATTGCTTTATTCGTCTATTGCTGCATCGCTACGATATACGCCAACACACCTCCAGAAATAACAGACATTTATTGCAGTCCAAAAGGGATCGTTTTACTATTCAACATTCCTGGCGAAATTAATGTTTGGAGCTCAGACGATAGGCAATTAGGCTACTATGCATTCTCAGGCTTAGAACAAGCAGCGGATGGCACGTTTGTGATAAAAGCCGAATCCAACAAAGGGTTTCCTCACGACCTATTACTCGGTCGATATGATGAGATCCATGATCGAGTCATTATCGATCAATCTCGTTACTGGCGAGGTGTTTACCACACCCCCTGTTAAGGCTTGTAAGCTATCAATCGCTAGACAGAAAATTCGCTTAACGTAATAATAGCCCATCTGACTTCACTGACTTCTTAATGGAATCAACTCATGAGCTACCAAGTTCTCGCTCGCCAATGGCGCCCGCATCACTTCAATGACATGATTGGACAAGAACATGTATTGCGCATGTTGATCAATGCATTAGATCATCAGCGCTTGCATCATGCTTATCTTTTTTCTGGCACCCGTGGCGTGGGTAAAACAACCATAGCAAGAATTTTTGCAAAGTGCGTCAATTGTGAAACTGGCATCACTGCTACACCTTGTGGAACGTGTAGCACTTGCCAAGCCATTGATAACGGTCATTTTTTAGATTTAATCGAAGTCGATGCGGCTTCGCGCACTAAGGTAGAAGATACTCGAGAACTCCTGGAAAATGTACACTATCCTCCCACCCAGGGGCGCTATAAAATGTATCTTATCGATGAAGTGCATATGTTGTCAGGGCATAGCTTTAATGCCTTGCTCAAAACACTGGAGGAACCGCCTGTCCACGTTAAATTTTTATTAGCAACCACGGATCCAAAACGTTTACCCATCACTATTTTATCGCGCTGCTTACAGTTCAAGTTAAAACAAGTACCTGTTGAAAAAATCACGGAACATCTCGCTCACATCTGCAAAACAGAGGCTCATGAGGCGGAACCAGCCGCCTTACAATTACTGGCTGAAGCAGCAGAAGGCAGTGTGCGTGATGCATTAAGCCTGCTTGACCAGGCCATTGCCTATTGTCCTACTCATATTTCAACGAGTGAGATACGACATATGTTAGGCAGTATTGAGCAAGATGTGATTTTTCGTTTACTCAATGCATTAGCCGCTCAAAACGGTAATCTATTATGGGATGAAATCAATCAGCTTGCGGAGTATGCACCCGATTTTCATCAAGTGCTCAATGAACTTATTTCTGTGTTACACCAAGTCAGTGTCACGCAAATAGCATCGAATGCAACCCATGAATCCATCAAACAACTCGCAACAACTCTGTCAGCACAAGAAGTACAATTGTATTATCAGATTGGTTTAATCGGACAACGCGATCTTCCCTTAGCGCCCACGCCACGTCTTGGTTTTGAAATGGTCATGCTGCGTATGCTAGCCTTTTCTCCCATCACCGACACACTCGATAGACCTAGCAGCACAAACATATCAACCCCTAGCACGAGCAAACCGACTCACAAAACAATCATCCCAGAAACGGCAACGAGCCAAAGTGCGTCTCACATCACGACACATCAAACGTCGGTGAAACCTGCCGCACAAACAAAGGAACCCATGCTCGATGACAAAAACTGGGCTAACGTGTTACCTCAATTAAATTTAACGGGGATGGCTTATGCATTAGCTTCAAATTGCACACTCAATCACATCGAAGAACATCATATCACATTAGCCTTATCTATCAATCATCAACCCATGCTGAGCAAAAAACTTAGCGATCGGATTGAAGAATCACTCTCTCATTATTTTCAAAAACCCATGAAACTAACCATTACCATCATCACAACAGATATTCAGCCACCCGCTAAACAACAACAAATTGCCAGCGCAGCACGCCGAGCAGAAGCCGTTGAAACCATCCAAAACGATGCGCAGCTCAAAGAGTTAATCAACTTGTTCAACGCGAAACTGGATGTCAACTCCATTCATCCCGTGGATAATCCTAAATTCGGCAGTTAAAACCGTAACGAAAAACTATTTATATTGACAGAATGCATGGGCGTCGACGAATTGAGTCAATTCTGATAGTATCGCTTTCGTCTTTCAATGAATTATGGGGGTAGTTTTGTGAACAAGTCTAATGGCGAAAAACCCGGCTTGGGCGATTTAATGAAAAAAGCTCAAGAAATGCAAAAAAAAATGCAAGAGATTCAAAAACAAATTGCTGACATGGAAATCGTCGGCCAAGCAGGCGGCGGCATGGTAAAAATCACCATGACCGGTCAACATTTTGCTAAACGCGTCTCGCTTGATAACAGCTTACTGAAAGAAGAGAAAGCGGTATTAGAAGATTTAATTGCAGCAGCAGTAAATGATGCCACAGGAAAAATTGAAAAAGGAACTCGGGAAAAAATGAGCTCTTTAACCGGCATTAAATTACCTGATCATTTTGATTTGCCGCCGATGTAGATTTCAATGAAGTTCAGTCCGCTACTGGAACAATTCATAGAAGCCTTGCGTTGTCTGCCGGGTGTTGGACCAAAAACAGCGCAGCGTATGGCTTTTCAGCTGTTAGAGCGTGGTCGAGAAAATGGCAAGCATCTTGCGAAGATGTTATTGACAGCACTACAAGAGATTCGTCATTGTCAAAGATGCCGTACATTTAGCGAGTCCACCTTTTGCCAATTATGTGAATCGCCGCACCGCGATCCCTCTTTACTTTGCATTGTCGAAACCCCTATTGATATGGCCGCTATTGAACAAGTGAGCCAGTACCGTGGACTTTTTTTTGTGTTAATGGGACATTTATCTCCTCTTGATGGAATAGGCCCAGAGGAGTTAGGAATCAAAGATCTCACTCTGTTACTCAAGGAGGGTAGCATTAAAGAAGTCATTCTCGCCACCAACCCAACCGTTGAAGGTGAGGCAACAGCTCACTATATTTCATCACTCGTCAAACACTATGGCATCAAGACCACGCGTATTGCGCATGGTGTTCCTCTGGGCGGTGAATTGGAATATATTGATAGCGGTACTCTTGCACATGCCTTATTGGGTAGGGAAACGATTTAAATGAGCAGTCGGCCCTCCTATCGGCATTTCTTTCGTTTTTTATTGTTTCTGTTGATCTCAGAGACTGCTTTTGCGGATACGTTAATTGTTGAGCCCGATGCGGGACGTGCTCCTATTTTAGCGGCTCTTCAACAGGCGCAAACGGATATTGATCTTGCCATCTATGGCTTAACGGATCCACAATGTATTCATGCCTTAATTGATGAAAAAAATAACGGTAAAAACGTGCGCGTGTTGATTGAATCAAAACCTTATAAAAATGAAACTGAAAACGCGCCCGCTATGAAACGTTTACAAGCAGCACATATTGATGTGCAATCGCCCGATCCTCTGTTTCGACTCATCCATCAGAAAACATTTTTGATCGATCACCATTTAGCGATCATTATGACGTTTAACTTAACCAAAGCAACTTTTAAGAAAGAACGGAATTTCGCTTTAGTGATCACTGATCCAGAAGAATTACAAGAAATTGAGCGGGTCTATGCATCTGATTGGGCGCATCAAAAGGTCACCGTTCATCACCCTTATTTAATTTGGAGCCCTGATAATAGCCGTGACAAAATAGTACGTTTTCTACGGTCTGCAAAACAGGATATTAAAATTTACGCCCAGTCCATCATGGATACACCATTGTTAGATACATTGACCAAACTAGCAAACTCAGGAATCAAGATCGATATTATTTCTTCTACTGATTTTTCTCATGATAAACGAATCACGCGTCTCCAAAAAGCTGGGGCTATCATTCATCTCAATCATCACTATATCATTCATGCTAAGGTGATTATGATTGATGGAGAAAAAGCAATGCTGGGTTCCACTAACTTAACTCGACCTTCTATTGAAGAGAATCGCGAATTATCGGTTATCACCTCAGATCCTTTCGTCATGAATAGCTTGCTGAATACCTTTCAAAAAGATCTTCAGGAGAGCGGCATACATCCCGATCTTGACATGTCAGGAACAGGTCATCACATCAATGACGTTACGCCAAATAAAAATCCAGTGTTTTCTTTAAGCCCGTCATAAAATCCACTTTGGGTTTCCATCCTAGTTTTTCTTCTGCGCGCTTAATGGATGGCACACGCAGCATCACATCTTGATAACCAGCGCCGTAATATTCTGTTGCACTCATATCCATTAATTTCGTTTGATTCACTTTCTCGGTATACTTAGGGTATTGCTTCATCAGCGTCACCAATGCTTCCGCCACTTGACGAATCGATATATTTTCAAATGGATTTCCAATATTAAAAATTTGTTGTTCCGCATGATTCGCTTTATTTTCTATGATTTTTATCAACGCAGCAATACCATCCTGAATATAAGTAAAACAGCGTTGTTGTGCTCCACCATTGACTAATGTGATATCTTCTCCACGTAATACGTTGCCAATAAACTGCGTAATCACCCGAGAACCACCCGGTTTTGGATTGAAGATAGTATCTTGCCCTGGTCCAAACCAATTAAAAGGTCGAAATAAGGTATAAGATAAACCATCATGCTTACCATACGCATAAATAATACGATCCAATAATTGTTTGGAGGTAGAATAAATCCAACGTTCTTTATGAATAGGTCCCGTTACTAAGTGACTGGACTCTTCATCAAATGCTGTATCAGTACACATACCATACACTTCAGATGTAGACGGAAAAATAATCCGCTTTTTAAATGTCACACACTGACGAACAATCGCTAAATTGGCCTCGAAATCTAATTCAAATACGCGTAAAGGCTGTTGGACATAGGTTGCCGGTGTTGCGATAGCCACTAACGGTAACACCACATCACATTGTTTGATGTGTTCCGTTATCCAATCTTTTTCTTGCGTCATATCGCCTAATTTCAAGTGAAACCGTTTGCGCCCGACGCTAGCACCTAATTTGTCCTGAGAAAGATCAAGCGCATCAATTTCCCAATCGGTGTGGTTTAGTATGGCTTCACTTAAATGGCTACCAATAAAACCATTTGCGCCTAAAATCAAAATCTTCATTTATACCTCTTTCCACTCAATCCAACTTTTTCACATCTTGTTTCGCAGTGACTATTTGATGAATCTTTTTTAATGGGGGAAAATGCTATACATCATATCAATGACTCTGTCTTGCTCAGCATCGGTCATACTGGGAAACAAGGGTAAACTGACAATACGGTCTCCCACTGCTTCCGCTTGAGGAAAATCACCCCGTTGAAATCCAAATTGATCACGATAGTAAGGATATAAATGGACAGCGCGATAATGCAGACCCGTACCGATATTTTTATTCTTCATGCGCTCCATAAACTCATTACGATCCATGCCAGCGACTTCTTCTTGAAGTAAAGGCGTATAGAGATGCCAAGCATGCCGATGTGAAAAAGAAGGCTCACTGGGCAATATCCATTGCGGCCAATCACGCAATACCTCTTGATACCGGTTCACTAATTCAGTACGTCTTTCAATAAAACCTTCCAATTCTTTCAATTGATGCAAACCCAGTGCCGCCTGAATATCCATCATATTGTATTTTAATCCTGGTAATACAATATCATAGTCTTGTGATCCACTTTTGCTGAATCGATTCCACGATTCTCTATCTATCCCATGAAATCGTAATAATCCAATTTGTTTTGCTAACGCTGCGTCACGTGTGGCAACGCAACCGCCCTCACCTGTTGTCATGTTTTTATTTGGATGAAAACTAAATACTTGTGTGTCACCAAAGCTGCCGATTTTTTTGCCTTTATATTCTGTGCCGATAGCATGGGCCGCATCTTCAATCACGCGTAATTGATATTGATTAGCGATACGGTAGATTTCATCCAGATCCACCGGCAATCCGGCAAAATGCACCGGTAAAAGAGCGCGTGTCTTGCTAGTTATTTTTTCTTCAATTCGACTCACATCCATATTCAATGTGTGAGGATCAATATCGACTAATACGGGTCTGGCACCTGCCAGCACGATCGTATTCAAGGTCGCTGCAAACGTCAAAGGAGTGGTAATCACTTCATCACCTGGCTCAAGCTTCATCGTGAGCAATGCTAGATGCAGCCCTGCCGTTGCAGAGGAGAGAGTCATCACATAAGGAGCACCCAAGTACTGTTTTAAATCCTCGGTAAATTGAGCCACACGGGGGCCTGTCGTAATCCATCCTGATTCTAAACAAGAAACCACCTCATCTATTGCCTCACGGCTAATAAAAGGGCGTGAAAATGGCAAAAATGCTTCACTCATATATTTGCACCTAATTGCGTCCTAAGAAGGTTTGCATGATACCGTAATTTTGGCCAAGACACACCTAGAAATACACCGCTAGTCTACTAGAGAAATCGGTGTATAATGGCGCCTTTCGTTTAGGTTGCACGATTTTAGGAGAAATAGTCATGAGTATACTTGTTGGCAGAAAAGCGCCCGACTTTACAGCATCTGCTGTCTTAGCAAATGGTGAGATCACCGATCAATTTCAACTGAGTCAAGCCATTAAAGATCAATATGGATTATTGTTTTTCTATCCGTTAGATTTTACGTTTGTTTGCCCTTCCGAGCTCATTGCATTAGATAATCGAATTGAAGAATTTAAACAACGTAACGTCAACGTCATTGGTATTTCGATTGATTCACAATTTACGCATAATGCATGGCGCAAAACACCAATTAATCAAGGTGGTATTGGTTCAGTGCGTTATACATTAGTGGCCGATGTGAATCATTCTATTTGCCAAGCTTATGCCATTGAACATCCCACCGCGCATGTGGCATTACGTGGCGCCTTTTTAATTGATAAACAAGGCATCGTTCGTTCACAAATCGTGAATGATTTACCCTTGGGACGCAATATTAATGAATTAATTCGGTTAGTCGATGCATTACAATTCCACGAACTGCATGGTGACGTCTGTCCTGCTGGTTGGACGAAAGGTGAGATAGGGATCAAACCCACCGAAGAAGGTATTGCACAATTTCTTATAAAGAAAGCAGAAGTGCTTTAACTTAATTGATCGATAAAAAACCTGCCAGGACTATTCTGGCTGGTTTTTTATCACAAAAAGGTCTTCTCTGCAAAAAAAAAATCATTTTCTACTTTAAATCCAAGTAGTCTTTCTTTAGAATTGCGCTGCGTGATTTGATTGCTGCCTATCAAACTGAAGCAAGATGCGTGGCAAAAAAAATCATTTTTTTAAATGAGTAAACTTTGTATTAAAACAGTCATCATTTAATATTAGTATTTTTTATACTTGCAAAGGTTAAAGTTTACTTGCGACGCTAAAAGTTAATTTATAAGTAATGTTTGATCGTCCGGATCAAATTCTATTTTCAAGGAGATACAAAAGCATGAAATTAAAACTCGTTGTTGCATCGATGAGCGTATTAGGGTTAGTGAGCTGCCCATTATTGGCTGCAGCAACTACCTCTCAACACCACAAACATATGGCCAAGAAACACGCCATGGAATCCCAAGAAAATTATAAGGATATGGGGGCACTACCCAGCGTTGTGTGTCCAATTAACACCCCAGCTTCTGCTATCATGGATTTGATGAGTCAAAATGTCGGTCGCGCTAAACCCACTGAAGATTGCATGAAACTCATCTCTTTTGCTGGCGGCGCCAACATTGATGCGCATTGGGGCAACCTGAACTATGGTTACAATGGTGAAAATACCCAAAAGTTATCCTTCAATGATGCTTACTTAAATGTATTTGGTAACGTGAACGACTGGACTAAAGCATTCTTAAGCTTGAGTTACAACACTACCAGCACAGACAATCTGAATTCCAAAAAAGCGTCTTTGTATGCCGTTTCTGGACTTCAAACATCCGGTTCCTATAGTGATGCATATCAAGCAAATACTTTCACTGTAGAACAAGGATATGTCACCTTCTCTAATTTCAACGAGATGCCTGTATTCGTTCAATTGGGTAAACAATTTCAACCCTTTGGTCAATACAAAATCCATCCTATTCAAGAAACGCTGCCACAAGTATTGTCTGAATCGCTACAGACCTCTGCTGAAATCGGTTTCTTGACCCGTATGGGTATTCACGGTGCCTTGTATGTTTTTGATAATAGCTTACCGACGCGAGCTAGCCTCACAGCAACCACCGCTGCCGGCCACACTCAACCTAACTACGGTGCTGAATTGGGCTACAGCCATCCAGACGCTCAATTAGGCTATAACGTAGGCATTGGCTACATGTACAATTTTACCGGTGTCAACTCAGTGGCCGATGGCGTAGGTGACTATCACGTTGCTGCGACAGGTACATTTACCACAACAGAAAGCTTTTACAACCGCGTAGGCGCATTGGCTGTGTATGCTAACATCAATAGTGGGCCTT
>JAKBCU010000052.1 GCA_021807565.1 Pseudomonadota bacterium | reverse complement strand
TCTGAAGTACCGCCAAAGTAAAAAGGTACATTCCATGCCAAAATCATAAATTCAGGTAATAAGCAGATTAATGTCACATAAATGGCGCCTGCTAATGTAAGTCGAGTCATGACGCTATCTATGTATTTGGCAGTTTGATCACCCGGTCGAATACCTGGAATAAAAGCACCCGATTTTTTAAGATTATCCGCCGTTTCCTTGGGATTAAACACCAATGCCGTATAAAAAAAACAAAAGAATATGATGGCAGCACTAAACAAAGTCATGTGTAAAGGCTGTCCTTGTTGCTGCAATGCTAATCCAAAGCTGCCTAGCCATTCAAGACCCTTCCCTTGCCCAAACCATTGAGCAATACTGGCAGGAAATAATATAATACTCGATGCAAAGATAGGAGGAATAACGCCCGCCATATTGATTTTAAGGGGTAAGTGAGTACTTTTGGCAGAGTACACATTCCCTCCCTGAACTCTTCTTGCATAATTGATGGCTATCCTGCGCTGTCCACGTTCAATAAACACGACGATGGCCACGACAAGAAACACGGCTAGAATAATGAGAAACAGGGCAATGACTTGTAATTGTCCTTCTCTAACTTGCTCTAATGTACGTCCAATGGCAGCAGGCAAGCCAGCAACAATACCTGCAAAAATAATTAACGAAATACCATTGCCAATTCCACGTTCCGTGACTTGCTCTCCCAACCACATCAAAAATAGAGTCCCTGTCACTAATGTCAATGTAGTAGTGAAATAAAATGGTAAACCTGCATCAATGGCTATCCCATGAGCCACAAGCATTTTGGAAATACCTAAGGCTTGAAAAGTCGCAAGAAATAAAGTGCCATAGCGTGTATATTTATTAATTTTTCGTTGTCCTGACTCACCCTCTTTTCGTAACTCAGCTAACTGAGGCGAGAGAACGGTCAACAATTGAATAATGATAGAAGCCGAGATATAAGGCATGATACCGAGAGCAAAGACACTGAAACGCATCAAAGCGCCGCCTGAAAACATATTAAATAAACCAATAATATTGTTCTGCTGAGCGTTAAACAGTTCTTGTAAACGCTGCGGATTCAAACCTGGCACAGGAATATAAGAACCTATACGGAAAACCACGATTGCCATTAAAACAAATAACAATCTTCTTTTTAAATCAACGATACCTTGATTTGCTATACCGCCCATTCCCGTTCGTTGACTCGCTGCCATGAATTATGCCTCAACCTTGCCACCCGCTGTTTCAATCGCTTCCCTAGCACCTTTTGTGACGGGGAGACCTTGTAAAGTGAGTGCTCGTTCAATTGTTCCAGCTAAAATGATTTTAACAAATTGAGTCACACCACGAATGATGCCATCCGCCTTAAGAGACCCTAAAGTAACAATATCGTCAGAGACTTTATTTAAGTCAGATAAACGAACTTCTTGTCTAACTAATGCGTTATGCGATCGAAAACCTGATTTAGGTATACGTCGTTGTAATGGCATTTGCCCGCCTTCAAAGCCTAACTTATGATAGCCTCCCGCACGAGCATGCTGCCCTTTATGACCACGTCCACACGTTTTTCCTTTACCCGATCCTATTCCTCTACCCAAACGTTTAGCGGGGGTTTTTGAACCGACTGCTGGTTTTATTGTATTTAAATTCATTCGTTATACTTCCTCAACCGCTAACAAATAAGCCGCTTTATTAATCATGCCCCTATTACATAAGGTATCCGCTAAAATAACAGACTGATGCAATCTCTTTAATCCCAAGCCTTTCACAGACAGTTTATGCTTGGGTTGAGCAGAGATAGGACTACGCACTAAAGTGACTTTCAATTGTTTTTGTTTACTTGGCATGCCTATGCTCCCGTGACTTCTTCTATCGTTTTACCACGCTTTGCTGCAATGTACTCTGGTGTTTTAACACTTTGTAATGCTTTAATCGTAGCTCTCACTACATTAATTGGATTCGTAGAACCCACTATTTTTGCTAACACATCACGAACGCCAAGCACTTCAAACACCGCTCTCATTGCACCACCTGCAATAATACCAGTACCTTCGGAGGCAGGTTTCATAAAAACACGTGTTGCACCATGTTTTCCTATGACTTTAGAGTGCAACGTACGCTCTTTGAGTGCAACATGCCTCATGTTCTTACGTGCGCTCTCTAATGCTTTCTGAATTGCTACAGGGACTTCTCTAGCCTTTCCTCGACCAATGCCAATTCGCCCATTTCCATCCCCAACCACGGTGATAGCAGCAAAACTAAAAACCCTACCGCCTTTTACTACTTTTGCATTTCTCGACACTGCCACTAGTTTTTCGTGCATGCCATCGCTTTTTGTTGATTGGTCATAACTCGCCATAAATAACCCTTAAAATTGTAGTCCGCCTTCTCTCGCCCCGTCTGCCAATGCCTTCACGCGCCCGTGATAGCAAAATCCTGCTCTGTCAAAAGCAACTTTTTCAATACCTTTATCAAGTGCTCTTTTTGCCACCAGATTACCTACTTGCTTAGCGGCTTCCACATTGCCTGTTGATTTAAGTTTTCCTTTCAGTTGGTTGTCCAGCGTAGAAGCACACGCAATGACGGTAGCGCCATCACTAGAAATAATTTGTGCATAAATATGACGTGGTGTTCTGTGAACAGAAAGTCGAACCGCTTCAACAGAACTGATACGCATTCTCGCGCGCTTGGCCCTTCTTAATCTTGAATCTTTTTTATTAAGTTTCATATTGACGCCCTACTATTTCTTTTTAGTCTCTTTTAGAATAATCACTTCATTAGCATATCGTATGCCCTTACCCTTATACGGCTCTGGGCTGCGAATATCACGAATCATTGAAGCCGTATGACCCACCAAATGTTTATCAATGCCTTTTACTAAAATCTCGGTCTGGCTGGGTGTTTCAATGGTAATTCCTTTAGGGACCGTAAAATTGACCGGATGTGAATAACCAATGGACAAGTTTAACACAGATCCTTTCATTTGTGCCCTATAACCAACGCCGACTAACAACAGCTTCTTTTCAAACCCGTTAGAGACACCGCTAACTAAATTATCTATGTTTGCTCTGACTGTGCCAGCAATAGATTTACTTAATTTTGCTCCAACACCGGGTTGCGTATAGTGATTTTGAGTGCTTTGCTTGACGTGTATATGTCCATCTTGTATCTCAAGATCGACATAACGATGTACTGACATCGTTGCCTGACCCTTTGGGCCCTTAATTAACAAGTTATTATCTTGCAGTTTGACATCGACACCTGTTGGTACAACGACAGGTTTTCTGCCTACTCTTGAGGTTACCATAAATTCTCCTGCCCTATTCTACTGAACAAAGGACTTCACCACCAAGCTTATTAGCTTGTGCGGCAGCAGCTGTCATAACACCTTTGGGTGTAGAGACCACAACAATCCCCATTTGCACGCCGACTGAGGATAACTCATCAAATCGTTTGTATACACGCAAACCGGGTCGACTAATTCTTTCAATTTTTTCTATTGCAGATTTTCCCTGAAAATACTTAAGTGAAACGGTAATATTGCTTTTTCCCGCTTCTTTTGAAAATTGATAATCTTCAATATAGCCTTCGTTTTTTAACACATTCAATATCGCTAATTTAACTTGCGAGGCTGGCAAACTAAAGTCTAGCTTACCCGCTGACTGCGCATTTCGAATTCTTGTTAACATATCCGCTATGGGATCTTGCATTGACATTGCCAAACACCTCTATTGTTCATTATGCTAAGTTTATTACCAACTCGCTTTATGCATTCCAGGAACCAACCCATTCATCACAGCATGTCGCATATGAATGCGGCACAAACCCGTCAGGCGATTATAAGCACGTGATCTGCCGCAAAGTCTGCATCGGTTTCGTTGGCGTGATCGACTTGAGTCACGAGGCATTTTCTGCAACTTAAGCTCTGCTGCAACTCTCTCTTCATCCGACACATGCGGGCTAGAGACAAGTACTTTAAGTTCTTCGCGAACTTTATCATACTTTTTATTCAAGTTTGCTCTCTTTTTTTCACGCTCTATCATGGAAGTTTTTGCCATATCACTGCCTTAAGTCTGATCTTTCTCTTTAAACGGAAACCCGAATGATTCGAGTAATGCTTGCGCTTCTTTATCACTTTTTGCCGATGTCGTGATAGTAATATCCAACCCTCTCAGCGCATCAATTTTGTCATATTCAATCTCAGGAAATACTATCTGTTCCTTAAAACCTAAACTGTAGTTACCTCTTCCATCAAAAGACTTATTGCTGAGACCTCGAAAATCTCGCACTCTGGGTAATGCAATATTAATAAGACGATCTAAAAATTCATACATACGTGAACCACGTAATGTTACTTTACAACCAATAGGCCAACCTTCTCTTATTTTGAAGCCCGCAATGGATTTACGCGATAACGTGGGGACAGGTTGTTGTCCTGCTATTTTCTTAAGATCATCCATTGCCGAAGCAATGATTTTTTTATCTTCCATTGCTTCACCAACGCCCATATTTAAAGTGATTTTACTTAGCCTTGGAACTTGCATAGCAGATTTATAGTTAAACTTCTTAACTAAGTTTTTAATCACATCGTTATGATAAAATTGCAATAATCGTGACATGTATCACCTATTCCTATGCTTCAACCAATTCGTTGGTATCTTTAAAATACCGCGCCTTGCGGCCATCTTCTAATGTTCTGATGCCTACTTTCGAACCCTTTCCAGAGATTGGGTTATACAGCATCACGTTTGAACGTTGAATAGGCTTTGTTTTAACAACAATTCCACCTTTGTCGCCAGAGTTTGGATTTGGCTTGGTATGGCGCATTGCCGTATTCACTCCTTCTACTACTAGGGTTTCACCGTCTTTAGGAATAGATAGGACAACTCCTCTTCTTCCTTTATCTTTTCCGGCAATAACAATCACTTCATCACCTTTTTTGATCTTATTCATAACGTCACTCTCTTATAATACTTCAGGTGCAAGCGAGATAATTTTCATAAAGTTTTCACCTCGCAACTCACGAGTAATAGGTCCAAAAATACGAGTTCCAATAGGCTGCATTTGAGCATTTAAAAGCACAACCGCATTTTCATCAAATCGAATCAGTGAGCCATCTGGCCTTCTGACCCCTTTCTTGGTTCTGACGATGACCGCATTGACCACTTCACCTTTTTTTACTTTGCCGCGCGGTATCGCCTCTTTGATACTGACTTTAATGACATCACCAATATTGGCATAACGTCGACGCGAGCCGCCAAGTACCTTAATACACATCACGCAACGGGCACCACTATTATCTGCCACATCTAGCATCGTCTGCGTTTGAATCATGGTTAACTCCAATTATATTTGACTTGCCCGTCTCTTCTGAGAAAAGATCGTCAATACTATCACGTTTATTCTAAAAATAAAGAAGTTGCGAAAAAAAACTTACATCGCAGTCAGGCTGTCACTGGATATCAAGACACTGCTTCTTTTTCTACCCTACTCAATACGTTTACTAACATCCAATGCTTTGTCTTGGATAATGGACGACATTGTTGAATCTCAACCATATCCCCTATATTGCATTGATTATCATTATCATGAGCATACATTTTAGAAAAACGTTTAATGTACTTCCCATACAATGGATGCCTAACTTTACGCTCTACTTGAACGACTATGGTCTTGTTCATTTTGTTACTGACCACTTTCCCGACGACAGACCGGTTAGTTGCTTTTTGTTCATTCATCATAGTGTTGAGCCTTCTTTTTCTCTTAAGAGAGTTTTAACTCTTGCTACATTTCTTTTGATTTTTTTAAAAAGGTGTGTCTGAGGAGACTGGCCCAACCCTTTTTGCATACGCAAGTTAAACAGTTCTTTTTGCATCGCAACAATCTCAGCCTGCAGATCATCGGTCGTTTTGTTTCTCAATTCTTTTGTGTTCATTACATTATCGTCCGCGTTTCAAAAATGGTCTTGATCGGCAATTTATCAGCAGCTAAACGAAGCGCTTCTTTTGCTAAGTCTTCTGTCACCCCTTCGATCTCAAACATCATACAGCCGGGTTGAATGACTGCTACCCAATACTCGACATTTCCCTTTCCACTACCCATTCGAACTTCTAATGGTTTTCTAGAGATGGGTTTGTCTGGAAAAATTCGAATCCAAATCTTACCGCCTCGCTTAACATGCCTGGACATAGCTCGTCTGGCTGCTTCAATTTGACGTGAGGTAATTTGCCCATGTTCCGTCGCTTTTAAGCCATACTCGCCAAAACTCACTTTGTTACCCCTAGTGGCCAGTCCGCGATTTCTACCTTTAAATTGTTTACGATATTTCGTCCGTTTCGGCTGCAGCATAGTTTACTTCTCCTGTCTGCCTGATGTTTTTTCGACGGTGGTGGCTTCGGTTTGTTCTTTATCACCAATCACTTCGCCCTTGAAAATCCAGACTTTTACGCCTATGACACCGTATGTGGTATAAGCTTCTGCCGTACCATAATCGATATCAGCTCTGAGTGTATGTAAAGGCACACGCCCTTCTCTGTACCATTCATTACGTGCAATTTCAGCTCCACCCAAACGACCGCTGACACAAATCTTAATGCCTTTAGCGCCTTGACGAATTGCTGTGGTGACCACTCTTTTCATCGCGCGTCTAAACATGACTCGTTTTTCCAGTTGCTGAGCAACTGACTCAGCGACCAATTTTGCATCTAACTCGGGTTTACGGACTTCTTCAATACTGACATGCACTGGGACTTTTAAGATTTTGTTAATTTCATCTCTCAATGTCTCCACTTCTTTACCACTCTTACCGATAATGATACCTGGCCTTGCAGTGTAAACTGTAATTTTTGCATTTCTGGCCGGTCTGTCGATTTGAATACGGCTTATACCAGCAGCTGCTAATTTGTCTTGCAAATACTCTCGGACTTTAAGATCAGCACATAAAATATCTGCAAAGTCTTTGGATGGCGCATACCATCGAGAAGCCCAATCTTTAACAATGCCTAAGCGTATGCCTATGGGGTGAACTTTTTGACCCATTATTTACTCTCCTCATCAGACACAATAATAGTGATATGGCATGTTGGTTTCAAAATACGACACCCTCGGCCTTTTGCACGAGCATGCATCCGTTTGTAAGTAGCTCCTTGATCTGCAAAAATAGTTTTAACTTTGAGCTCATCAATATCTGCACCGAGATTATGCTCAGCATTGGCAATAGCAGAATGAAGCACTTTTTTTACTAAATTTGCCGCTTTTTTATTGCTAAACGTTAAAATACTCATGGCATGCTCGATTTTTTTACCTCTAATCTGGTCGCAGATTAATCGGCACTTTTGCGCAGACAACCTGGCATGCTTTAATCTTGCCGCGACTTCCATCATTTACCCCCTGCTATTTCTCTTCTGCTTTTACTTTTCTGTCACCGGAGTGACCTTTAAAGGTTCTTGTCGCAGCAAATTCACCTAACTTGTGTCCTACCATGTTTTCGGTAATAAATATCGGTACATGTAATTTTCCGTTATGAACGGCAATCGACACTCCCACCATTTCAGGCACAATCATGGAGCGACGTGACCATGTTTTAATTGGCTTTTTAGTATTAGTAGACATGGCCTCATGCACTTTTTTCATCAAATGGCTATCTACAAACGGTCCTTTTTTTACTGAACGTGGCACACTGATACCCTCTTATAAATTGATGACAACATCAAAACCCGTCACACCTTATTTCTACGACGCACGATAAATTTGGTTGTGCGTTTATTCTTACGTGTCTTATAACCCTTGGTTGGGACACCCCATGGACTGACTGGATGTCTGCCGCCAGATGTCTTACCCTCTCCACCTCCATGGGGATGATCTATAGGATTCATCGCCACGCCACGCACAGTGGGACGTATACCCCTTCTGCGCTTCGCACCCGCTTTACCTAATGATCTTAAGTTATGCTCAGCATTACTCACTTCGCCTATTACAGCTCTACAGTCTGACTGCACTTTGCGCATCTCGCCTGATCTTAGCCTAATGGTGGCATAGATACCGTCTCTAGCGATCAGTTGAACAGAAGCGCCTGCGCTTCTTGCAAGCTGTGCACCTTTACCGGGTTTTAACTCAATGCAGTGTATGACAGCGCCGATAGGAACACTGGTGAGCGGCATGCAATTCCCCGCTTTCATCGGAGCACTCAAACCCGATTGAATGGGATCGCCTGGCTTTAGACCAACAGGAGCGATGATATAGCGTCTTTCACCATCCGCATATAAAACCAAGGCAATATGTGCACTACGATTAGGGTCATACTCTAAACGCTCAACCTTACCAACAATACCGTCTTTGTCACAGCGCTTAAAATCTATCATTCGATAACGTTGTTTATGGCCACCACCGATATGACGACAGGTGATACGCCCGGCATTATTGCGCCCCCCTGTTTTATTCTTCTTCTTAACCAAAGGTGAAAACGGCTCACCTTTATGTAAGTCTTTGTTTATCACCTTAATCGTAAATCGTTGTCCAGGCGAAGTCGGCTTCGATTTTGCTAATCCCATATTTTCCTCAATATTCAACTTGTTACGCTATTCATTCACACCCTCATAGAGGAGTGCGTTATTATAATGCGAGACACGCAAATGCCAAGTCTTTTTTCTCATTTTTTTTGCAGTGACTAGAGCATTGCCTGCTCACACTAGAGAAAGTGAATTTATGGCTGAACCCCTGTCAATTCGATTTGCTGACCTTCTGCCAATGAAACATAGGCTTTTTTCCAGGCTTTAGTTCTACCTTGCATTTTTCCAAACCGTTTAGGTTTCGTTTTCACATTAACGACACGGACTGACTTAACTTGCGTTTTAAATAACAGCTCAATAGCCTCTTTTATTTTTGGCTTTGTCGCTGTTTGCTCAACCTCAAAGACAAATTCATTGCGTTGCTCTGTCGCTATAGTCGCTTTTTCCGACATATGAGGCGCTCGGATTAATTTCAATAATCGTTCTTGCTTCATTTTAACCACTCCTCAACCTGCTTTAAGGCTGCTTTGGTAACGAGTACTGTATCAGCGCTCACTAACGATACTGGATCTATCGCTGCAACATCTCTTACGTCAATTGTTGGCACATTTCGTGATGCAAGATACAAGTTTTCATCCAATGCCTCAGTGACAATCAAGAGTCTCCCCTTACAATTCATCTCGCTCAGTTTTTTTAAAAGAACTTTGGTTTTATGTGAATCCAGTTCGAAAGCATCAACAGCAATCACTCGTTCTAAGCGAATCAATTCAGACCAAATAGAACATAATGCTCCGCGATACATTTTTTTATTCACTTTTTGCGCATAACTTTGTGTTTGAGCAGCGAACGTCACACCCCCTTTCCGCCAAATAGGGCTTCTGATTGTGCCCGCTCTTGCGCGTCCAGAGCCTTTTTGTTTCCAAGGTTTAATGCCGCCTCCGCGTACCGATGCTCTATTTTTTTGCGCATGCGTACCAGCACGCCCTCCTGCTAAAAATGCTGTTACGACTTGATGAATCAGCGGTTCATTGAATCGGCAATCAAACACCTTATCAATAAGCTCCAATTTGTTTTTATCACCGAAAACTTGTATTTCCATTAGTTAGCCCCTTCAGTTAATTTTGCTTTGACTGCTGGGCTAATAATCACATCTGACCCTGGAGCACCAGGAATAGCGCCTTTAATTAACACCAGATTCCGGTCCAAATCTAAACGAACCACTTCAAGAAGTTGAGCTGTCCGCCTCGCATTACCCAAATGCCCGCACATTTTCTTGCCTTTAAAGACTTTACCTGGAGACTGTCTCTGGCCAATAGAACCCGGTACTCTGTGAGATAATGAGTTTCCATGAGTAGCGTCTTGTCCTGCAAAGTGCCATCTTTTAATGGTACCTGCAAAACCCTTACCCTTGCTTGTTCCTACAGCATCCACTAATTGACCTACTTGAAAGCGATCCACTCTCAGTTCGTTGCCAATTGCAAAATCCTCTATTTTATCTTTTAGACCCAGCCTGAATTCCCACAAACCTCTGCCTGGCTCCACGCTAGCTTTTGCATAATGACCCGATTCGGCCTTGGTGACTCTAGATCGTTTTCGTGACCCTGTTGTCACTTGAATAGCTAAGTAGCCTTCGTTTTCCAGTGTTTTAATTTGTGTTATTTTATTGGGTAACACTTCAATGACTGTCACAGGCAAAGACTGCCCATCCTCGGTAAATACCCGAGTCATGCCACATTTTCTCCCGACTAAACCTATAGTCATAATAACCGCCTCTAAACAAGCACCTAATGCCTATGTAATAATTAAGATCTCTAATTCAATCCTGCAAAAAACTAACCTTCTGCATCCACGCTAATTTGCACATCAACGCCAGCCGCTAAATCCAGCTTCATCAATGCATCAATCGTTTTGTCTGTCGGTTGATTGATATCAACTACTCTTTTATGCGTGCGCAATTCATATTGATCACGCGCATCTTTATCAACATGTGGAGAAATCAATACAGTGTATCTTTCGATTTGCGTAGGCAGAGGAATGGGGCCTCGTACTTGCGCACCGGTACGCTTTGCAGTCTCCACAATTTCTCGCGTAGAACGGTCGATCAATCTATGATCAAACGCCTTTAAGCGGATTCTAATTCTTTGACTTTTTCTTCCTATTGCCATATTTACCTCTTACCCACATAAAGAACGTATAATGATTTCACTGCGCCTCAGTTACGATACCGATAGTGATACCGTAACTGCACAAATGGCTTACTCAAGTACTTTTGCAACGACACCAGCACCGACGGTGCGACCCCCTTCTCGAATAGCAAAACGCAATCCGTCTTCCATTGCAATTGGGCTAATCAA
>JAKBCU010000003.1 GCA_021807565.1 Pseudomonadota bacterium | reverse complement strand
AAAATAATCCATATTGGAATGATCTGTACAACTCTATTTTATAAGACTCATAAAGACACTGGATGCCAGCTAAAATCATGCTGGCATGACAGAAATAGCATTGAGCTTATCCGGAATTCGCGTTACATGTAAATCAACAATAGATAAAATAAGTATAAATTTAACATATCACGTGCTGTTGCAGGATTGGATAATAATAATTTTTTTACTGACGTTAGATATACAAAAACAGCATCAAATCAATTCCTGTGGTATCTCAAAACGGCTTAAGTTAAGAGGTAAGAAAGGATTCGTATGACCTTCAGTATAGAGTAAATAAGTGGCGGAATGTCCATTGATTCTAAAGTTTAATAATAATTCTTTTCGCGTGTTGATACTTTCAGTGGCCTTATTCACCAATCGAAACCATGCCCAATTTCCTTCTATCGTGTCACCAATGAGTTGATTGTTTGGTGTGATAAAATGCAGCGTGGTTTCATGTAGTGTATTCGTACCAGGCCAAGTTAATAAACGTGATGAACGTGCTTCGCCTTTTTGATATGTCACCTGTTGCCCATTAATATTCAATGTGAAGCTTTTCATATCCGGTTCCAGCGATACAGGATGCAATGTAAACGGAACAAATAAGGTATTATCCCCATTGGGAAAAAAAGCGCGTTGCAATTGAAATGCATGTTGCAGTTTGCTTAACGCGACATCTGAAAAAGGAATTTTTTGGTGATCGATCACTTGCCAAGTCCATGTCTGATCTTTTTCATTGATTAAGGGTTTCAAGTAAGTCTGCACAAAGGAAGAAAGTTTGCCGTGTGCACCCAAAAATTGAATGAATTGCTGTAAGTTCACATCAACCGTTGCAGTTTGATCAAATGGGTAATGATTCGCTAATTGTAAATTATAAGCCGTCACGATGGATTGTTGCCATGCATGATCAATATGCAGCGCGGCCTTTTGTAAAATGAATCCCCAACTTTGATTGGCAATCCCATGAAACCAAGTTTTCATGGGTTCAGGGTTTTGATCAGCGAGTTCGTGAATTTGTGCAATCGGATTATTATTGATATCCGATTGTTGCAATCTTCTCATGATGAGATTGAATGCCGCTTGATTGCTATCACTGGCAGTTAAAACAGTTTGTAAATAGCGATGCAATTGCTGAGAGCTAACAAACATTTGGTATAAGGGATTTTGATCGCGACGGTTCGCTTGATCCAACCAGTTAGTTAATGCTCGAATTTTTGGACTTTCCGTGTTGATAGGGGCAAAAGCCGTATTTTCTTTTATTGTTCTCAGCAACTCCAGGAGCGGAGAATGATTGCCAGTTAAATTCATGATCATATGATCGGTTTGAGCCAAGTCTTTCGGAGTATACAAATGGATATTGGCAATGAGACTTTCCCAAAGATCGACATAATTCGCGATGTAACGTGTACGTAATGCATTCGAGAGCGCTTCAATAGCGGGTTGATTAACGCCAGGTGATACCTCGCCCAAAATACCATTTCCTTTGAGCGCTTCCGATGCAGCAATCGCTATTTCTTGGGTCACGATCGGTTGAAAATGAGTGGCAGTAAACATAGTGAGAATGTTATTTGCAATTTCTTGACTCACAAAAACCGGTGGAGTGCCAAGATTGGTCCCTAAACCAATCGTGCTATCTTCATTATTATCCGCCATGTTTTTTAAAATGACCATGGCCGATTCAAGAGGCGGCAAATTGGTAAGTTGTTTGCGGACGTTGGCAATGAGATGAGAATCTAGCACGATCTCCTGAGGGGAATGGGTAAAAGCCATCTCAATATGGTTAGCCAGTTCCATTGTGGTTTGTTTATGGATTGGCGAAGAGAGCAGATGACTTAACGTGTTTGCAATCATACGAGCATCCAACTGATTGGGATGACTCAGCATTAAATAGGCTTTAAGAGCCGAGTAAACCGAATCAGGATTTTTTTCATTGGCCGATCTTAAGTACGTTTCAAAAAACGTTTTTACGCCAGGGACAAGAATGGTTTGTAAGGCTTGTTGATAGACTAAGCGGGCTGTTTGCTGAGATTTGTTAGAATAAAAAGTTAATACATTAGCCAATAATGCTGATCGTTGATTTGCGCTCGCGGATGTCTGGTGTAACGCCTCCAGTAATGGTAGTACTTTAATGAACCGGTCATTGCTGGCATGAGATTGTTGACTAGAGAGTTGATAATGAGCTAACTCATTTTGAATAGCATACGTTTTTCGTATACTTTTTTCAAAATCATGGCCTAATAAAAAAGCTGTCGTTGCAATCAGGCCGATGGACGCCGTGTACAGGGCCCAACGGGGTGTGATCAAATGGAGTTTTGGTGTAGCATGCGTTTCAGAGGTGTTTAGCAAGCCTTGCATGACAAGTTGCCTGATAAAATAGGTTTGGGTCGGCGTAGTCGGTGGACGCATTAGTTGCAGAGCATGCTGTGAAAATGCATTGGCAAGAGAGGATGCATACAAGGCGTTGTCTTCTGCGCGTGGTTGAATCGCGCTAGTTAAATAAACCCCTTGCAAAGATAACTGAGGAATCATCAAGGTTTTTAATACAGAGTGAATGTTGTCCTTTAACCGCTCTATTTGCAAAGGAAAATCTTTGATAAACGGTCTAGCATTCGGGTTTCTTTCTTGATGAAGACGCCAAATGACTTGTTTATTTAGCCGTTTGATTAACGCATTAAAACGATGAATGAATAGGTCGCTGAGTTTTTCTTTTGGGTCATGAGGTGGAAGCGTAATGCCCCAAGCTTGAGTCAGCTCATCACTGCCTGAGTCTGCAAAAAATTCAGTAAAGCCGGGCAATAAATCGCATTTAGTGATGACAAGATAAAAGGGGAGGTTGGCGCCAAAGGCATGGATTAAATCGAGTATGCGGTTTCTTAAATCTCGGATGAGACTCAATGCCGTTTCGTTAGGTTGTTTGGCCATCAGTTCGGGTAAGTGCATGGCAATAATGACGCTATTCAACCGTTTTTTTTGTTTAGAACCACAGATCAGATGCAGTAAGTGTTGCCAAAGAGAATTCGCAACCATGCCTTGATCTATTTCATTTTTATCAGATGATTGTATTTTCCCAATACAATAGGTTCCTGGGATATCGATTAATACTTGATCACGAGTCACCCACCAATCACAAGTTTCTGAGGGGGGGATTTTGGATAAGTCTTCTAATTTAAACTGTTTTGCTAAAATAAAATTAATACCGCAATGTGCTAGTAATGTGGTTTTGCCTGCGCCACTCGGCCCGATGACTAACTGCCAAGGCAGCTCTGCTAGAGGAACTTTGATTCCATGCTTGTTAATAATCGTTTTTTTTAAAAAGAGAACGGCCCCTTGAAAGCGTTTTTGGAGCAAGTGTAATTTTTTTAAAATAGATGGAGAAGGCGGGGCATGAGCGACCGTTTTTTTGGTAACAAGATCATGCCAAAAAAGATGTATTAATGACCAAAGCAGGAAAACCATGGCGATGATATAACATCGTTGAATCGGTGCTTGTAAGAAAGAATGGTTAGCAATTGAAATAAGAGGGCCTATAAACCAAATCAGTAAGGAAGCCAGTGTTAATAGGCCTAATTGTAATACGATGCGTTTAGTGATCATGGGTTTCATAGAGTAAAGATTTTCCAATGCGTATTAATTCCTGATGAGCTTGATAAGAAATCGTGTCAAGCAAATACCCTAAGCCAATAAAAACACTGAATACGATGGTTGCCGTTGTGACGAATAACACTCCAAGAGGTGTTTTTTTGACAGGCATTTTGTTGGCAATAGTTGTTTTGATTGGAAAGGGCGAAAGGGTTTTGTTAAAGCTGCCTTGATGAGCACGAATATGTTTATAAAGTGTATTGGTAATTTGTTCTAGCTGATGATGACCAAATTCCGTGGAGCGATAATTTCCCTTAAAGCCAAGGCTTAAACAGAGATACATAAATTCCATTAAGTCTATATATAAACCAGGATCTTTCATGATGCGTTCTAGAATCAAAAAAAATCTGTCGTATTGCAAGGCTTCTTGGTTGAAAGAGGCAAGCAAGCTGTAATTGTCCCATTGCCCTTGCGTTCCCCAAGGCGTGTTCATGATGGCATCGTCAATTGTCGCACATAATGCGTAACGACTTACTAAAATATACTCAGAGCTGTAACCATGGGATTTTGCGGCGTCTTGAAATCCATTCATTTCAGTCATCAACTCTTGATGGAGTTTATTCAGATGACGATACGATTTAAGTTGCTTTAGTTTACCTATAATTGAAAAAAGATAAGCCCCTAAATCGACTAATGGATTAATGCCGGCTTTAGGATGATGCGAAATAAACTTTGCTTGAGGTAACAACTGAGTTGCTTTTTCAAGATTGGCTGAAATAGCGGGTATTACAGGCTCTTCAGTAGGGCTGTTTTTTTCTGGATTCAGTAGACTCATCGTGGCACCCTTGTCATGCAAGCGCGGTTCACTGTTATTCGGCATCATCTTGTCGTATTGCTCCGTCAGCAGCGTTTTTAGAATTATACATTTGATGTGACGTTCTTGGAATAAAAATTGATCCATTGACATGACGCTCATTTTTTACCCAATGGGGTGTATTTGCTGTTTTAAATAAAATGGCTTAAGCTTGATAATGGGGTAGTTGACAGGAATTCATGAGGGAGTTGTTGCAATTTTGTTTATCAGGAGTGGTAACATGAATTTTGTTGAGTTTAACGAGTTGATTGCCAAAAATAATTTATTTTCAGGTTTATCAGAGAAACAACTGAAATTATTGCTCGGTGTTTCAAAAGAAATTCATATCAATCCAGGGACCTATCTTGTTCGAGAAGGAGATGTGGCTGTCGATTTTTTTGTGATTATCGAGGGCGACATGTGTGTTGAAAAACAAGAGGTCTCTCAACAAAATAATCATGATCTGGCTCGATTGGGACCGAATGATATCATTGGAGAAGTCTCGTTATTCGATCGAGGGCCGCGTTCTGCCTCTATAAAAGCACTGACTAAAGCCCGCTTACTCAGTATCGCATTTAATGAGCTGACTTTTTTGGCTGAAAAAGATAAAAGCTTTAATGGAGTGATCGCTCAAATTGTAAAAGGGTTAAGCCAGAGATTTCGCCAATCGAATGAAACCACCACACGAATTTTAGAAAAACAAATTAATGAATATAAATTGCGTGTCTCGATGAGTTCATTTATTGTCCATGTGCTCATGGCGATGAGCATATTTGTGTTTGCATTAAAATGGTTAAGCGGCGAGACCAGTGCCGTGATCTCCACCACTGTTATTTCTCTTCCTATGACTGTTGCGCTTGCATTTGTTGTCATCTTCATGGTCAAACAGTCCCATTTACCGCCACAGGCATTTGGATTGACATTGATAGATTGGCGTCATGCCATTTTGGAAGCGGTTATTTTTACTCTCCCCCTATTTTTTTTCATCGTGCTTTTAAAATGGATTGTGATTCATTGGGTTCCTGCCTATGCACATCGCCATTTGTTTGAACCCTATTCTAGCCTACAAATGCCAAGCATCACTTGGTGGTGGCTAACCTTATTTTTTTATTGTCTGATTGTTTGTCCACTGCAAGAATTGATCGCAAGAGGGGGGTTGCAAGGTCCATTGGACGTGTTTCTGACGGGCAAACATAAAACCGCCAAAGCGATCTTGATATCCAATTTAATATTTAGCATGTTTCATCTATTTATTTCAATGCAATTGGCAGTGATTGTATTTTTTGCAGGGTTATATTTTGGCTGGCTTTATGCGAGACATAGAACGCTGGTAGGGGTTAGTTTGGCCCATGCATTGGTTGGAACCTGGGGATTATGGTTTGTTGGAGTGTAATCATGCGAGGCAACATTTTGACCAAAATTAAGGCGTGACTTAATAAGTCAGTCATTATCAGGTAGAATACACGGTTGGGATAGAATAATAATGGGACGATTTTTATGCGCCATATACTATTGATCATCATAGTGTTTATTATGACGCCTTTTTCTTTGGCTAGGTCTGACTATGGTAATCAACAAGCAAACGAATTTGTTTCGTCTATAGAAAAACGATTAGTAGGGTTTGTTCATCACACGGTATTCAATCTGACCTATAGCAGTTATCAATTTGGCGGCAAACGCTTTGACCCATCTCATGGCGTCTATGTGGTTGATTGCTCAAGTTACGTTGATCATTTGTTGCGAGCAGTGACACCTCGTGCTTATTCGAGTTTAGTTAACTCGAGTGGCGCCGATCATCCCAATACAGCTCACTATTATCATTTTTTTACCCAGTTGACGGACAAACCGAAACGCTATTGGGATAATGTATCGCATGTTAAAGAATTACAAGCGGGCGATATTTTAGTATTTCGCTATAAAAATTCGGCACATCATGCACGCGGCGGCCATGTCATGGTGGTGATGGATAAGCCCACACGAGATGTGGATGCATTCCAAGTGCGCGTGGCGGATTCGGCTTCAACCGGTCATAGTGAAGATACCCGGCCGCCGCATACATCCGGTATAGGGATCGGTACGTTATTACTGAAAGTGAATCCTAAAACGGGTAAACCGGCTGCCTACGCTTGGAAAGAAGGTTCTCATTGGAAAAAAAATGTAAAATTTGCGATGGCAAGACCGCTTGAGAAAGCACACGCTTCATCCAAAAAATGACATCAACGTTTTTTAATATAGAGTAACACGACCAAGCTGGCGATAGCTGCAATTAAGGTCATGACAATCATGCCCTGGATTAAGGCATGCGTATAAATCGTTGCGCCGGTTTGTTTTAAAAAATTCACTTGTGAGGGATTAAGCTGAGAAAGTGTGTTTTTTCCGACAAGTAACCAGTTTACTTGATTCACCGTGACAGTGTGGTAGTTTGAAGAAGTGGCTAATACTTCTGATAAATGCGTTGTATTATAACTGCTCAGGATGGCGCTCAATATCGCCACACCTGCTGTTAGTGCAGCCTGACGAACGGTGTTAAAAATGCCTGATGCCGTTCCGCTATGTTCTCGTGTCACAGAAGTCATAATACTCGTGATGCTGCTTGGAATAACCAAAGGGATACCCAAACCAAACATCAATAAACCTGGCAATAACCCATCGTATTTTTCAAACGATAACACGCAAGTGATCCAAAGTATACCGATGAAGACGAGTAATGCGCCGCATAACATGGGTCCCCGTGCACCGGCTTTGTCCTGCCAAGCGCCGCTGATTGATGGAATAAAGATGAAGGCGATCGTTGCGGGTAACAATGCCAGCCCTACTGTGGCAGGTGAAAAACCCATACTCGCTTGCAGCCAAAGCGCCCAAAATACCATCGATGTTAAACAAAGGGATGCACAAAATAACACAATATTGCTCGCTGAAAAGATTTTATTTTCAAACAAACGCATGTTGAGTAAAGGCGTTTTACTCTGTAACTCAATTTTAACAGATACACTCAATCCAACGATGGCAATCACAAATAAGCTCATAATCCAACTATTGTGCCAACCCCAACTCGCTCCTTGCATGATGGCAAAAATGAGAGCGGTGAGAGCAATAATAAAAGTGAATAACCCAATGAAATCAGAAAAATGACGTTGTTCGGTCAGTGTATCTTTAGCCACAGACAAAAACGTGAGTATGACGCAGACCAAACCAATCGGAATATTAATCCAGAAAAACCAACGCCAACTGAGAAACTCAGTGATGGCACCACCAATAAAAGGGCCGATAGCATAAAAGAAATTCGAAAAACCTAATACGAGTCCAAATGCCTTGCCAAACTGATTTTCGGGAAATCCACGACTAATCAGTATGGTGATACAGGGAGTGGCAAAACTCGCCCCCAGACCTTGTAACAAACATCCGCTAATTAATATCCAAGCATTGGGTGCACAGCCACAAATAAAAGAAGCGATAACAAAAATACAGACTCCTACGATGAAAATAGTTCGTTGCCCATAACTATCTGATAATTTTCCACCCAATAATAATAAAACCGACAGACTTAATAGATAGGCATTGATGACCCAATGTGCTGTGTTGTTTGTTAAGGCAAGCTGTTGTTGAATCAGTGGTAGAGCCACTGCAATGCCAGATTCATCAATGAAGATCATAGCAAAACAAGCAATCATGGCTGTTAATAGTAATGCATTATTGCGATTTGTGCTTAAGATCATTAGCGCTCCGAGAAATGATAGACGCATCGGAGCAGTATACATTAACTTTATTGTTGATGCGATTCTGTATCGCAGCACGATCGATGCGATAGCGAAGAATCACCAGGTGAATGCGGGTTAGATCAGTGTTTGTCTCTCACCTCAAACCATAAGGCAAATAAAATTGCAAAAGAACAGGCGAACGCCGTACCTAATATCCAGGAAAAATACCACATCACAACCTCCTCTAATATAGATGACTCTCATTTTGTTTAACAAATTCTGGGGTGATTTTGCCACGCAACGTATAATATACCCAACTGGTATATAGGATAATGAATGGGAGAAATAGGATAGTGGCAATGAGCATGATGAATAACGTGAGATGACTCGATGACGCATCCCAGACTACTAAGCTCATGTTCGGATGAGTGGATGAGGGCAAAATAAATGGAAACATACTCACGCCAGCCGTAGTAATGATGCCGGCGATGGAGCAGGCACTCATTAGCCATGTCAGTTTAGTGAATCGAGTGCGATTTAAACATAATACTAAAGCCGATCCAGCAAAGCCCAAAATCGGAGCGAGCAGGGTGAGTGGATACTTCACGTAATTCAATAGCCAAGCATTCGGCTGATGAATAACGGTTTTGATGAGCGGATTAGAGGGACCATCCAATACGGCAGGACTGGTTATTGCATAGCCTGGTACAAACAAAATGAGCCAAATACCAGCGATCGCAAACAGCATCAGGGTTAATAATCCAAAGTAATGAACGCATTGTTTTGCGCGTTGTTGAATGGTATCCATGGTTTTAATAGCGAGAAAATTTGCGCCGTGCATGCACAGCATGCAAACGCTCAGTACCCCGCAGAGTAGAGCAAAAGGATTTAATAAACCAACGAAATGACCGGTATAAAATACATTAAGTGATGAATCATAATAAAAAGGAACGCCTTGTAATACATTGCCTATTGCAACGCCAAAAATCAATGCTGGAACAAATCCGCTAATGAATAAACAGATATCCCAGATGGCACGCCAGTGCTGATTGTGAACTTTGCTTCTGTATTTAAAACCCACTGGGCGTAAAATTAGTGAGAGTAATACCATGAGCATTGCAAAATAAAAACCCGAAAACGCCAGTGCATAGACATCGGGCCATGCGGCAAAAATGGCGCCTGCACCTAAAATCAACCAGATTTGATTGCCTTCCCAAATAGGACCAATGGTATTTAATACCAAACGGCGTTCATCATTGGTATGAGCTACTCGATGTAGCAGTATTCCGATTCCTAAATCAAATCCATCCATAATGGCAAAACCAATTAATAATATGCCCAACAGTCCCCACCAAATCACGCGAAGCGTAGGATAATCGAATGGTATAGTCATTGCAGCGATTCCTCTTATACGGGTTGATGTTCTGGTCCAAGTCGTATGTATTTCACCATCAAATAAATTTCAACCACAGCTAATAGTGAGTATAACAATACAAATCCTGTGATACTGGTATAAAGCGCAGCGCGGCTATGCGAAGAAGCGCCAAGAAACGTCGGCAACATCCCTTCAATGACCCAGGGTTGTCTGCCCACCTCCGCTACGACCCATCCCAGTTCTGCAGCGAGCCATGGCAAGGGAAAGCTTAGAAACGCTACCCATAAAAAGAACCGGCGGTTAAAGGTTTGTTTTGCACTTAACATCAGAGCGGTGAAAAACAATAAAATAAAGAAAAAGCCGCAGGCGACCATGAGACGAAAGCTCCAGAAAAGAACCGGTACATTCGGTACTGTATCCCAAGCGGCTGCCTCAATTTGGGCTGGTGTTGCATCGACCACATTAGCCGTATAGCGTTTGAGTAATAAGCCATATCCAAGATAATCTCCATACGTCGTTAGAGCCTCTTGTGCAGCTGTATCACGAGGATTGGCGGTTAAGGTTTGCAATGCTTGATAAGCTTTAATGCCATTGCCGATGCCGATTTGGGTTTGATTGACTAATTCATTGATGCCAAGTACGGGCTTGTCAATCGACCGTGTTGCAATTAAGCCCAATAAGTAAGGGATTTTTACTTCACCTCGCGTGATATGATGCGCTTGATCTGGGAAACCAATGAGATTAAAACTGGCAGGGGCAGGTTGCGTTTCCCACATTCCTTCGATGGCGGCGATTTTCATGCGTTGATCCAAATTAGCGAGATAACCACTTTCATCACCTAAGACCACGACCGATAAGGCGGAAGCCAAACCAAAGGCAGCTGCTACGGTCATAGATCGTTTGGCTAATTCAACATGTCGTCCTCGTAAGAGATAAAAGGCACTAATGGCCAAGATAAAAACAGATCCAGTGACATAACCTGCGCTGATGGTATGCACGAACTTAGCTTGTGCCACGGGATTAAATAATACTTCTGCAAAATTCTCCACTTCCATGCGCATGGTTTTGAAATTAAAGTAAGCACCGACAGGATGTTGCATCCAACCGTTGGCAATTAAAATCCACAAAGCAGATAAATTAGAGCCCAGTACTACCAACCAGGTTACGATTAAATGGGCACCTTTTGATAATCTATCCCAGCCAAAGAAAAACAAACCGATAAACGTGCCTTCTAAAAAGAAAGCCATTAATCCTTCAATGGCGAGAGGTACACCAAAAATATCACCCACGTAATGAGAGTAATAACTCCAGTTTGTACCGAACTGGAATTCCATCGTAATCCCTGTGGCCACTCCCATGGCAAAGTTAATACCAAACAAAGTACCCCAAAATTGAGTCATTGTGCGCCAAATGGTTTTGCCGGTCATAAAATAAATGGTTTCCATGATCCCTAGCAAAGCTGACATGCCCAATGTTAAAGGAACAAAAAGAAAATGATATAAAGCAGTTAAGCCAAACTGTAAGCGTGAAAGTTGTACGACATCAAAGTCAATCATAGGATGTTTCCTGTTTAAGATGGATGTTGAATAAGTGGAGGGCAGTATAAAAAGGTAGGCGATTTTTTTCTAAAGGAGATGAAAAACAAAAGTACCACAGCGCATATAATAACAGACACTTTATAATAAGAACCCATACTATTTCTTTTCTGATAGAGCGCTTTTTAAACACCGAAAACCTCATATCATTCGTTTCAGTGAACCCTAGATATGACGAATTATATCCAATTATCTTGCAGCATACAATTTAATCTCATTCACCAACCTATCCATCTAAATGACAAAATTGTCATGATTTGGTCATTTAGCGGTTAATACAAATTGGTTAGAATACGACATTGAAAGCGGCCAATAGAAACAATATCAGAAATAACCAAGGAGACAAGTATGCAACGCCAAGATGTAAAGCACAGCAGTCATCATCCACTTCAGGAACCCCTTTTACATTTACATCCTTCCGAAGCAAATACGGAACGTTCCATGCCGGATGAGCCTGCATCGAATCTTCGATTAGAATCAGAACTGGATTTTTTAAAAACGACAGAAGAAAAATCCATTGAGCCCGTGCAGCCCAGGTCCCCCTCACTACCATCGATGTCGGTGGAAGTCAAAAGTGATGGAGTGAATTATTTACCGCCTGACTTCATTTCATTTGCAGATATTCAGACAAATTCGTGGATTCTAGCACCTCAATCAGAAGTGGGGTTCATTCAATGGGCAAGAGGCAACAACTTGCCTTGGATATATGAAGCCAATGCCCAAACGGAACATGACTTACTTAAAGCAGTCAATGGTAAGGCAGAACAAAAGAGTGGAGTGGTGCGTGGATTGACTGTTGCCGCTTCTGTGATGGGGCATGCGGTTTTTGGTGCCTATGCGAAAACAAGAAATATTAAACCAGGCGAAATTCATTTTTCTGACAATGGAGGACAACCAGAAATTTATGTCACACCCGGTATTCATTATCTGGCTAACCCTAGGCATACGTGGGGAAACATAAGACAAGCCAGTGACGATGTGATCAAAGAAGGGAATATTACGATTGTGCGTATTTGGCCTGGATCCATTGGCCTTGCTGAGGATAATGGTCGACCTATTGTCTTATTACCGGGAACACATGCCTACAATTCTAACTTGTTTAAACTAGAAGAAAAAAATATTATTGATACAAGGCAAGAAAAAATTCAGTTTCGCAATATTTCTATTGTTCGAGTATTACCAAACGAGTTGGGGCTTGCTTGGAAAAACCGTAGTCCGGTTTTATTGTTGCCCGGATTACATATTTATGAAGACCCTACCTTTCAATTACGCGGCAAGCTGGATGTACGTAATTTATCGCTCAGAGAAGAAAAGAATGACATCAAAAGTTTTTTTGAACATGACACGATTACACTAATACGTCTTGAAAAAAATCAATTAGGTTGTGCGATGAATGGTAGAGAGCCTGTATTATTATTACCGGGTGTTCATATTAAAAATAATCGTGCTTTTAAAATTGAAGATGTAGTGGATGCCAATTCACAACATATTCATTTTAATACGGTACACGTCATTCAAGTGAAAGCGGGAGAAATAGGTTTGGCTTGGAATGATAATAAACCCGTTATGCTCAAAGCAGGTGTTTATAAAATCAGTTCAACGTCATTTAAATTTGAAAAATTTTGTAATGAAAATGATAAACTGATTCAGCATGGGCCCATTACGATTGTCAGAGTGAACCAAGGTGAATTAGGTTATGCATGGGATAAAGGTGAAGCGATCGAGTTAGCACCGGGTCTACATTATCGAGAAGACCCACAATTTATCTTTGACCGCTGTGAGCGAGCAAATAAAGAGGTGATCCAATTTGGTAATATTACGCATGTTATTGTGAAATCAGGGGAGGCACGCGCAATCAATTTGGATGGTGCCTTGCGCATTCTGTCTGAGGGTAGGCATGATTTCACTTCACCGACACTGACTGTTGCAGCTGAACCGATCCCATTACAAGATGTGATTATGCCGCTTCATGAAATAAAAGTCACAACGCGTGATCGCATGCCTATGCATGTCACAGGGCAAGTGACTTATAATATTACTGATCCTGAAAAGTTAATAAAAAGTATGGGGCAGGATTCATTAAAGGTATCACTTGAAAAATGCGCCGATGCAATTTTAAGACAACAAATGTCGCTTGCTGACTTATCGATTATCACACTGGATCATCATCATGAGGAAAAACGACGCGATTCGGAGGCATCTCATCGATTATTTGGAGACCAATCACATGGAGAAGGAGATAATTTTCGAGGTAAACTGTGTTCTGCTGTTCAGCAAAAATTAAGCCAAGATACTCAAGGCTGGGGTATTAAAATTCGTGAGTTTGCGATCAGTGATATTGGTTTTCAAGATAAAAATGTGGAGCAGAGTCTTGCAAGCGCCACAGCGCAAACTCGCCAAGCAGAAGCGCAATATGATTTACAAGGGGCACAAAATGCGACGGCTATTTCAAAAGTTCAAGGAGATAGTAGACAACAATTAATGGCACAAGAAAGTGCTGCGAAAATCATGCAGTTAAAAACAGAATCCGAGACTGCCTCATTAATGTTAAAAGCGAAACAAGAAGCTGAATCAAAAGCCATGTCACAAATGATCGCGGCAAAAGCAGAAGCTGAAGTGCAAAAAATCAAAGCGCAAACGGAAGCTGACGTACAAAAAATTAAGGCAGACGCTTTTGTAGCCCAAGCGCGCGCTGAAATGGAAGCGGCAAAACACAAAGCAGAAGGGGAATCTGTTCTGACAAAAGCAAAGTTGTTGCTGATCGATAATCCACATTATATGGAAATTAGAATGGCAGAGTTAGAAGTAGAGGCCGCTAAATACAGAGCCACGGCGTCTACTCCTTCCGTCGTTTTTAATGGCAATACGAGCTCAGACCGCGCGGTAGAATCTATGTTTTTTGGCCAAGGTGTAGAGCTCGCAAAATATGGTGCGAATGCACAACAACAAAGAATAGGCATGTTTGCTATGAATCGTTCAAATCAACCCGCCTCACGGCAGGTTGAGCAAAAAGCCAGTGTACCTGTGCTGCCAAGTCCTTCCTCATCTAATAAGCCAGAATGAATACTCAGTTGATTTTAAAAGCAAGCCCAGTGGCTTGCTTTTTCGTTATGTTGCAATGCTCAGTCACTGTTTTTCTGGCGCCTCTTTTATCCATAACAAAAGTATAGTGGCAACCAATAGATAAATGGGTAATGTACTTAATGCAGTATGATAACTGTGTAATGAAAAAACAGGTGCCCCATTAGTCAAAGTACCATTCCATTGCAAATCCAAGAATTTACCAATGGCAGGTTCCGTCAGGGCATCTAATACGGCATCACCCGAGTTAATCATGGCAGTAATGGTAGCGGTGAGAGCGATGCTGTTTACCTCTTTCCCGATCGCAAAAACTAGCATAAATGCACCAAGGCCAAACCCGAATGTAAACAGTAAGGTTGAAAGCAACCAGGCTGGCATGGGATGGCAATATAATACAAGCGTGAGCGCAATGGCTGACATGAGTGTGCCAACGAACATCACATGACGCCTGTTTTGAAGTCGATCGGAAATTGTGCCTAATATAGGACAGCCTATACCAAAACCGATGAAGCTTAATGAAATCATAGTGGCAGTCTGCTCACCGCTGAGTTGGTAGGCTAATTGTAAAAAAGGATTGCCCCATAGACCGCCGAAAATTGCTAAGGGTGAGAATGCTAAACCACTATAAAGGGTTAATAACCAGTTTTGTTTGTTTTTTACCAGACACTTAATGTCTTTCAGGGAAATGGGGTGGTGAATAACCTCTTGTTTTGAATGGTCACGTACGATGAAGATAAATAAAGCAGATAAAGCAATACCCGCAAAACCAACGGTAAAAAGACATTGTCGCCAGCCCAGCGTATTCACCAAAAATGCTAAAGGGGCTTGTCCAAAGACGGCGCCTGCCATGGCTGCTGAGCCCAAGAGACCGCTGACAAAAGCATAATGTTTTGGCGGAAACCAGACGGCAGCGGATTTCATGTAAGCAATGGTCGCAAATGCAACCCCGACCCCCATGATGGCTCGAGCCAGTGTAGCAGCCCATAACGAATGTGTTTCAGCAAACAGAAGCATACCAATAGAACATCCCAAAATGGCAGAAGCCGTGAGCCATCGGATACTGTATTTATCGATTAAAACCCCGACAAAAAACTGGGTAATGACATAGGTATAAAAAAACATGGCGGCCAAATTGCCAAGACCTGCTCCAGTTAAATTGAATTCGGCCATCAATGGAAAGGTCATGATGCTTGGGTAATTTTGTAAAATATACTTATAAAAGAGGAAGGCCGCACACAAGCTGATGACGACCAAGGGATAGCTTCTACTTTGTAACTTTAATAGGATGGAACGACTTGTCATAATAACTCCGCCGAGATCTTATTGTAATGTGTTGTTAAATAAATTATTTTTATTAAAAATCGAATTCGTGCTGGTTTGACCCCCTGTCTTAGCTGGTACACGACAACGTCTGCTAAGACAGGTAACTAGGGCAAATAATGGGGCTAGGAATTTGGGGAGAGACTTGAGGCAATAAGATACTGACAGCAAAAAAAGCGAGGTTTTTTGCTGAATCGAAAAGCCATGCCAATGCGCTTGATCGGTTCATATATTCTCAAATAAAGTATCTATATTGGCTAAGTATATAAGAGAACACTTAAGAATATATTAAATAAACTATTTTTGGCTTTCCCGTACTATATACTGAATGGCTTCTCGCAATTGTGAATCACTGCATTCAAAACAACCGCCTCGTGCAGGCATTGCATTGACACCATTAATCGTTAGTATTAATAGTCTATTGATTTCATCACGATGTTTGATGTTTGCAAATAGAGGGTCTCCGATTCGTGGTGCTTTAATATCAATTTTTGGTTGTGCTGCATGACATGCAGTACAAAATTCTTTAAAAATTTTTTCTCCAGCTTGTGGATCACCTTGGAGTTGTTTCACAAACGTGGCAGGATAATGAAAGGTTTGTATGGTTTCAATGGGATGAGTGATCTCTTCTTCCCGCCAAAACAAAGACAACAAAAAACCACATAGGCCGCTGATGAATAAAATAAAAAGAATTCCTGTTCGGCTAAGATGTCGCATGTTTTATTGTCGATTAAGCAGATGCTTGCAACGCATGTAATGTTTCTCTTAAAGAGGCCTCAGTGTTAGGCCCCTCTATTTTTTTAACCACTTGACCATAAGGATTAATAATAAACGTGAGAGGCAAGACGGCGACTTCTTCAAGTTGCAATGTTTCACCAGGGTCAGTCGTTAAAATGGGAAACTCAATATGAGAATGTATTATCGCGTGTTTTAATTCGGGTAAGGGCAATTTGTCGTAATTCACTCCGTAGAGTAATACATTTTTATCATGATGTTGATCAAACTGATTCAACTCAGGAATCTCTTCAATACAGCTAGGACACCACGCTGCCCAATAATGGATGATAATCCATTGATTTTTTAGCGGAGTCAAGTTCACTGTGTGCCCTGCCGTATCGCGAAAAAGCAAGTTGTTTCCTGCAACACCACAATTAAGCCATCCTGCTAACACGATCCATCCAATGAGTCGATACATTATCGAGTCCTTGCCATTAATAATTGTTTATAATCCTTTGCTAATTGTTCAGGTTTTGGTGGAAAAGAAAAAATGGCCTGTAATTCAGCATCGGGGTTAAATAATAATATATCCGCGGTGTGCTCAATCGTGTAATGATTTTTACCCTTCCCGTCCGCTTCAATTTTTGCAGCAGCAATATGTAATTGTTTTTCAAGAGCGACTGTTTCTGTGATATCAGCCCTGACTCCAATGAAATGTGGATTAAATGCGTTGATGTACGCTTTCATTTTCGTAGCCGTATCTCGATCTGGGTCGACAGTGACAAATACCACTAAAGGAAGTTGTTTATCAGGTAATTCGTTTTGTAACAGTCGATAGGTTTGACTTAATGCCGCCATCGATGTAGGACAAACCATGCCGCAATTGGTGAATCCAAAAAACATCATTGTCCAATGTCCTTTCATAGAGTCTTTAGTAAAAAGTTTTCCCGCTTGATCAGTGAATGTAAAGGCAGACAGTGGTTGTGGCGGCATTAAAATCGTTCCATTGATTTTAATCGTGTCCATTCGGTGAGAGCGACTCGATTTCATCACCCCAAAATACAAAATCAGTCCGGCGATGATAAAAATAGAGATTAAAATAAGTGAAGCTAATTTGCAATTTCGACTGTTGTTCATAAGATTCCTCGAGATAGATAATGATCTAATAATAAGAGTAAAAAGAGAATAGCTAAATAATGAATAGAATACCAAAAGGTGCGAAGGGCTAGCATTCTGTCTTTCGTGAAAAATAATCTTAAGGCATAGATTAGAAAAACGATATTCGCTAACGAAATACCGATTAAATAAATTACACCAGACATATAGATAAAATAAGGCATGGTTGCCGCAACAATTAATAAAATGGTGTACAGTAAAATATTGAGCTTAGTATAAGCAATGCCGTGGGTGTGAGGTAGCATGGGAATATTGGCTTTGGCGTAATCCTCTAATCGATAAATAGCAAGCGCCCAAAAATGAGGCGGAGTCCAGACATAAATGATGAGCACTAATAATAAAGGTGCAGGACTGATACTGTTTGTGACAGACGTCCAGCCGAGTAAAGGTGGAATTGCTCCGGCAATGCCTCCTATGACAATATTTTGCGGGGTTGCTTGTTTCAAATAAAGTGTGTACAACACAGCATATCCCATCAGAGATAAAAAAGTTAAAATGGTCGTTAAACTATTCACAAAATAAAATAAAATTAATATCCCCGTGATACACAATAAAGTGGCGAACACTATGCTGTTTCTGACGGAAATAGTGCCTTGTACGAGTGGTCTGTGTTGTGTGCGTCGCATGATTTTATCAATATGCTGATCAGCCACGTGATTTAATGCAGCAGCAGCACTGGCGACCAGTGCAATACCTAAATTGCCCCAAAAAAAGAGGTGATACGGAAAAGGGGTCACTGGTGCTAAGCACATCCCCGCCATCGATGTGAGAATCATTAACATCACAACGCGGGGCTTGCATAGTTGGACATATGAGCGGATAGAATAACTCATGTTGAGAGTACTCGCTTTTCAGTCAAGACGAGCTTAAAAAGCAATGTTAAAATCGATAGTAATAAAAGGATAGCCATGACATTATGACTGATAGCGCTCGCCAAGGGTAGTTTAAATAAAACGTTCACTATACCAAAGCAAATTTGTATGCAGAGTAGGCCTAAAATCAACATCAATAAGTTCACAAGAGCAGGAAATGGTGCCAATTTTATTCTAGCAATGGGAATAAAAATGAGTAAGTAACAAGTTACCACCAGTGCACCTAACCGATGTGTCATTTGAATCATTTGCTTATTGGCCAGAGATAAAATACCACCTTCATAGGTTACCGTTGGATTGAAATCTGCTTGAAAAATGGATTTCCACAGAAGCGTTGGCCAAGGTTGATCGGGAGAACAGAAAGGAAAATCGGGACAACTCAGTGAAGCATAATGTGTGCTTGTCCATGCACCCAAGAAAACCTGTAGTAGCACCAGTAGAAAAGCCAACATCGCCCAAGGCAGCATTCCTTTGTTGGGGTGATAGAATAAATCAGCACGGCTCGCTAAAAACAGGAGCCATAAAATAGCCAAAATAAAAAAACCACCCAGTAAATGCTGAGTGACGATCAGTGGAAATAATTTTAATGTGACAGTGAGTTGTCCTAATAGGATTTGATAACATAACAACATGAGTAATAAGATAGCCAAACTCACATTGTAGATTGAACGTATTTTCTGATGCCAGAAGATACTGATGACAATACATAAAATAAACGCACTTAACCCACTGACCGCATAGCGATGAATCATTTCAGCCCATGCTTTGTAGCTTAATAATGGCGTATTAGGATACTGTGTTGCGGCGAGTTGTTTGGCTTGTTCTGTTAGCGGCACGACGAAATGGCCGTAGCAACCTGGCCAATCGGGACATCCCAAACCGGCATCGATGAGTCTAGTCAACGCACCTAATGCAATCACGACCAATGCCATCATGCTTGCTGAAAAAGCAAGCCAAGTTAATAAACGATGTTTAGCCAATTTGTGACACCTCAAGTAAACGTTTTAGATCTTTCATGATATCCATTGGGTTGACTGTATCAGGATAGTACATAAACAAATTTCCTATAGGATCAATTAAATAAATTTTATTTTGGGTATCCATCAGCGGTTTTGTACGTTGTTTAAATAAAGTATGTAATCGTTTATTTTGTTCTGCAGTAAATAACATAGGCTGGAAGTCATATAACGTTGCAGGGGTATCGATTGATGTTGTCCAAAGGATCAGTTCAACTCGATGACTTTCTTTATTTAATGCAATGCGAAGTTGGTGTAATAAGAATAGGTTGTGTTCAGTAGTGTTATCTAACACATTTTTCGGATAATAAACAATTTGCCATAAATGAGTGAGATTAGGCTGATCCAGATCTTGGCTTGCAATGGGAGGTTGAATGAATATACCGTGATTGAGTGTCTTGAGCGTCACTTTGTCATGATAGTGATACAACAACCAGCTGGCCATAACGGGTATGGCAAAAATGACAATCAGTAAAATCAGTTTATTGAGGTTGGTTTTTGGCATACACTCATTTCCTTTGGGTAGGAATACGATCACACGACAAACAGGTATACGCTATCAGCAATACAAAGGCCATGGCGAACCATTGAAATGCATAACCTAGATGACGTTCAGGAATAACGGAGGAAATCACCCAGTTTCTGACATAACCATTGGGTGCGTTGGCATCTAACCTCAAAATAAAAGGATAAAAAGATTGTCCAGTGAGTTGGCTAAGCGCATCAATATCTATTTTTTGCATGACCAAAGGCCAATGTGTCATATCATTGATATTGTTACCGAGAATAAACTGATACTCTTGATTGAGCTTAAGATAGCCTGTGATATGCTGCTCTGTGCCAATGTAGGCGAGCTTGGGCAGCAGGGCCTGATCGGGTTTTGGAATCCAGCCGCGATTCACTAGGACGATTTGTTTACTACCCGGTATTTGTAATGGCGTTAATACTTCAAACCCCATTTTATCTTGATGAAACCGATTTTCCAGTAAGACCGTTAACTCATTGATGTAGTGACCTGAAACGGAAACGTGTTGAAATTCAAGCGGTGGATGAGATGGGTCTCTTAACAGTGTTTCTAATGGTTTTAATGGGGAAACCAATTGGGCCTGATAATGTTCTACTAAGTGCTTTTTATAGTGATAGCGATGCCACTGCCAATTGCCTAACAAACAAAACACGATCAAAAAAAATAGACAAAACAAGAAGATGCCTATTTTAAACGTAAAGACATAGGTCTTTTGACAAAATTGGAATACGAATGGGTTGTTCACGAGAATAATCGATCTACTTTAATAAAATTATACCTATTTAGGATTATAAATTAATTCTGCCCTTTGTAAAATGCGCTTGTTTCTTCTCAAAACCACGGGCATCAAATAATGTATACGATAAGGTGACTTCTTTTATGTCTTTGGAGATCGCTGGATCAATAAAAAAATACACAGGCATATCTGCCTTTTGACCACGGGCAAAAAATTGTTGAGTAAAGCAAAAACATTCTGTCTTCTTTAGAAAGCGGGCAGCATCGGTTGGAGTAATGCTCGGGATGGCTTGTACCGTCATTTCATTGCCGGTTTGATTTTCTGCAAAGAAGTAAACTAGCTTAGTTTCCCCAGGATGGATATCAATGCGGCGATGTAATGGGATGAATTTAAAGCGAATATCGTGATGTAATACGGTGATAAAATCGACTTTAATGGTTCTAGAGTAATCAATTTTCATGCCTGGAGCCGCTGTGGTAACGGATCGTGCTGATTTGCCATTAATTCCTTCTTTTTTACAAATTAACTCATAAAGAGGAACCAGCATATAACAAAAACCAAACATAAAAATAACACCACACACTAACATGAATGTGAGGCGTTTATTGGCTTTTTGTATATTCATAATAACAATTAGGGAACAATAGGTGCAGTTTCAAACGTATGATAAGGAGGAGGGGATGGTAGTGTCCACTCTAACCCTTTCGCCCCTTCCCATACTTGGTTGCTTACATCGGGTTTAGTGTGACTGACACATTCTTTTAAAATGATATATAAAAAAACGAGCTGGGCCATTCCAAAAATAAACGCACCAATGGTGCATAATTGGTTGAAATCGGTAAATTGAAGGGGATAGTCCGGGATTCTTCGCGGCATGCCGGCAAGCCCTAAAAAGTGCATAGGAAGGAAGGCAAGATTCATCCCTATGACGGAGAGCCAAAAGTGGATTTGACCTAAGCGCTCACTATACATGCGGCCAGTCCATTTGGGCAGCCAATAGTAAATGGCTGCGAAAATTGCAAATAACGAGCCTGAGACTAAGACATAATGGAAATGGGCAACGACGAAATAACTATCTCGATATTGATAATCGGCGGGTACCAAGGACAACATCACACCAGAAAAACCACCAATAGTGAACATGACTAAAAAACCTAATGCAAACAACATGGGCGTTTCAAAGGTAATCGATCCTTTAAAAAGAGTCGCTAACCAGTTAAATATTTTAATGCCAGTCGGAATGGCAACCAGCATGGTTGCATACATAAAATAAAGTTGAGCTGTGATGGGCGCGCCTGTTGTAAACATATGGTGCATCCAAACGATTAAACCAATAAAAGCAATTAAGACAGTTGCAGCTACCATGAATTTATAACCAAAAAGCCTTTTACGTGAAAAAGTCGAGACGACCTCAGAAATAATTCCAAATCCGGGTAAAATCAAAATATACACTTCAGGATGCCCAAAAAACCAAAAAACGTGTTGGAACAATAGAGGATCTCCGCCGCCGGCTGCATTGAAAAAACTGGTATGAAAATGCCTATCCATTAACATCATAGTGACACAACCTGCGAGTACGGGCATCACGGCAAGTAGTAAGAAGCCAGTGACCAACCAACTCCATACAAATAAAGGCAGCTTACCCCAAGTCATACCAGGGGCTCGCATGTTAAAAATGGTCACGACAATATTCAGTGCAGCCATAATCGAAGAAGCGCCCATCATATGGACAGAAAAAATAAAGAAATCCGTGCTTTTAGGTCCGTAGGTGGTTGAAAGAGGGGCGTAAAATGTCCAGCCGAAATCAGGCGCAGGGCCGCTCATGATGAGAGTGCTCATCAACAAGCAAAAAGCAAAAGGCAGCAACCAAAAACTCCAGTTGTTTAATCGCGGCAAGGCCATATCAGGTGCACCAATCATCAATGGAATCATCCAGTTGGCTAATCCAGCCATGGCAGGCATGATGACACCAAATACCATGATTAATCCGTGCATGGTTGTCATTTGGTTGAAAAATTCTGGGTCTATTAAGACTTTACCCGGTTCAAACAATTCAGCCCGAATGACCAGTGCCATCAATCCACCGATAAACAGCATCACTAAGCTAAAGAGGAGATATAGTGTACCAATGTCTTTATGATTGGTAGTGAATAACCAGCGTTTAAATCCTTTTTCAGGACCATGATGGGCATCGAAATGGTCTGCAGCTGCATGAGTATGAATAATGGCTTCGGTCATGGTTTGCTCCCCTGTCTTACTTTTGCCACATCCTTCGGTTGTATTACCGTCGAATATTTTTGTTGTTTCACCAAATCGCTATTGCCCCATGCACTGCGAATATAGGTCATGATAGCCGCTATATTTTGATCATCTAATTGTTCGCCAAAGGCTTGCATAGCAGTTCCTGGTACACCAGATAACACAAACGCAATGGCAGCATCAGGCGCGCCTGTGACAATACGGCTCTTTTTTAAAGCGGGGAAGCTAGGAGGTAAACCAGCACCATTAGCTTGGTGACACATCACACAATTTTTTTCGTATTGCGCTTTTCCAAGTGCAAGTAAAGCATCTCCTGTTAAGGGGTTGAGAGCAGGTTGTAAAGGAGTGAATGAATTGCCAGGATGATGATTTTTCACCCATTGATCAAACTCAGCTTGTGGAACGGCTTTTACTACAATGGGCATGAAACCATGATTCAGTCCACAGAGTTCACCACATTGACCCCGATACGTGCCGGGTTTAGTGACATAAATCCAATTTTCGTTAATATACCCCGGAATGGCATCCTGTTTTACGCCTAAGGCAGGAACCCACCAGGAGTGAATGACATCGTCCGCTGTAATGAGCAGTTTGATTTTCGTGTTGATGGGAACCACTGCTTCATGATCCACTTCGAGCAGATACCACTCGGATTTTTTTGCTTTATTATTAATTTGATCTTGCGTTGTGGATAGCACGCTAAAAAAGCTAATGCCTTGATCAAGGTATTCGTATTTCCATTTCCACTGATACCCAGTGATTTTGAGTGTGAGAGCGGATTTATCCGTATTATGAATGTGACCTAATACGATAGTAGCGGGGATGGCCAGCGCGACTAAGATCAGAAATGGAATGGTCGTCCAGATAATTTCTACGCCTAAATGCTCATGAAAATGAGCGGCTTGCGCTCCTTTGGATTTGCGGAAGCGAATTAATGAATAAATCAGGACGCCAAAAACGACGACACCTATCCCACAACAGACATAGAAACCCGCCATATGAAGCTTATAAATTTCCTCGCTTAAAATAGTGCCACCTACTGGCATATTTAGCTCAGATTCTGCATACGCTGTGAGAACGAATAAAGCACTGGTAAAAAAAAGAATCAGTCGAAGGATACGGTGGTGCATAATAAACCCTGTTTCGTGCAAAATGCGAGACAATTAAAACATATTTTCATCATAATACAAACTTATTTTCCACCTCACCCTGAGATAGATAGGATGTGTTCAGCTAAAGGTCAAGTTTACGAGATCATATACGATTTTACTCAATCGTAACCATCATGCAGACTACATTTTTTAGCGAGCTATCTTTTATGCAGGAGCATAGATTTTTATTAAGTTTCTCTTAAGATTATCTCGGTACTATCAAATGAAGAATGATACTACAATAAATTAAGGAGGGAACTATGTTTCGTTCTACTTCCCCTACTATTCAACCCATCCAAAGACAAGGGAATACGACATCCACGGCACTTGTTACTCCCTTACTACAAGAAATTGTTCCAGTACCCATCCAAACACATTCAAACACCTTACCGGAATGTTCACGCCTTCATAGTTCAACACATTTAAGTCGCGATCCGATTCAGCAGTTAAAAAAATATTACCCTTTTTCACGAGATAAACAGAGTGAGTCAGAACTTTATTCTGCATGGATAGTGTTGGATGAAGTAGTTACTTCAATAGAACAACTGGGCATTGAGGTTCAAGAGGAGATCATTCAGTTAGTTCAAGCAGGAGAACCACAGCAAACGGATTTGGACATTGAAGCGATAAAGAAAAAACTCAAACAAGCGAAACAAGATTGCCAAACATGGCTTGTAGAGCAAGTCAAAACAATGAATATCACTCTATCGAATGCACCGATATTTTCTTCTAATCTCGATATAACGCATTTTTTAAAAATATTGAGGGAAAAAAATGCGTTTTTAACTAAACAACTGCATGAAAGACAGATCCGAGCGAGCAGTGATGATAATCAGTTTACAAAAACAACAATGGCTATTGAGGATATTGATGCTCGGTTAGTCGGGTTAGATTGTGCAAAATTATCCCGCATTGCAACGCTGCGCGAGGAATTGAAAGAGCATCAGCAAAAGGTATTGGATACATATAAAGAAGAGTTGAAAGCCATTTGTCAATTGAATTCGAATAAAGCGAGTCTAGAGCGATTTGAATTATATTTTAGGAATGCATTATTTTTGTCAACTCATAGCAATACGTCGTTAGCATTAAACGAAGGTATTTTACCATTTAGACAGCTTGTATTTTGTTGCATGGTGGCGGGGAAAGCCTGCGGTTTTTATCGCGATATCGTGTCATTGGACTCAGAAAGTAAGGAACGTTATGTTGCTGTTGATCAAGCAAACACACGATTTGATCTAGCCGTACACTGGCTAGATGAAGCATTAGAGATTACCTCCGAAGTGAATCAACCTAACGATAACCTACTTTATGAACTTTCGCAAATGGCGTTGAATCTCAAAATTGACGAAGCACAGAAAGAATGTCAATTCATCGAGAAATGGCAAAAAGAGTTAGCAACAAAATGCGTTCAGTTAGATCATCTTATTGATTTGAGTAGGCAGTCCATCCGTGAATTTAATCAACGCATTCTCCGAGAAGAGAACAGTATTCAGCAGGAAGCCTCAGCATTTTTGTGCTTTCCTCTTAAGCTTGATAGGATTACCGATGAATTTAATAGACGACAGTTAGAGCTCAGTGCGCAATTAGCATTAGCCAATAAAGAATATACGGAGATAGTCGAGAAATTCGGTAACTTTTCACTCAAAGAAAAATATCCCACTGTGTTGGAGGAATTAAGATCCCAATCACAGCATTGCTTTGCAGCTAAAGCTGAATTAATCACGCGTCTAGATGGGCTAAAGAAAAAAACTGAAGAAAAACAGCAAAATGAACGGGTGGAGGAAAAAAAACGCGAATTACAGACATATCAACTTGAGCAGCAAGCCAGAGAAGCGCTATTCAGCTTGGCGAACCAAGAAGATCAAGAAGCGTATGATTTGTCCAAGAAATTGATTGATGAACATATCCCAGTGCTGCGGTTACAGTTGCTGGAGTTATTTCATGCTAATCTTCCTTTTCGTCAAACGCTAGGAGAAAACACGTTTCCTAACTTAAATAGAGAGTCCCATAAAATTATCTCAAACAAAGTCGGTGGACTCAGTTGTACGCTCAAGATAGTCGATGATTCTCGTTGTGATGCAGACAAAGTGATGAATGAAATAGATCGAGGGCTTGCTCAGCCTGGAAGAGATTGGAGCTCATTTCTCTGTGATGCGAGAAACAAAGATGCCAGTTGTTTAATAGAGCAGAAGTTTTTAAAATATAGCGTTCTCAAACAAATACAAAACGTCATGAATGAACATAAAGGAGTAGCGCAATTCATTACGGACGAACGAACCGCTATCATTTTAACAGACCCTCAACATCTTAAAACAGCAAGCGAATTTTGTTCCACGCTTCAAGGACGCCTCAAATGGTTTTGGCAATGGCTTCAAGGACTATTCTCTGAGGCTAAAACAAAACAGTGTATTAATCCATTATTGAAATGTTCGTTTTTTCGTTATTATTGTCAAACGAAATCCCCACCATTGGCTAGACAACATTCTGCCGTTTCGCCTTTGCCGCAGGGTTAAGAGAGAACCATAACACTCAACAATGGTCGTGTTGATCATATTTTATTCTCAGCAAGGTGAGAGAAGGCTTTTTTTATGTTTATCCCGAACGAATGAGCTGATACATTTGCTTTCATCAAAAATCCCGATAAAATGTGCGGCAGTTAGTGCTTGTTCAGCCTGATACACAGTGACTAAGGATCTTAGTGTGAAAAGAATTATTCGAACGTTTTTGTCTAAAAAAAGCAATGTGGCTGCTCTACTCATTTTAGCGGCGATCTTCGGTGGTTTGGCAACGTATGTTTTTAGAGGAATCAGCCAAAATGTCATGGAAATGACAGAACATCATGAAGAGGTGCTGTATTTCCCCGATTATCCGCCAGTGAATACCGAAGGCAAAGATCCTATGTTAATAAAACGAGGGGAGTATTTAGCCAAGGCGGGTGACTGTATTGCTTGTCATACGAATACACCGCAGAAAGGACAGGTTTTTGCTGGCGGCTTACCTATGCAAACACCTTTCGGCACGATTTATTCGCCTAATATTACTCCAGATAAAGAAACGGGCATTGGCAATTGGAGTGAAAGCGATTTCATAAAAGCAATGAGGCAGGGAATATCGCCTAACGGACATTATTATTATCCTGCATTTCCTTATTTGTACTTTGCTCGTGTTTCGACGGATGATTTGAGGGCAATAAAAGCTTACTTTGACAGTATTCCTGCTGTTCACCAAGAAAATCGTAAGAATGAAATGGTATGGCCATTTAGCGAACGATTTTTGCAGTTACCCTGGCGATTATTGTTTTTTGATCCGAATGATACCGAGGTGTCGCAGGCTGTTTTTTCTGATAATACCCACACAATGGATCAATTAAAGCGAGGGGCTTATTTAGTTGAGGGTCTTGGTCACTGCGCCATGTGTCATTCACCTTCCTATCACATTTTTTCGGAAAAATTATCACTCGGAGCGCCTATTCGTCAATATGATTTAACTGGAGCTAAGATACAAGGATATTTAGCCCCGGATATCTCTAAGGAAAATTTAGCAAACGTCCCAATCGATGAAATCACGGATGTCTTTACTAAAGATAAATTGATTGGGGGTGGAAAAATAGAAGGCCCAATGTTAGAAGTCAATCACGATAGTTTACGTTATTTAGCACCTTCAGATTTAGTTGCTATTGCAACGTATTTGAAATCTGTTCAAAGTGCGAGACCTCCTAAACCCACAGGAGGCAGTGCCGGTAAAGCAGTGTATGAAACGTATTGTTCTGGTTGCCATGCAAGTGGGGCAGGCGGAGCACCCAAATACGGTGATGCAATCGGTTGGGATCCTTTTTTGAAAAAGGGGATAGATCAAGTGTATGTCAATGCGTTAAAAGGTATCGGCAGTATGCCCGCTAAAGGAACTTGTTTATCCTGTAGTGATGATGATATTAAGCAAGCTGTCAATTATATGCTAGATAGTGTCAAAGCAGGTGTGGGACATGCCATCAAGCTGACACCTATCAAAAAATTAACAGCAGCAGATGGCAAACGATTATATGAGCAAAACTGTAGTGTATGTCACAACACTGGATTTCAGCATGCGCCTAAACCAGGTGACATTCAAGCATGGCAACCGATTGTCAATGCGGGTTTTATGAATGCCTATCTAGCAGTGGTGTCAGGCCAAGGAGGTCATCCACCACGTGGGGCTTGTGCAAAATGTACAGACGGGGAGTTGATTGCAGCGATAAAATATATGTTGCAAGAGAGCACTACCCAGAAAGATTTTAGTTTATGGTAGTAAAATCCATGAGTGAGTATTTTATGGGGTTACTGATGTTTCAAGGCATGAGATTGCTATTCACAATGGAGGTTCCATAATGGGTCAAAAAAGTTCTTATTATTTGCCGTCTCCCAGTAGCTGGCCACTTAAAGCGTCTATCGCCCTATTTTGTTTCTTTGCGGGTGCTGCTAACTGGCTGCATGGTGAAACAATAGGTCCGTATTTGTTTTTTTTAGGCTTACTCATCTTACTTTACATTATCGTTGGATGGTTTGGTTTGGTTATTCAAGAAAACCGTGCAGGCTTATTAGCAGATCAGCAAGTCGATAAATCCTTTCGTTTAGGCATGTGTTGGTTTATTTTTTCAGAAGTGATGTTTTTCGGGGCTTTTTTTGGCGCACTTTTTTATGTACGAGTGATCGCTATTCCTTTGCTCAGTCATACGGATTCAGGCAGCCATATTTTACTTTGGCCAAATTTTCAAGCTAGTTGGCCACTTTTGAACAATCCTAATCCGAGCGTTTATGCAGGTCCTGAATCGGTGATGGATACATGGGGTGTTCCCGCAGTGAACACGCTCATTTTGTTAACCAGCGGGGTGACAGTCACTATTGCACATTGGGCGCTGCTTAAAAGTCGACGCATGATTATGTTGTTTGCCCAGTTGGCGACTATTTTATTGGGGATCAGTTTTTTACTGATGCAAGCAAAAGAGTACGGAGAAGCCTATTTTGAAAAAGGATTAACGCTCGCTTCAGGAATTTATGGAACTACTTTTTTCATGTTAACAGGTTTTCATGGGTTACACGTCACTATTGGAACGATTGGATTAATGGTTATTTTGTATCGTATGCTAAGACGTGATTTCAATTCTCACAACCATTTTGCATTTGAAGCGATTTCTTGGTACTGGCATTTTGTTGACGTGGTTTGGCTGCTCTTATTTGTATTTGTTTATTGGATGTGATGGATCGTCATGGCAACAGTTTTATCGCGACTGATTAGGATGAGTAGTAGGGGCCTGTTCAAGTTGCGCCTTAGCGATCTCGAGAATAGTGGCTGCCGTGACAGTTCTCAACGCTGTTTCGGCAGTGACGGGAAGAAGTTGTCCCCATCGTTTTGCTTTGAGTTCAAAATCAGTTGCCATTTGACGAATTTGATCTGGTGGCAGCGTTTTTAAATAATTTACTGGAATGGAATGCAGATTGGTTTTAAGGATGTTTGTTAATTCATCGGTTAGAGGGTATAGGTTTGGTCTAATGTAGCAAACTGCATACTGGTTATCCACTCTGGATATCCTAATCATGACGCTTTGAAGCGATGAATCGTTTCCCGGTGTGGTGGGTGTAATCTGTATGATTCTTGTTTGTTCAGTCGGAGATCGGAAGAATCCAGGGGCAAAAGGGCGAGATGCGTTATCTTTGTCCTCTTTACAGACTCTTTCTACGTAGGCTTTGAATGTGTCCATGTCGCTTATTATTGAATCAACAGGCATTGTCACGCTCCATTTAGTCTATCAGTACAAAAAGACTACTTTCCCACGCATTAATTATAAAAGACCTAGCTTAACATATTCTTAACTTAATTAAGCGAGAGAGAAGCAAATTATATTAGGTTTCAAGGAATTACATTATAGTTGATCAATAAAGGCGCATGATCTGAAAAACGCTGATCTTTGAAAATGGCCGCTGACTCGATTGTATCTGTTAGCCCAGGAGTAATGATTTGGTAATCAATGCGCCATCCTACGTTCTTGGTCCAAGCCTGACCCCGATTAGACCACCAGGTATATTGATCAGGCAAGGAATTGACTTGTCTAAAGGCATCGACAAATCCAAGTGAATTAAATACCTCATCCATCCATGCACGTTCTTCTGGCAAAAATCCCGAGTTTTTTTGGTTGCTACGCCAATTTTTTAAATCAATTGGTTTATGAGCGATATTCCAATCGCCACAAATAATATACTCAAGGGATTGGTTTCGTATGAATTGTAAATAAGAATGATATTTTTTTAGAAACTCAAATTTAATGCGTTGTCTGGCATCGCCTGACGTACCAGAAGGAAGATATAAAGAAGCAATGGTGACATGCGTTAATTGAATTTCAATATAACGTCCTTCTTGATCGGCTTCTAGCCATCCTAAGCCCCGAGCAACATGCCTGGGTTTATGTTTTGTATAAATACCTACTCCGCTATAGCCTTTTTTTTCAGCAAAGTGAAAATAACGATAATAGTCTTTAGGTTGAAATAAAGCATCGGTTAAGTCAGCCTCTTGAGCTTTTATTTCTTGTAAACAAACCACATCCGCCTGTTGGTCTTCTAGCCAAGAAAAAAATCCTTTTTTAGCGGCAGAGCGAATGCCATTTAAGTTAAGCGTAATAATTTTCATTAATGACTTAGCCAGTGTTGTAATAATTCTCCAGCTTGTCCCGGTAGCTGTTGTTTTATTTTTTCTTGCAGTTTCTCCCGCGCTTTATGAGTGGCATTTTGCAATTTTTGTTGGGCCATGCTTTTCAGAATAGCAGCAGTATCTAACCGGATACTCGGGTCTGCTAAATTTCCGCTAATCAGCACAGGAAGTGCAATATCAACTAGGGGGTTTGCCTCTGTGTGCTGGGCATTATCAGGATGTTTGACAGTGATCTCTAAGGTATAATTCATTTTTTGATTCACTAAATCGATTGTTCCACTACCTTTTGTCATAAAACGAGGAGAATCCAAGACAAGATCTTGGTTTGATAAGATACCATTTTGAATCATGGCTGAACCACTTAGGTTTCCAAAGTTCGTTTTATTTTGATTGTTAGAAGGCGTAGGTTGTTTTTTTATTAAAGCATAGGCGCTATCCACTAAATAACCTAAATCAATGCCAACTAAAGATCCATTATCAAAATTAAAATGACTATTGCCATTTAAGTGACTCAAAATAGATTTTGATTCCATGCCAGACGTTGTGAGTTGTGTTTCAATTGTTGCCGTGCCTGCTAATGTCAGTTTTTGTTTTTTGCCAGTTAAGTCTTCAATGAGTGGTTCGGATTGAATATTTTTTAGCGTAGTTTGTACGGCAATGTGCGGAGTTGCTGAATTAAAATCGATTTTTGCTTGACTAGACAATGATCCATGATACATGTTAGCGGAAATGGGAGATAGGGTTACTACATTGTGTTGTAACTGAATGGGAATAGTTACCTGGTGCATTTTTAATTTTGCAATTTGCATATCTTGTATTGTCACAGCCCCTTTTGCGTGGAGTGTGGCATCAGCATTATCAAAACTCAATTCACCTGTGACATGAGTTGCCGCTTGTAATGTATCATTGTCTTGTCCTAGCTCATGCAATGCTTTTTTAAGATCAAATGGATTTATCGTAATCTGACCTGTAACAGAGGGGTGACTCATTAAATGAGTGATACGCATGTTGCCATGAATTGATATAGCAGCCATTTGAATAGCCAATGGAGTCCATTGTAACGTTTGTTCTGACAGATTTGCTAAGATATCACCTCTGAGGGTTGCACTTATTTTTTTATCTTTTTGAGTGGATGAAATGACTAATGAGGTATCTCTGAATGAATAAATTTGTTTGCTTAGATTCATAGCAACATGAGCTGTTAGCGCAAGGCTTCCCGAGCTCTTCCAGCTGGGTGCGGCAAAATCTAAGTGTAATTGAACGGGGAAAGGTTCCATTAAATTAATGTGGCTGGCATGCAACGCAAGCTGTTTGACTTGATAAGAAACATGGGTTTGTTGATCATCATAGGTAACATTGACGTGAGAAAGAGCCAAGGTTGAAATCATGAGATGAAAAGATGTCGGTTTGGGTGTACGAGGTTTGTTTTCTACAGGTAGCGTGTTCGCTGAGGGTTTGCCAGAATTGAACAGCCAATTGGGTTGTCCAGCAGCATTTTTAATTAAGTAGAGTTTCACTCCATCGATGACGATTCCATTTGATTGTATTTTTCCTCGAAGTAATGGGGTTAGAGCAATGCTAATGGTACCTTGATTCACTTCGGCAAATATTTTGTCAGGAAAGCCTGCAGGATTACCTAGTACCATATGACCTGCTTTAAGACCTAGGAAGGGAAAAAATGACCAAGCCATATCGCCATCCATCACAAGCTCTCGCCCAGTGTATTTTTTAACTTGGCCGACAATGAGCGGTTTAAATTGATTAGGATTCACAAACAGGATGAGTACGCTCAGAGTCAATATAATGACCAGAATAATGATGCCAACTATCAGAGAAAATAGTTTAAGAGCCTTATGCATTGTGCGTTCTCTTTATAAAATAGGATGAACAATCAGTTAGTATGGAGCGGGTGATGGGAATCGAACCCACGCTGAGAGCTTGGGAAGCTCCCGTTCTACCATTGAACTACACCCGCTGAATCGCACTGTTATTCTAGGGGAATTTTGATAGAGGTCAACTTAAACCTAACTTTGGCAGCCATTTTAACTGCAGAAATTAGGTTAAAAAAATGGCGGAATAGTCATAGGGTTGTGTGATTTGAGTGAGCAGCAATAAAAAGAAATAAAAGCCGCTGACAATAGCAGCTTTTATTTGATTGCTATCAAGAGTGCTAGCACTTTTTCACATTAATACCCACTTCGCTCATGGCTTTTTTGACAGTGTCTAAATTGTAGTGGTAATCTTTCGTTGCCTTCATGACGCCGCAAGCCGCTTCAGCAAATTTCACTGTTGATGTCCAATAGTCCATGTTCGCTTTTACCATGACATTAAATGCCTTTTGCGTATTCCAACCGTCGGCAGTTCCTAATAAGTAAAATACTTTATTGAAAATACCACTGCTGTAATGTACATCTAACCAAGGTAAAAATTGGCTGACATTGTCAATTGAACACGAATTGCCAGGTTTTCTACCATTACAATCTTTGGTTGGATCATCCATATAACGCAAGGCTTGGTCTTTTTCTTTGAAAATCTCGGGGCCTATTTGCCAGCTATTTTTACCAAAAGCGTAAAACTCACCTGCTTGCGCAGCCATGTCGGAGAAGGATTCATTTAGGCCACCCGATTGTCCCATATATTGCAAGCCAGCATGTTGTTCGGTGAAACCATGACTGATTTCATGTGCACCGACGCCAATTGACACCAATGGATAAAATAGACTTTCTCCATCGCCAAATGTCATTTGTTGCCCATCCCAATAGGCATTGTCATATTGTTCTTCATGGACGCGCATTTTCAACAACATGGGTTTTCCATTTTTTGTTAAAACAGGAATGCCATACCAGTCTTGATACATCTCTTTGATAACATGTCCCACAAATAGGGCATCATTAGAAGGAGAGTAACCACCATTGACGGTGTCAAAGTCAGCGTCCCAATATTCATTACCATGTTGGCTATCTTTATCGCGACACGTAAATGACACGATAGCATCTTTGTGACGCCAATCAAGGACAGTCACGTCTTTGTTTGTGAGATAACATAGGTTGTTAAAAGCATCCCGTTCGATATTGAGTTGTGGTAAATCATTGCCAAGGCCATCGTAAATATATTCTCCAATGCGTTCATTACCACCAAATCCGCCACCAACGGTATCGTCTAATGTTTGAAGGTTATTCCACTCTTCAAAAATATGGAACGATAATGCATCCATAATATAAGTCGGCTTAGCAGGTTTTTTATCGTCTAAGATGAAAAAGCTGACTAAATACGCCCAATGTGCTTTGCTCTCTTTGTCAACATAGATCATTAAGTCAGATGTGGCCTGGCTAATCGATTGCTTGTTGCCTGTGTGATTTTGGTAAGCGGATTGTGCTTGTCGCAGCGCTTTATTCGCCTGTTCTTGATTCAGGCTATGGGTAGGAGTATTTAGTAAATCTTGGTTTATCTCTTGATAAAAGGTACCATCCATGGTGATGTTTGTTGTTGGACCCGATAATTTTGTCAAAGAAGAAGTGCCGCCTTTTGGAATATGTACAACCGCGTCCGCACCCCATACAGGAAACCCCGAAAAGGTTTGTTGTGCGCGGATATGTTTGGTCTGGTTGAAGTCCGTATGGCTATTTAATTCTTTCACGGCAGATTGAGTGGATCCGGTTAAACCGGAATGATTGAATGTTTGAAAAACAGAGAAAGGTTGATGTGCTAGATCAACGGGTTTTGCTGCAAATGTTGGGGCAAGACAGGCGAGTGAAATAACGCTTAGGCTGAAGATACGAAAATAGTGATGCATGATGATACTCTCCGTGTACCTGATTCATTATAAAAGCAGGTTGGTTATGTCATTATTTAATTGGAAAAGCAGTAGTTGGTGTAAAAAACTGGAACAGAACGAAAACAAATTTAAGCAAGAGCAACTTATAAGAGATAAACAGTATACTATATAAAATTATTTTGCAACTAAAAAATGACAACATCAAAAATGGAGGAGATTTCATTGGAGCCAACTTATTTATTTTACGATATAGAAACAACGGGATTAAATAAATCCTTTGATCAAGTATTGCAATTTGCAGCGATTCGCACGGATTGTAATCTAAAGGAAATGGCGCGTTATGAGTTAAACGTTCGCTTAAATAACGATGTAGTACCTTCTCCATCAGCCTTAATAACGCATCAAATAAGTATCATGACGATGTATGAGGGCATCTCAGAGCTGGATGCCATGCAAAAAATTCATCGATGGTTGAATCAACCTGGGACAATCAGTTTAGGGTATAACACATTAGGGTTCGATGATGAATTTTTGCGTTTTTCTTTTTATCGAAATTTATTATCGCCTTATACGCACCAATATGCGGCAGGCTGCGGCCGCATGGATTTGTATCCCATGTTGATTATGTTTTATTTATTTAAACCTTCTGGTTTACATTGGCCTGAAAAAGAGGGAAGAGTCTCGCTTAAGTTAGAAGAATTAAATAAGGCAAATCAGCTTGCCAGTGGACCATCACACAATGCCATGGTTGATGTTGAAGCCACACTGGCATTAGCAAGACTTCTTTTCAAGCAGGGTGAGCAATGGCATTATCTGCAAGGATATTTTAATAAACGAATTGATGCAGAACGTATGCAGGGTTTATATCAAGATAACGTATTAATGATAGATGTTAAGTTAGGATATCAGGCCAGTTATCAGTGCCCAGTTTTATTTTTGGGTCATCATCAACATTACAAAAATCAATTACTCTGGCTGCGATTAGATCATGTCAATTTTGCAACGCTGTCACCGACAGAAATCGTAGAAAAAATGTATGTTATTCACAAAAAACTAGGCGAACCGCATTTTGTATTACCATTGGCGCCGCGTTTTTTGCATCATCTTTCCCAAGATCGGTTATCGCTAGCAAAAACGAATACAGAATGGTTACATCATCATCCAGATACATTACAGGCGATTGCTGATTATTCTCTTCACTATCAATATCCTGTCTATCCTAATACTGATATTGATGCAAGTTTATACATACAAGGGTTTTGGTCAAATCGAGATGAAAAAATCTGTCAAACTTTTCATACGCTGGAACCCATTAAAAAGGCTGACTTGACCCATCAAATAGATAATGCACAGTTGCGAGCGATCGCCATGCGCCTTTTAGGAAGGCATTATCCCGACGTATTAACCTCTGCGCAGACCGAGGCGTTTTCTGCTTATTTAGCCACTATTTTCTCTAGCCAAGCGGAGGGTGCGCCTATTGATTTCAAAGGCACAAAACGGTTAACCTTAGGAGCCGCTTTGGCCGAAGCGATCTCATTGAAAAATAACTCCAATTTGACTCAACAAACGACAGCATTGCTGGATGAATATGTAAGTCACATCAGTCGATGTGCTGGTTGAATCTACGAGGGAGTTTGAAAATGAAGATACTGGGGAAGTTCTAACTAGCATTTCCATCATCGTTGGTTTATTTTATGATACCTCTTGTTGATATGAACTCGATCACTATGGAAACTACATGAAATCATTTTGTTATATTGCTATGTTGCTTGCCGTGATTAGTCTGAGTATGGCAGCAACAGCGAGTACCAAGGCATTAAATGATACTGCTATCTCCGCTGATAATGAGCCAATGCATGCCACTTCCTCGGAACGATTATGGAATTTGCAAGATGCCGATATTTTAAGTGTGATTAATGAAGTATCCTTGGAAACAGGGAAAAATTTTGTGGTAGACCCTCGTGTCAGCGGCAAGATCTCATTAATATCTAGTAAGCCCATTCACCAGAAAGAAGTCTATCATGTTTTTCTATCGATTTTAGAGTTATTGGGTTATTCGGCCATTCCAAGTGGTAACGTTGTCAAGATTGTGCCTAATATGGAAAGCGGCGAATTTGCGACCAAAGTGGTCACCAGTAAAGCGCCAGGAAAAGGCGATGAAGTGGTTGTGCGAGTGATACCATTGGAAAATATTTCTGCGAATCAATTGATTCCCATCGTACGCCCGATGATGCCGCAATGGAGTAATATTTCAGCGTATACCCCGGGAAATATTTTAATTTTATTAGGACGTGCAGCGAATTTACAACGTATTGCGAATGTCATTAAAAATATTGATCAATCCGCCGCCAATCAAATTGATATGATTTCTTTAAAACGCGCACCGGCTGGGCAAATTGCAACTGTGTTAACGAATTTACAAAATGCAGCGCGAGCAATGGGTGACACACCGCAAGTGTCAGTGGCGGCGGATGAACGGAGTAATAGCATTTTACTGAGTGGTAACAAAGCGGCTAGGGCGCATATGAAACTCTTAATCGCTCAGCTGGACGAGCCGAAGCTCGGTAAACAAGGCAATACTAAAGTAGTGTATCTGCGATACTTAAAAGCAAAAAATGTAGCGCCTGTGATTGGTAAAATCGCCCAAAATATGTTGGGTAAAGCGGATACGAATGCCGGTGCAATGGCATCACCGAAATCGAAAGAGGCACCAGAAGAAAACATCACCAATATTCAAGCTGAGCCCAGCACGAATGCATTAATTATTACGGCATCACCCTCTGTGATGCCCGCGTTAGATTCTGTGATTGCTAAATTAGATGTGCGGCCAGCGCAAGTATTGGTAGAAGGTATTATTGTTGAATTAGATCAGACGGATTTAAAAGATTTAGGTATTTTGTGGGGAATGGATCAATCAGGTCTTCCTAATCCTAGCGGCAATAATCCGAACGGATTTGTCCCAGGCACGTTTGGTATTATTCCAAATCAACAAATTCAATCCATTTTATCTGCATTACAAAATAAAACCGGTGTTGATATTTTATCAACGCCGTCTATTGTGGTCTTAGATAATCAAGATGGTATCTTGTCAGTGGGTAAAGATGTACCTGAACAAACCGGTTCTTATATGACCAATTCCAGTTCATTGCCTTTTAATACGGTAGGGCGAAGATCCGTTGCCTTGACGCTTAAAGTCAATCCACAAATTAATTTGGGCACAGCCGTTCGCCTTAGACTCGCTTTACAAAATGATACCTTACAAGATCCGGATAATCCGGGACTCAATCCCATCGTGAATACGAGTAAAATCCAGAATTCAGTGATTATTAATAGCCAAGATATTTTAGTCTTAGGTGGGTTAGTGAGTAATAATATGACTGAAAGAACCGATAAAATTCCACTGATAGGCGATATCCCGATTGTGGGAACTTTATTTCAGCATAAGGCACGCAAAATTGAAAAGAAAAATTTGATGGTATTTATTAAGCCGACCATTTTACATAACAATCAAGATGTGTCGGGTGTCACTAGCACGAAATACAATACGATTCGGAATACACAAATTAACGGGCCTCTCGATCTATCCCATGTGGCAGAGCAAAAAAGACAAAATATTTTACCTTTATGGAAAAATAATGTGAAATTACCGCAGCCTTTTCAAAATGATAACGAGGCAAATCGCTAAATGAACGAACCAACGGCAATGAATCCCATTCCATTTGCGTTTGCAAAAAGGCATCAGATTTTGTTTGCCGGGGTAGAGCAAGATAAAGCGAAGATTCTGTATCATGGCCAACCGAGTATTACCGTATTCAATGAATTACGTCGTTATTTGGATAGACCATTATCCTTAGAAAAAGTAGATGAAGACACATTTAATCAACGCTTAATCAAAGGATACCAAACGGACAGTAATACAGCGATGTTGATGGCAGAAGATTTAGGTGATTCATTGGATTTATACGATTTAATGCAAGAATTACCTAAACCCGAAGACTTATTAGAAAGACAAGATGATGCACCGATTGTGCGGTTGTTAAATGCATTATTGAGCGAAGCCATTAAAGAAGGTGCATCGGATGTTCATATTGAGACATTTGAAAATCGGATTGCCATTCGTTTTCGAGTGGATGGTATCTTAAGAGAAGTGCTTGAACCACAACGCATTCTTGCGCCATTAATCGTGTCGCGCATTAAGGTGATGGCTAAATTAGATATTGCAGAAAAAAGATTACCACAAGATGGTCGTATTACCTTGCGAATTGCGGGTCGTGCCGTCGACGTTCGTGTTTCTACTATGCCAACCAGTCATGGTGAGCGAGTCGTCTTACGTTTATTGGATAAGCAATCCGCCAGATTAGACTTGTCAGATTTAGGTATGATGCCTGCCACATTACATTTTATGAAAACATTAATTGCCATTCCTCATGGAATTATTTTAGTGACAGGTCCTACGGGATCGGGTAAAACAACGACACTATATGCTGCGCTTACCGCATTAAATAATACGACTCGCAATATTTTAACGGTTGAAGATCCGATTGAATTTGATCTATCTGGGGTGGGTCAAACACAAATTAACTACAAAGTGAATATGACTTTTGCTAAGGGGTTACGTGCCATTTTGCGGCAAGATCCGGATGTTGTGATGGTAGGTGAAATTCGTGATGTAGAAACGGCGCAAATTGCTATTCAAGCCAGTTTAACCGGACATTTGGTATTGTCGACCTTACATACGAATAGTGCAGTAGGTGCTATTACCCGATTAGATGATATGGGTATTGAACCTTTTTTATTATCATCCAGTTTAATTGGTGTGTTAGCACAACGGTTAATTCGTAAATTATGTGTGCATTGTAAAAGACCACAACTGGCTACGATTCAAGAGTGTGAACGGTTGGGCCTTCCAACAACGAATCCACCTTTATTGTATCATGCTGTGGGTTGTCAGCATTGCCGGAATACAGGCTATAGTGGACGAAGTGGGGTATACGAACTCATTGTGATTGATGATAGGTTGCGTACTATGATCCATGATAGAAAACCCGAACCCGAATTAAAAAAATATGCGCGCACTTTATTTCCTAGTATTAGACAAGATGGTTATGCTCGTGTGATAGCGGGGGATAGTTCTTTGGAAGAAATTTTACGTGTCACCAGTGAGGACTAATAGTCGTGTCTGCTTTTCACTATCAAGCAACGAATATCAAAGGTGAAAAACAAAAAGGAATTGTTGAAGCAGAATCGATTAAACAAGCGCGTCAACTGATTCGAGATAAAGGTTTTATTCTATTATCGATTACCGCTGCACATCAGAAAAAACGCATAGTCAGTGCGGATCGCAATATATTATACCGACGTAGTTTAAATAGCAAAGAGTTAGCGTTAATGACGCGTCAATTGGCCACTTTATTAGCCGCTGGGTTGCCCGTTGAAGAAGTATTAGCAGCCGTTGCGGAACAAACCGAAAAACTCAAAACGCAAGGGTTGATTTTATCTGTGCGAAGTAAAGTTGTAGAGGGTCATACATTAGCCTCCGGTCTACGCGATTTCCCAAAGGCTTTTTCCAATTTATATTGTGCCACTGTTGCAGCAGGAGAAAAATCGGGGCATTTAGATAGGGTATTGCAACGATTAGCGGATTATACGGAGCAGCAATTTGCGATGCGCCAAAAGATTCAGCATGCTTTAATTTATCCGGTGATTATGGTGGTAGTGGCAATTAGCATTGTTGCTTTTTTGTTAGCGTATGTTGTCCCCAAAATGATTGCAGTGTACGGCAATATGCATCAGTCTTTACCCGGCATGACTCAAGTGCTTATTGCGTTGAGTCAGGGCACTAAAACGTATGGTCTTTATGTGTTGTTTTTGTTGATAGTCAGCGCCAGTGTGATTCGTTGGCGAATGCAACGTCATTTAGCTTTTCGTGTCAAAATGCATTATCTCATACTACGCATTCCTATTATTGGAAACGCCATCAAAGTGATTAATACGGCGCGATTTTCCCGAACATTTGCCATTTTATCGTCCGCAGGAGTATCCGTTTTAGAGGCAATGAAAATAGCGTCGACTTTAATTACCTGTTTGCCGATTCAGGCTGCTGTCAATGAAGCGACCCATCGTGTGAGGGAGGGAGCAGCTATTCATTTGTCATTAAAACAAACGCGATATTTTCCACCGATGAGTGTTCACTTAATTGCAAGTGGTGAATCCAGCGGTCAGTTAGAAAAAATGTTAGAAAGAGCGGCTGATAACCAAGAGGGTGATATTGCTCGTTTAATTGAAACCAGCCTTGCCTTGTTTGAACCGGCGATTATTTTGGTGATGGGCTCCATCGTGTTATTTATTGTTTTAGCGGTATTACTACCGATTTTTCAGTTGGATCAGTTGGCGAGTTAAGAACACTTACTTTATACTTAGGGCCCTCGCATCAATAACTCACACATTTTGTATCCCATGATAACATCCTCTTTAAAATGCGAGTCTCGTTTAAGCCATTTGCTTATACCATACTGACGTTGAATAAACTCTAAATCGATAGAAGAGAATCGAGTGGTGCTCGAGCAGCCCATGCATGTTTAATGATAGTAGGAAGATCACTATAACGAGGTTGCCATCCTAACTGTTCTTTTGCTAAGTCAGCATTGGCCACTAATCTTGTGGGATCACCAGGCCGACGTGTGGCATACGTGACAGGAATGGGAAGGCCTGTGATTAAACGAGCGGTATCAATGACTTCTTGCACTGAATAACCCTGTCCGCTTCCTAAGTTATAACAACCACTTGTTTTTTGTTGCCATACTGCTTCGAGCGCTAACAGATGGGCATCACACAAATCATTGACATGAATATAATCACGTAGACAAGTACCATCGGAGGTTGGGTAATCGCAGCCGTATACCGTCAAGGGTTGTCCTGTCTTAGCGGCTTGTAATGCTAATGGAATGAGGTGTGTTTCAGGAGTGTGTTGCTCACACAGTAAACCACTCGGATCCGCTCCGGCCGCATTAAAGTAACGTAAGGCAATATAATGAAAATCATAGGCTTTGGCGAAATCTGCTAGCATCTGTTCAATCATATATTTTGATCGGCCGTAGGGGTTGAGTGGCTGGCAGGGGTGTTTTTCATCGAGAGGTGTGTAGATGGGTTCTCCATAGATCGCAGCAGAAGATGAAAAAATCAAGTGGCAAACTCGATGTGCTCTCATGGTTTTTAGTAACTGCAGGGTGGCAACTACATTATTTTCATAATAGTGCTCAGGGTGCATTACCGATTCCCCCACTTCAATGGAAGCAGCAAAATGCATGACGGCGTCAAAGTGATGCCTTGAAAATAAATCACTTAATAACGCTTCATTTTGAATATCACCAATCACAGTGTCACCCGTAAACATCGGAATGCGATGGCCTGAGGAAAGATTATCGAAAGCAATCGTTTTGAATCCAGCTCGAGAGAGAGTCAATAGCATATGCGACCCTATATAACCCGCACCGCCAGTCACTAATATAGATTTTGGTCGCATAAAATGCCTAAGATATTCGTTCTGGGACGTGACGTAATCCATGCGTTAAGCGGTGCGCTCCAGGCGCACCTGACTCGTGATATTCAGCATCTTGGTTAACTTCCCAAATATCATAGATGCGTTTGCCCGCCAGGATGTTTTTTACTGTCAGCATCGCAGTCATCATGGCATGATCTTGATTATTATATTTATGCATCCCATTACGTCCAACCACATGCAGAGTGGGAAATTGAATGTCTAGTTCTTTTCGAATGGTATCGACATGGGTTTGATACTGATTGTCATACACAGGATAGGCCTTTGATTGTCTTAGAACACATCCATCCACTACATCCTCTTGATGAGCAAGACCAAGCTGTGTTAACTCATGCGTGGCTTTTTTAATCAGTGCCTCATCCGGCGCCATCCAGAGGTTATCATGATCAAAACAGAAATATTCCATTCCATAACAACACATGTCAGGATCAGGTACCATGTCAGGGGACCAGGATTTAAAATTTTGGATGCGAGCCACATCGACCTTGGGATCATGCACATAAATCCAATTATCTTTAAATGGATTCTTATCTTTTAGAATCAGGACAACGATTAGAAAATCACGATAACGCAGCGCTTGAGCGGCACGAAGCACATGCGATGAGAGCATAGGGGATACATAATGCAGGATTAAATCGCGTAATGGCGCAGAGGAAATGACATGATCAGATACAATACTACCCGTTTCTCCCTGGGGATCGCGATAGAACGTCATCCATTGATGCTGTTGATATTCACAGCGAAATGCAGGACACCCCATTAAAATGGTTCCACCCTGTTGCCTAATTTTATCCGCACAAGCTTCCCATAACATACCCGGCCCTTTACGTGGATAGCGAAACGTATCAATTAAGGTTTTAATGGTGTCGCTATTCTTTCGTTTCAGCCATTTTTTAGGGAGTAACGCATTCATCATGGCAGACAATAAAGATAATCCTTTGATCCGTTGAGCGGCCCAATCGGCAGAAATGTCATTGCACCGCATGCCCCAAACTTTTTCAGTATAGGTTTTAAAAAAAATAGAAAACAAGCGTTCACCAAAATGAGCGGATACCCAATCTGAAAAACTGACTATTTTTTTGATTGGGAATAGGCGAGCTTTTAAGTAAGATCCAATACAGCGTGCTGATTCGATAATGCCAAGTTTATGTAATGCTTCAAATGCTTTTAATGGATATGAGAAAAACTGTTGACGATAATAAATACGTGACGAACGGGGTCGTTCTAGCATGTCATGGGGTAAGAGTTCTGACCACAATGCTTCCACCTCTTCTGCTTTGGAGAAAAAGCGGTGACCGCCAATATCGAAACAATATCCTTTATATTTAGCGGTCTTGGCAATGCCTCCCACTTCATGCGGATCGCTTTCTAGCACGATCACATTGATCTTATTTTTTGCAAGAAGATAAGCAGCAGTTAGGCCAGCAGGCCCTGCACCAATAATAGTGACATGCGTATTCATCATAAGAATTCCATTTACATTTTCGGTAGCACCGGCTAATGTCTTAGTGAGTTGGAGAATAGTGCGATAGTAGCATCAAGAAGAGAGTCATACAAAATGAATGTCATGGGTCTGGAAGGTCTGTACAAAAAGAGTTCTTTTTTGGGAGGCGTTCTTTTTCTGTGTGTCCTCTATAGCTTGTTTGAGTTTTTCGTTATTCCGAAAGAAGCACTGACTGCCGATGAATTTGTTTTTGCGCGGCATATCTATGAATATACCTATCATATTCCGTATCGTGATTTTTCACCCTATAAATCCGTTCTAGGTTATTACCTTTTATCTATTCCGATGTTTTTTTCTCATACCTTGCTCGAGCCTATTTTTTCTATCAAAAAAGAAATTATTCTCATTAATGCAATATGTATTGTTTTAACAGGCTATTGGGCAGAGAAGATTTTCAATCGGCGTGCAGTCGCCTTGTCATTGCTTGCTATCACATTCAATCAAATATTTATTATTTATGCCTCCGATTTGCGAGTGGATATGTTAACCAGTTGGTTATGTTTGTTTGCAATCTTGGCAGTGTTAGATCAGAAAATTCAATGGAGCGGCTTATTAATCAGTGTCGCATTTTTGATATCTCAGAAAGCCATTTGGTATTGGGTTGCTATTAATGGCGGTTTGCTTTGCTGTGAGTTGTTTTGTGTATCAACGGTATCCTATTGGCGTTTGAGCATTAAATTTAACGCATTTGTATTACTTCCGATGGGTATTTATATTGCGGTTTGGTCATGGATCACTCATCCTGATGTGATATGGCATAATCTATTTTATGACGCTTATGTTCAGGCCGGTATTCACTATTATTCCGTGATTTATTTATTCTGTTGGCAAGCGGTATTGAGACATGGTCCTATATTATTTTTGTTGTGGCCTTTGACGGGGATTATTTTTTTTATAAGAGATAGTCATCCGGATCGG